>JAHFOP010000036.1 GCA_023261605.1 Candidatus Moraniibacteriota bacterium
AATATTTTTCTACTTACTATTGCCTTGATTGTTTCTATCTATTTTTGGAGAAATAAAAAAAATATACTTTTAGGTATTGCACTCTTTTCTATATTAAGTAATGTAATATTTTATACTGATTCTGGATCACTTTTTTATAATATTTATAGTTTAGAGTGGGTTGTGATATTTACTCGCGATTATTGGCCATGGATAAACGGAGTTATTTTGGTTTTATTAATTATTAACTTCTTTAATAAAAATGCAAAAACAAAGAAGGGGGATAATATTAGCTAAATTTACCACACTAGTGTGCTGCTTGGTAATGGGAGCGTATGCTGATGTTTCTTGTGCTAGGGCAGATGACGATGAATGTGAAAACTATGAAGATGAGACGACCCTAGAAATATGCCAAGACACCACTTGGCATAGTTCTGACAATCTTGATTTCAAAAAAACAGTCTCTATTTATTCTGGCGCTACTTTAACTATCGAAAAAGGGGCGCATATAAAATTTAGTAAAGACAGCGATGGTAGAGGTACTAAGCTTATTGTTTTCGGCGGGCGATTGGTGGCAGCCGGAGAGCAAAACGCACCCATAGACATTACGTCTGATTCTGATCGTCAGAGCCAGCTTATAGAATTTTATGGTCGATACTATGACGATGACCCTGCGCCTGAGTTATCTTTTTTGCGTTACGTAGAAATTCATGGAGTAGGTTATGAAGTTGATGGCGGTGGACAATCTTCTTTTTGGCAAAGCTTCGCGCCTTCAGTCTATGCCAAGGCGGTTGGCGGTCCGGCCGTAAAATTTTTCGGCGGAAAGGCTCATTTTGAAAACTGTACTTTTCGTGATAATGCCTATGCGGATGTCGCAGTGAAGTATGACGAAGATGATTTTTCTGCCGGCGAATGGAGCTATCTAGAGATAGTCAATTCTAATTTTGAGAAAAGCAATAACTCATCAGCAGTGATTTCTGAATTGAAATGCAAGGATGAAACAAATGATTGCTATAAAAAAGTTTTTTTGAAAAATAATTGGTATGGCGATTCGAGCGGTCCATCCGAAGTGACAACCAGCAGGACAACTAATGGAAAAATCATAAGCGGAACTTATGAATTGGATGATTGGCGAAAGAATGACTTGATTGTTGATCCGGTGATTTTCATCCCTGGGATTTTGGGTTCAGCGCCGCAAACATTGCTGGGTGGTCAATTGGTACTTGATCCGATTATGCATATCTATGATAATTTGGTTTTGTCATTTGAAAAAAATGGCTATGAGACAAACAAGAATCTTTTCGAGTTTCCGTATGAATGGCGGGATAGCAATGTGCAAACAGCAGATCTGCTGAAGAAAAAAATTGATGAAGTGAAAACGGATACCAAAGTTTCCCAAGTCGATTTAGTGGGGCACTCAATGGGCGGGTTGGTAGCCAGATACTATATCGAAAGCCAGAGCTATGATAACAGAAATGACGTTAATCATTTGATAACATTAGGTACGCCACATCGGGGTGCGCCATCTGATTACTTGACATGGGAAGCTGGCGAAGGTTTTTTTACAAGAGAAGATAAAATTGCTAAAGCTCTTTTCCAGATGGAAGCCGCTCATGCAACCGGCTCGCCAAATCTAAAGGACTACATTCAATCCAGAGTTTTGTCCGTGCGAGATCTTTTGCCGGATTATAATTATCTAAAAGAAGCATCCAGTGGAGATGTGCGGAATTATCCGCATGATTACCCCAACAACACTTTTTTAGATTTTCTCAACCGTCAAACTGCTTTAGATAATTTGAATAAAGTCGATTTCGTTAATATAGTCGGAAAACTTAAAAATAAAGAAGACACTATTACCGGCCTTAAGGTGGTGAACGGTTCTGAATGGGATGACGGCATGCCAGAAGACTATGGAAATTCAAATCGTGGAATTGAATATGGGAAAGGCGATGAAACCGTGCCACTGGAGAGTTCTGAGGGGATTGAAATTAACGCTCCCGTAGAAATTGACACAGCGCATAATGATTTGCCTACTGTGGCTCAGTGTGAAGTAATTGATAGATTGACCGGAAAAAACAATTGCACTGATAATTATGTGGATACGGTCAGGCGTATCATTCACATTCTGACTTTCGGCGTGTATTCTCCTATCGACATCCAAATCATCGCGCCGGACGGAGTGCATTGGGCGGGGAAAAATGTTGTGGGACTTTTCACAGATAATCGGATTGCAGGCGCGGACTATACTGGTTTTGATACGGACAATGAGTTTGTGACTATCCCCAGTCCGGAGAAAGGTGATTACAAAATTATTTCCGAAGGGACGGGTGAAGGTGGGAGCTATACTGTGAAGATGGCGAATATTTCAGAAAGTTCAAATGGCCAAGCGCAAGAGTCTAGCGCGCAAATCACCGGCATAGCTGAATCTGGTCAGCGTTATGAAAACAAAATTAATGTGGCGGATTTCGTGGTTGAGTATGACGGCGAAACGGTAGTAGATAATTCCGAAACAAATTTAGGCAGCGAAGGTGATAACAGTGAGAACAACGACACTCATCACGCAAACAAAAAGAAAAAAAGCAGTGTTGGATCAATCAGTCAAAAACATACAGCGTTATTGTCTGTTTTTGAAAACAAAAAAGGCGACATCGATCAAAAACTTTGGCCAAGCAAAAATGAAGGCCATCAGTCAAAAGAAGTCGCGGGGGATGCAACTGTTGAAAATGAACCGGTCAAAAATAAAGAAGTTAGTTCGCATTGGATGGCTAAACTCGCTGTCTTGCTGATTGCCGCGGGCGTTTTAGCTGGCGGAACGTATCTATGGCGCAAAAGAAGAGAAACTTGAGAATAAAAGTTATCCACAGGGCAACACTTGACGGTGATAGGCTAGGAATGGTATGATATCACTGCAAGGAAAGCCGGCTTCCATTGCGCAAATAAAGAAAAATCTTTCAATAAATCTTTGAGTTTGTTAACGATTGGAACCGTTGACAAAAGTATCTGCATCATGTATAAGGTGTAGATGCTTTGATTTTTGGTTCAACAAATCAGAAACCATAGTGGAGTAGTTATTTTCCATTACAAGAAGTCAAACCCGAAAAAATCAAGAGAAAGGAGCTAAAAAATGACTGAGAGACCAAAGCTTGTGTTGCCCAGCTTTTTGCAGAGAATTATAGCGTTGGCCGAGGCTAACAATTTTGACCCCGATTTTTTAAAAGGTGATCCTGTAAAATTGGGAGATGAGGTTGTTGGTGAGCTGAGTCCGCTTGAAAAGGCCTGCGTCTTCGTCAGAAATACCGATAATGATGAAGCCAAGGAGAAAAATGCTGCGGGTGTGCCGATTGAAGACGTTGGCATCCAAGTCCTGTTGCGAAGTGCATACATGGCCAATGATTTGCTTCCATTCCTTATCAAGGAGCGTCTGGCAGAAAAGTGCCCCAGAAGTATCATTATCAGAGATGGCTGGAAATTGGTTGAGTACGCAGGAGATGAAGAAGATTGCAATTGTCTTTCGTGTCAGGCCGCGCGAGCCGGGTCTAATGGCGGGATTATGGTTATCAAGATCGGCGCCGGAGAAATGGGCAGCTGCTGAGACCTGTCTCCTGTAGTTTCAAGGATGAACCCCTCTGGGTTCATCCTTGTTTTTTTATATTTTTTCTATTTAATCAATTTTCAAAAAAAACTTGCTTTTTATTGCTTTTTTCAGTACTCTGTCTAGCAAGGAGGGAGCGTGCATGTGGCGCTCTTTTGCTCCTTAAAAACAAGGGAAAAAGTTGAGGAAAGGTGAAAGTTGACCTTAAAAAACATAGAGGAAGGAGAAAGCTATGGCATTACTATTAGAAAGATATAAAGCAACAGCTGTCGATCATCGTTGTCTTAATGATCTTCCGACAGCTGTCTGGATTAAAGAGGAAGAATCGGCAATGAGGTTCAGCTTCAATTGGGGATTGCTTGACCAGAGTATTGCTGATGTTCTCCGTGAAATTAGCGGTGGCAACATCGGAATAATTCCGGCTAAAGACAATGTTTTCAAGAAGATTATAATATTATTACTAGCCGTCAATCCTTTCGTGTATTCTGTTGAAGGCAGGGGGTATACTGATTATAAAGGAATGCTTTGGATTGCTTCGATCTTGGCCGATCAAATATCTTTTGAGGGCATTGGTGTCGTCTACGGAGTCAATAATAGATTTGAATCAGCCATCACTATTGTTTTCGAAAAGGCTAAACCTTAGATACGAGGAGATTACTGTCACGAAAAGAAACAAGAGGAGATTTTTTATTGTTGAGAAAATACTCGCTATTTTAGGTGGATTATATGTTTTCTTCAGCAAAAGAGAAGCCAAAAGAAGAGGGCTGAAAGGAAATTTCCGTGCTACAGTAATCACCGAAAATTCGCTAAACATTTCCATGATTACAATTTATGGAAACTCAACCGAACCTTTCTGGGTAGAAAGATGATGTTTCTCGTCAGAAAACATCAAAAGGCAGTCATGTTTTATCAAGACTGCCTTTTTTCTATAGTTGATGTTTTTTCGAAACTGTAATATCATTAAAAGGTAAATAGGGGATATAAAATTATTATTATGGAAGGAAAAAAGGATTTGTCGGTCGTCGTGCCATTGTTTAATGAAGAAGGAAATGTCCAAGAGTTGCATCGCCGCATCAAAGAAGCGTGCGAAAAATTGGGACGTACTTATGAAATCATTTTTGTCGATGATGGATCAACTGATAAAACCGTGGAATTTTGCCAAGGCCTTTCTCCATTGAAACTGATTAAGCAAAGAAAGCGATTTTTTCAAACAGCGGCTTTTGACGCGGGGATAAAGAATGCAGTTGGAGATGTCATTATCACGATGGATGGAGATTTGCAAAATGATCCGGCGGATATTGGAAAACTTTTAGAAAAAATGAATGAAGGCTTTGATGTGGTGGCCGGTTGGCGGCATGAGCGCAAAGATCCTTTCATGAAAAAACTCTCTTCCCGAATGGCCAATATCGTGCGTCAAATTTTGATTGAGGACAATATTCATGACTCCGGCTGTAGTCTGAAAGCCTATAAGCGCGATTGTTTTGCCGGCGTAGATCTCTTCGGCGAGATGCATCGTTTTATGCCGGCCATTTTGCAATTTGACGGCTACAAAGTTTCTGAAGTGAAAGTTTCACATCATCCGCGCGTGCACGGTGTGACGAAATATAATTGGAAACGTGGCATGAAAGGAATGGTGGACATGGTTTCCATTTGGTTCTGGCGGAAATATTCTTCGCGCCCGCTGCATCTTTTCGGCGGCAGCGGCGTGGTATTGTCTATTGTTGGATTTTTGATCCTCGTTTGGATGGCGGTGGAAAAAATCTTTTTCAACGCCTCTCTCTCGGAAAAAATCTGGCCACTCATTGGCGTGTTCTTCGTCATGATCGGCGTTATCCTGTTCATCTTCGGCCTTTTGGCAGACATCATAATCCGCGGTTATTATAAAGAACAAGGGCGGATGAATTATTCGATCAAGGAAATTATTGAGTCATAATAGTATAAATCAGAAAAAAAATATGAAAATTGGAGTTATTGGAATAGGTTTTGTCGGTTTGCCTTTGGCCGCCGCTTTCGCTGATATGGGGAATGAAATTTGGTGTCTGGATGTTGATGCAAAAAAAATCGAAAATTTGAAAAAGGGGATTCTTCCAATAGAGGAACCTGGCTTGGACTCGCTGGTGAAAAAAGGGATGGAACAAAATTTGTTGCATTTTACATCTGATTATAATGACACTCTTACGAATGCAGAAATTGTTTTTATAGCCGTAGGGACTCCTCCTGGGGATGATGGCAGCGCTGATCTGCGTTATGTGGAAAGCGTGGCCAAAGAAATTGGCAGTAGAATGACACACTCTTTGATTGTGGCGGATAAATCAACTGTGCCGGTGGGAACGGCTGAAAAAGTCAAAGCTTTGATTCAAAGCGAATTAGACAAACGAGGAGAGAAAATTGCATTTCATGTCATAAGCAACCCTGAATTCATGGCGGAGGGGCGGGCAGTCAAAGATATGATGGAACCTAGTCGAATAGTTTTGGGAACAGACAGCGATGCCGTGGCAACAAAAATGCACAAATTGTACAAGCCGTTCATGATGAGAGAAGATCGTTTTCACAAGATGGGAATTCGCGCGGCGGAACTGACAAAATATAGCTCCAATACTAGCTTGGCGATGAAGATATCTTACATTAACACTGTGGCGGCCATAGCAGAACTCTTAGGTTCGGATGTCGAGCAGATTGCAGAGGGTATGGGTAGCGATCCACGAATTGGAAGCAGTTTTTTGCATGCCAGTTGCGGTTATGGAGGTTCGTGTTTTCCAAAAGATGTTAAAGCTTTGATAAATTCTTCCAAAAAAATGAACTTGCCTAAACCATATCTTGACCTTCTGGAAGCGATCGAAGGGGTGAACAATTATCAAAAGACCGTCATTCCGAATAAAGTCGTGTCCAGATTCGGAGAAGACTTATCAGGCAAGAAATTTGCGCTTTGGGGACTGGCTTTCAAGGCTAATACAAATGACATGAGAGAGTCAGCATCTATAGTCATTGTCGATGAGCTTTTGAAAAGAGGCGCGGAAGTCATCGCCTATGATCCATTAGCTATCAAGGAAGCGAAAGAGGTTTACTTGGAAGGAAGGAAGGGGCTTTCGTATGAAGAACATGATAAATACGGGATGCTTAGTGGTTGTACGGCTCTTATTATTGCCACCGAAACAAAAGAATACCGTTCGCCTAATTTTGAGAAAATCAAATCATTACTGCTTGAATCAGTTATATTTGACGGCAGAAATCTTTTTGATTTGGATGTTGTCAAAGAGGCAGGTTTCGAATACTATGCCATCGGAAGAGGTGATAAAATTAAATAGACTTATGAAAATTCTTTTTTTCAATTATGAGTACCCGCCTCTCGGTGGTGGCGCGGCCAATGCCACGGCCAATATTTTGCGCGAATATGCTCACTTGCCTGATCTGGAAGTTGACTTAGTGACTTCTTCAATCGATCAAAAATATCATCTGGAGGAGATTAGCGAGAGTATTAGAATTCATCGTTTGCCAATCGGGAAAAATGCCGGTAACTTGCACTTTCAATCGCAAAAAGATTTATTGCTGTATTCTTGGAAAGCTTATTGGTTTTCCAGAAGATTGTGCCGAGAGAATAAATACGATTTGACCCATTCTTTTTTCACCGTACCATGCGGATTTATTTCGATGCTTTTGAAATGGGAATTTAGCCTGCCTTATATTGTGTCACTGCGCGGTTCAGACGTGCCTGGTTATTCGGACCGCTTTCCTTTGATTTATGCTTTTTTGAAACCGCTTTTTGCGCTCATTTGGGAATGTGCGGCAGCAGTTGTGGCCAACTCACTGGGACTCAAAGAATTGGCGCGGAAAACCAATGCGAAGCAAAAGATTGATTTGATTTACAATGGGATTGATACGGAAAAGTTTAAGCCGGATGAGAATGTTAGAAATATTGAAAAGTTTATCATTACGCCCGGAGCTTCGCGGATAACTGACCGCAAAGGTTTGACTTATTTGATTGACGCAGTGGCTATGCTCGCGCAGAAATATCCACAAATTGAACTCAGAATAATGGGCGATGGCAATGCTAGGGCAAAATTGGAACGGCAAGTGAATGAATTGAAGTTGCGTGACAGGGTAAGATTTTTAGGTCGAATCCCGCGTGATGAGACCACGCCACGCTACCGCGAAGCTTCGGTTTTTGTGTTGCCATCATTTAATGAAGGAATGTCAAATGCCATGTTAGAAGCGATGAGTTGCGGCTTGCCAATTATTGCAACTGAAGCGGGAGGCACAGCTGAATTGGTGACGGACGGTGGGAATGGCTATATCATCAAAATGAAAGACGCGGTGCATATCGCTGAAAAATTGGAACAGCTGATCGAGAATCCAGAATTGCGGCATAGCATGGGGCGAATCAGTCGGGAACGCGCGGAGCAGATGAGTTGGCAGAATGTGGCGGGTGAATATTATAAATTATATAAAAATGTTTAAAAAATACATCAAAAGAATCTTGAAAGTGATTATCAGTGCGGCTTTTTTGTTTTGGGTGATTTTCAAAGTCGATTGGCTAAACGTCCTCAAAAATTTCGAATCAATTCGGTGGCCGTTTATGGCGGCCTATATCTTAGCGGTGATGATTGGCATGCTCATCTGCGCCTACAAATGGAAAACGCTGGCCAATTACAAAGAAATCGAATTGCCTTTTGGCGATTTTTTCAAATACTATCTGACTGGGACATTCATTAACAATTTCATGCCGTCTTTTATCGGAGGAGACACTTTCAAGGCGTATGAAACCGGCAAAGCCCAGGAACGCTATATCGAAGCGGCCTCTTCTGTTATGATGGACCGCATCACGGGTCTTTTCGGAGCGACAATTTTGACAATAATTTTCACCCTGCTCAACTTTAGGCAGGTCATTGGCAATAAAGTTTTGGTCATCGCCAATTCACTGGTGTTGCTTTCTTTTTTGTTTGATATTTTTATAATGAAGATCAGGCACAGACTTTTTTGGACGCGTTTCAAAAAATATTTTCCGGATAAATTCGTGGCTTTCATGATTGATCTGGGAACATACAACAATGATAGGCGAGTGTTTAGAAAAGTGACCGTCCTAGCTTTCGTTTTCTATTTTATCGGCGTAGCGCTGGCTAATTATATTTTATTCACGGCGCTTGGAATAAAAATTGGAATGTTGGATTATCTCTCAGTTATCTTTCTCATTAGTATCGTTTCTTCCATTCCAATCAGCATCAACAATATCGGAATCAAGGAATGGGCCTACATCGCTTTTTTCGGAGCTTTTGGCGTAAGCGCAACGGCTGCTGTGACAGTGGCCATCATCAGCCGCTTCATTCAAATGTTCATCAGTTTTTTCGCTTTGCCGGTCTATTTGAGAGCCCGGAAATAGAAGCTGTGGCAAAAGTTCTTACTCGATTATTGAAAGTTGATTTTTATCCGCATCCTGACTGAAAAGGATGCTTTTTTTTGCTTGGTTGAAGCTATTCTTGTTTAAAATGATATTTTTGAGATTTGTCCCCGCTAAATAGAAACAGGTCAGCTTGGAATTCTCACATCCGGAACTGGACATGCTCACATTTTGAGAATCCGTGATGTTGAAAACTGGTCCGTATTTGGGAACTATTCTTGTGTTTTCCAATTTGACATTTTGAACATCATTCATCTTCATGCCGCTTCTGGCTTTCATGATGTTGACATTTTTCAGGTTCAGGTTGTTTATCGCCATGGGTTGTTCTTTTAGGCCATAGATATTGATTGAATCGATGGTGTTTTTGCAATTTATATCTTCGATATTTATGTTTCGGAATGTTGGCGGAAAATTGGCGTAAAAGGTGTTGCGTCTTTCATAATAGGCGTCCAATTGAAGGACTGCTTCACTGAGCGAGTTGATCTGCAGATTTTTGATCCAGATATTTTCCGCCGTGCCGCCACGCTGTTGGTTTGATTTTACGCGAAAAGCATATTGGGCGTTTTTGATTATGAAATTTTGCGCCAAGACATTCTTGATGTTGCCTGACATTTCACTGCCCAAAGCGATGGCGCCATGCGCGTCATTGACGGTGATATTTTGCAAGACGATATTTTCCGACGGCATATTGATACGTCGTCCATCATTGTCGCGCCCGGATTTTATCACAATGGCATCATCTCCGGTGGAAAAAATTGA
>JAHFOP010000037.1:0-8598 GCA_023261605.1 Candidatus Moraniibacteriota bacterium
GCGCCTATGTGGGCAGTAAAAACTCTACTATGTATCATTTGGCGACATCTTCCTATGCTAAAAATATCAAGCCAGAAAATAGGGTTTGCTTTTCTTCCACAGATGAGGCACAATCTAAAGGGTACCAACCGGACAAAAGCCTGAGTAAATAATTTTTTTTTAATTATCTTTTATTATGTCAAAAACAGAAAACGACATCGTCGTCATTTCTCTCGGTGGCTCACTTATTGTGCCGCGCCACATCGACTGGGAATTTTTGAAAAAATTTCATGATTTGATCGTTTCCGAAATTAAGAATGACAAAAGATTTGTCATCATTACTGGTGGGGGATATACGGCGCGAGAATATATCCAAGCGGCGGGAAAAGTGACAACTTCCATCACACATGATGACCAAGATTGGTTGGGCATTCACGCTACCAGAATGAACGCACATCTCGTGAAAACAATTTTCCGACATTACGCTCATCCGCGCATTAACAAAAATCCTCGCACTAAGGCAGACATCAAAAAGCATTTTGCCAAAGGAGAGAAAATTATGATTGCGGCCGGTTGGCGTCCCGGCTGGTCGACGGATTATGTCGCCACCATTTTAGCTGAACGACTAGGAGCCAAAACAATCATAAATCTTTCGAATATAAAATACGCCTATACTAAAGATCCTAACAAGTTTAAGGACGCTGAAATTATCAAAGAAATAAATTGGAAGGATTTCAGGAAGATCGTGGGTAACCGTTGGGACCCAGGACTGAGTGCTCCTTTTGACCCAATCGCTTCCAAGTTGGCGCAAGAAATCGGCGCCGAAGTCATCATCGCCGACGGACGCAACTTGAAAAACTTGAAAAAGATTCTGGATGGAGAAAAATTTCAAGGTACAATTATAAAATAACCAGTATGCTTCTTCATTGGAATTTTATTTTCTTATACTTCAATAAGAAATAGACCAATAGATAGAAACTTAAAGATATAATAACGGCGACAATAACAAAGCCGACCATCAAAGGCAAAATCAATTCAAATAGAATAACTTTGCTGAAAAAATAATTCCAGCCGAGGGTGTAAGTATTTTGAAAGCTGGTAATAAGCGATTGAGCACTGACTCCAAAAAGAAAGCCGCCAGTGATGGCAGCTAAAGGCAGAACAAGAAGTGTCGTCCACATATTGACGGCTGCGATAGAAGCTAATGCTGATAAGCGATTGAAGTGAAAAAGATAGGCAAAAAAAAGCGTGCTTAAAAAGCCCTCTCCTGGCACGATACCCATAAAAATTCCCATTGCCACGCCGCCTGCCACTTTATGCGGTGAGTCATCAATAAGGAAGAAGCTTTTGAATAAGTTTTTAAATTTGTTCATTTCTTTTTCACGCTCAAAGCTTTCGTTTCCTTGTCCAGCACCTTGGCTTTTTCCACTTCTTGCCGCGCAGGCAGTGGCAAGACTCCAAGAATATTTCTGAGGGCGATGCCGTCCACTTTCAAAACATCTTCCCAGTGATTGAGTGGCTCAAGAATTTCTTTAAGTTTCTTTTCATCATATTTATAAGTTTTGCGCAGTGTCGCAGCGATGATGCCAGTTTCGCCAAAGACCCGCTCGACACCTTCTTGTGCCATATACTCAGCAATAGTTGCTTGTAATTTTCCTAGACGCTCTTTTGTGAGGGTCACGGCCGATTTCAATTCGATGAATTCGTCAATAGCCGCATTGACTTCTTCAGTGTCAATTTTCCGCGTTTCCTTGAATTTATGCTTCCACATCGGACAAATATTTTGATAGCCACACCAAGCGCATAGCGGTGAAATTTGCGGTTCGAATTTTTGTTCTTCAATCAGCTTGATAGTTTCTAAAAAAAGTTTTTCTGTTTCTTTGAGTTGCTCTTCAGTGCGCGGAGCGGAAAGTTTAACGCCGTGTTTCAGAAAATACAAACTAACTTTCAGATTGCCCAGGTTGGCAATCTCTTTCGGATAGAGAGAAAGGAAGGCTTGCAGATAGACGGAGAGCTGGATGTCATGATCCACTTTTTCTTGCGTGGGCATTTTTTTGGTGGTTTTGTAATCGATGATTTCAAAACCGTTCGCGGTGCGGTCAATACGATCAATGATACCGGAAACGATGTGGCGATTATCAGCCGGCCCAATCTCAATCTGAAAACGTGATTCAAGTGTAACGATATTGAAATCCGCCGGATTATTTTTTTGATAGTAATCTTGCAAAATTTTCACCCCTTGTGAAAAAGCCGCCCGTTCTTCATCCGGAGATTCAAAAACCACTGGGTTCCAAATGTTGGAAAAATGTTCCATAGCCTGATCCAAGGTGGGGGAGAGGATGCCTGGAGTGTGGATGAACTTCATCGTATCATGCAGAACCGAGCCAAAAACCGCCTCCTTGGATTTGGGAGTTTTAATCTTATCAATCGCCTGATATTTATATTTCAGCGGGCAATTGTGATATGTGTCGAAAGCGGAGTAGGAAATGCGCATGACTTCAATATGATGTATTATGTATCCAGTATAATGTATAGAGTGGCTATTGACAATTGAGAGTGTTTTAATGTAGAGTTAATTATTAAAATATTTCTAGAGAGGCAAAAAACAATCAAAACATTGCAATAGGGAGGTATTGCTATGGAAAAGAAAAAAATTAGAGTGAAAATTTGGCATCTCCCAACACATTGGGAAGAGGAGGAATTTTCCGACTTGGAGAAGCGGATTAATGAGTCACTTTCAAAACTCTTAATAAACGGGAAAAAGGAAGGTTGGCAGGCAGAGCTTTTGCCATGCAAAAGCCAACGAAAGCACAATCCTAATCGCAAAATTGATATTGAGATAATTGGAGTGTGCAATCAGGAGAATGCATATATCCTGTCCTCGACAATCGTAATGGCCGTAGCTCTTATTTTCCCAGAGAGAAAAGTAGAAGCCAATGTTCTCCTCGCGTGTAGCACGGGAAACTTTGATTCGAATATGATTGGTCATAGTAAGAGAAAGGAGTGATGATATCCTCCCTGTCTATTTTAATGAAGTAAGTGGGTATCTGCGATGCAGAAATCCACTTTTTTTATTTCACATTGACAGGTTTTTTGAATATGATAGTATTATATCATACCAATTAAGTAGGATATATAAACGATGAAATTTTCCACAAAAGGGGAGTATGGACTGCGGCTGGCGGTCAATTTGGCCAAGAGCTATCCGACGATTAAGAATACCAAAGACATCGCGGCGGAAGAAAATATTTCGCTCAAATATCTGGAACGATTGATTGGGGAGTTGCGCAAAAATGAAATCGTGCAAAGTTTCAAAGGCAAGGATGGCGGCTATGTTTTGGCGCGTGAACCAAAAAAGATCTCAGCCGGAGAAGTGATTGAGACGATGGAAGGATCATTCACCTCCAAATGCACGAGCACTCATTGCCAACAAGTCAAAAAATGTTCGTCCAGTTTTGTTTGGATAAAATTGGGAGAGCAAATCAGAAAGACGTTGTATGGAATAAAGTTATCAGAGTTAATAAAATAATATTTTTTATGAAAAGAATCTATCTCGATTACGCGGCCACCACGCCCGTAGATAAAAAAGTTTTGGCCAGTATGTTGCCATATTTCAGCGAGAAGTTTGGCAATGCTTCTTCGTTGCATTCTTTTGGAGTGGAAGCAAGTGAAGTAGTCGAGAAAGCTCGGCAAGTTACGGCGGATTTTTTCGGCGCAGACAACAAGGATGAAATCATTTTCACTAGTGGTGCCACGGAAGCCAATAATCTGGCCATAAAAGGCGTGGTCAAGGCGTACTATGCTAAGTCGGAAAATAAGAATCAAAAACCGCATATAATTACGACCGCTTTTGAACATCATTGCGTTTTATACGCTATTAAAGGATTGGAAAAAGAAGGCTTGATTGAAGCAACTTACATTCAGCCGCAAAAAGACGGGGTTATCAGAACGGAAGATGTTGGAAAAGCTATCAAAAAAAATACGCTGTTAGTTTCAATAATGTATGTCAATAATGAAATCGGGACAGTCCAGCCGATTGCGCAGATTGGCAAAATGTTAAAAGATAAGAAAATACTTTTTCATACTGACGCGACCCAAGCGGTCAACTATTTCGATTGCAACGCACCAAAATTGGGTGTCGATCTACTCTCGATGTCGGCGCATAAAATTTATGGTCCGAAAGGCGTGGGGGTGTTGTATGTCAAAAAAGGCACGCCAATCAAAATGATTCAGGATGGCGGGGCGCAAGAAAATGGCCTGCGGGCTGGAACAATCAATTCAACTGGTATCGTTGGACTTGGAAGTGCTATCACGGGACTCAAAATGTCGAAAATGAAAAATAAAGAGATTGAAAAATTAAGAAATTATTTAATCGAAAAAGTTTTGCAAGAAATTCCAAAAACTAAACTGAATGGGTCGAAAATTAAACGTTCACCGAACAATGCCAACTTCAGTTTTCGTGACGTGGAAGGGGAGAGCCTACTCATTATGCTGGACGCTGCCGGTATTGCTGCTTCAACTGGCTCAGCCTGTTCCAGCGGGTCACTCGCACCGTCGCATGTTCTGATGTCGCTGGGCATGAAAGCCGAAGAAGCTCATGGATCATTACGCTTAACTTTAGGAAAACACACGACCAAAAAAGAGATTGATGAAACAGTGAAGCAGCTAAGAAAAATAATTTCAGACTTGCGCAAAATTTCCGGCAATATTTTAGGGGATTATTATAAAAAAGTAAAAAGTTAGAAATTTCATAAAGTTCGTAAAGCATACAAAAAAACTTTACAAACTTTTAACTTTATAACTTGCAATTCAATCATATGATTTACAGTAAAAAAGTTCTCGAGCATTTTATGCATCCGCATAATCAAGGGACAATCCCAAATCCTTCAGGCGAAGGCATCGTTGGCAATCCAACTTGTGGAGATGTTATGCGCATCTACATCAAAGTGAAAAAGAAGAAAAAAGAAGAGGTGATAGAGGATATCAAATTTGAGACGCTGGGGTGTGCCAGTGCCATTGCTACCTCATCGATGGTCACGGATTTGGCCAAAGGGCGGACTTTGGGCGAAGCTTTGAAAATCAGTCGTGATGATGTGGCTGAGGCACTCGAAGGTTTACCACCAATAAAAATGCATTGTTCAAATTTAGCCAGTGAAGCCCTGGCTGCCGCTATAGAAGACTATCGGCAGAAAGAAAAAGAGAAAGAAGAATAGAAAAAGTATCAGAAAATTCTCAACTAAAAACCGATTACTAAAATCGGTTTTTTATTATAATAGAAGAGTGAGAGAGAAATAATATACAGTGTCGCATAAGGTAACTTTTGCGACACTGTATATTATCTAAACCATAGTTAAAGCCTTTTACCATGACCATAACGATGTCTTCTGATATGGTAAAACTAACCCTCTTATTTATGCCTAATCCCATATAGGTATATCTATTCCTTATTAAAAATATTTCCAAAAAATAATTTCTGACAAAAATTTTTAATTGTAAATGATCATTTGGTCAATGCTAGTTCTGGAATTGGTTCCAAGTTGTCCGATGAGAGACATGGAAGTGTTAAGATAAAGATTTGGTCCGAAGTATGGATCGTGGACGATGTAATCCTTGTTATCTTTACCAGTAATGACCACATAGTGCCCTCCCCCACCCGTAGCTTTTCTGATGTGGACGATGACGGGATGACCATCACTGATTTGTGATTTTATGGTTGTCCAATTGACATTACTGTGTCCGATTGATGAAACCAGATCAATATTAGGACTCCAAGTCCCCGGCCAATTGATAAGATCTCCGGAAAAAACTTTAGCCTTGGCCAAACTGCTCGGGCTGATATTAGCGCCTAAATTTTTGAGTACCATTGCGACAGACGTGACGGCACAACCATAATCCTTCATAAGCGATTTTGAATTACCAATTTTTTGGCTACCCCAGCGTGAATCAGTCTGAGAAAAATACCAAGAAGTGGAAGCCCAATATTTTTTGTCCGGCGTTGGATAATTTTTCACACTATCAGATACTTCTCCAATATTGGAGGCTGAGCTGAAATCAAACAGTTCAGCTTTCTGTTGTTCAATGTTGGCCAGCATCTGTTGATATTTTTGTTCATCGCCTTGAGTTTTTTCCAGAAGATATTGTTTTTGATTCTCGGTGCTTTGCAAGTCTTCTTTTTTTTGCGTGAATTGATCGTTCAAGTCGGCATTTTTTTGATAGTCGTCCTGAAGTTTTTGCCGGCTTTCCAGGAGTGCGGCACGTGTTGTTTGAATTTGGCTCAAAACATCTGAAACTTTAAGACCAGATTGTTCAATGTAATCCGATTGGTTCAGAGATGCCGAAAGGTCTTTGTTCCAAAGGACCAATTCTAAAACACCTTGCTGGTCATAATCATAATAAGTCTGCATCAGACCAGCTAGAATTTTTTGTTGGCTGGCGACCTCAGATTCTTTCTCGGCTATATCTGATTTTAGATTGTCGACCTGGCCTGACAGGGCATTCATTTTTTGTTGCACTGTCTGTAGGGTTTGTTGCGTTGTCGCTTGTTGTTGGTTGATGTTGTCCAGCTGATTGGCAAGCAAGTCCTGTGTCTTATTATTTATTCTTAGTAGATTTGTAACCGTAGCCGCTTGTTTGCTCAGAGTTTCACATTTTTGTTCATCCGCCTTGCATTGGTCTTGGCAATTTTGGTTTAAATCAGAACCAATGGCATATTGTGCGTTGCATTTGTCATCACAAGCCACATTGCAGTTATCTGCCGCGACTGGCAAGATGTGTAATGCAAAAAACAAACCTATTGCAAAAGCCACCACTATTGGCGCGAATAATAATTTAACATTTTTTTGTTTTTGGATAAACATTTATAAAGAATTTTAATTTATTTTTTTAATAGCCATTTCTATGCGACTGATACTTTCAACTTTTCCCAAAATCTGAGCCACTTCAAAAGGTGAGGATGATCTTTGTTCGCCGGTCAAAGCTACACGCAGCGGCCATAAAAGTTTTCCGCGATCCACTTTGCCTGCATCATCCGTGAAATTATCTTCAGCCACTCGCATAAAAGTTTCCATTATCCTTTTCAATCCGTCATTTTCCATCTGACTATCAGGATCGAATTCAAAAAAATTATCATCCATTTTCTCCAAAACATTTTTTGAAAGTTCTAGTGATTTTCTTGTTTCAGCGTCTTCACATTCTTTCCAGCGCAAAAGTTCGCCGTCGTAATGGATTTCTTTTTTGAAAAGAAAGTGACTATCCTCCCCCACTGCTGACAATCGCAAGAGGCGACCGCGCTCAATTCCCAGAATTTTTTTCAAATATATTTCTGATTTTTTTTCTTCCGGCGCGTTCACATAAAAATCTTTGGTTTGCAAAAATTCCAACGAGCGTTGGTATAGATCAGAAATAGGAATTTTTTTGATCCACTGCGCATTGATCCAGTCCAACTTTTTGATGTCAAAGACCGCTCCCCCTTTATGCACGTGCGCAAAATCAAATCTGTCTACCAATTCAGATAAAGTGAAAATTTCTTGTGTTTCACCATTGCCAGGGTTCCAGCCAAGGAAAGCCACAAAGTTTATAATCGCTTCTTTCAAATAGCCTTTTTTGATGTAATCCTCCACGGCCACGTCGCCTTGGCGCTTGGACAATTTGCTCTTGTCAGCATTAAGAAGTAGTGGCAGATGAGCAAAAGTTGGCGGTGCCCAGCCAAAAAATCGATAGAGCAAAATGTGTTTCGGCACACTCGACAGCCACTCTTCGCCACGAATAACATGCGTAATTTGCATATCATGGTCATCAATCACATTGGCCAGATGATAGGTCGGAAAACCGTCAGACTTCAAAAGCACTTGGTCGTCCACTAAATTAGTTTCAAACTTAACCTTACCACGCACGGCGTCTTCGAATTCGATCGTTTCATCTTTGGGAATTTTTAAGCGAATAGTGTAAGAACAATTCTCTTTTAATTTAGCATTAATTTCTGCCGGCGTAATATTATTGAGGCAATACTGGTCATAGATCGGCGGACGCTTTAAGGCGGTTTGTTCGCTTCTCATTTCTTCCAGCCTTTCGGGTTCACAAAAACAATAGTAGGCGTGACCATCGGCCACTAATTGTTCGGCATATTTTTTATAAACTTCCAATTTTTCCGACTGGATATATGGTCCGAATTCACCCACCTCCAAAACGCCGGGATAACTTTTTGATTCTATTGCTTGAATGTTATCATTTTTAATCGAAGCTTGTTGAAACACTCCTTCGTTTCGTTCAAGCCCCAAAAAATCCAAAGAACTGATTAAATTTTCCACCGCCCCTTCGACAAAGCGCTTCCGATCCGTATCTTCAATTTTCAACACAAAATCCCCGCCATTTTTTTGAGCGAAAAGATAATCATATAAAGCAGTTCTCAGTCCTCCGATATGCAGATATCCCGTTGGACTGGGTGCAAATCTGACGCGTGTTTTAGTCTTCATTTTCCTTATTTTCTTTATCCTTCTTAATTATTTTCCAATGGAATAATAAGATTGGCATCGCGATGATAAGCATAGTCAACGCATCCACAGTTTCCGATTGACGCTGGGCACTATAACATTCTTCGCCGGTATTATTCTTTTTCCATTC
>JAHFOP010000037.1:8608-9539 GCA_023261605.1 Candidatus Moraniibacteriota bacterium
CGCAATAGATTTTCCAATTGAATTTTTTGGTCGGGCGTCGCGACGCCAGCATAAGCATTTTTGTCGAAATTGTAGGCTGGCGGAGTCTGATTGCATTGATTGTATCCGCCTTTTTCCGCTTTCGGGAAAAGATAAAACTTCAACGCCGTATTAAGCAATCTCCCTGTTCCGACTGCCACAAAAATCAAACTGATAAGCGCCGCCAGATACAGATAGATGCTACGGATAAATTTTGTTTTGGTTGTCATAGTTTTTTTATTTAAAACTTTTTAATTTCTCTACAAACTATCTATTAAAAACTACTCTTATTGGGAAAGCTATAGTAGCGAGAAAAATTCTTTTCAGGCGTTGTTTTTTGAATTTCCATTCTTGAATTTGGACCAAGCGCCAGAACCATTCCAGTCCGAGTTTTCGCAGGAAAATCGGTGCCCGACGGACCTTGCCAGTCAGAAAATCAAAAGCACCACCCACCCCCATTGCGAGTCTAATTGTATCACATTTTTGACTATTTATGAAGAGCTCTTGAAATGGGGCGCCGAAATTGCAGAATAGTATATCGTAGCTAGTATTTAGTATTTTGTACGAGACATTTTTTGCGCCTATATTGTCGCCTGAAATAGCTAGTTTGGGATAAATTTTCAAGATTGTATCGCGAGTTTCTTGCCAGGTAGAAAGGCCGTCTTTATTGACCGCCAAAAATATTTTCAAATTTTTATCTTCCGCCATCCGCAAAATTTCCAACATCAAGTCTGCGCCAGCCAGGCGAGTTTTCAGAATTTTTCCGAAGCGTAAATATGCAAACCAGATACCTATGCCGTCCGCCACATTTAAATCACTTGAGTTTAAAATGTTTTTAAACTCCGCATTTTTTTGGGCTTCTAGAATAAATTCTGGATTGATGGTGGTAACCTGGTGAAAGCACGGCTCGTCT
>JAHFOP010000006.1:0-9988 GCA_023261605.1 Candidatus Moraniibacteriota bacterium
CCAGACTTTAAAAGTGATGTATCAAAAAGAAGGGGAAACCACTTGGAATGATGAAACGACGTGCACCGTGGCCAATGGCATCTGCAGTTTCCAAACAACCCACGCCACCAAGTTTGCCGCAGTGAAAGACAAGGTAGTTGCAACCAGTAGCAGCCATCACAAAGCCAAACACAAGAGTCACAAGAAACCCAAGGCAAAAACTTTGCAACAAAAGTTTGCCAAGAAATTCACTGACACCAAGAAGTGGGTGAAGAAACAAGGGGTCACTTTTACCAGAAATTTGAGTGTTGGTTCTCAAGGCAAGGATGTTGGTTTGTTGCAAACAATTCTGCAAAAATTAGGTTTGCTAAAAATCAAAGATACTACCTATGGAGTCTACAAAAATTTGACTCATGATGCCGTCTTGAAATTCCAACAGTTGGAGAATGTTTTTCCGAGTGGGAACTTCGGGTTGCAGATGAGGGGATTGTTTAGGCAGTAGAAATTTATGTATGAAAATATTGATGGCGGTTAATTTGACATAACTTTACTATTCCGTTAATATTCTTTTATAGTATAAAAAGAAAATTACTTTTTCAAAACTATGCTGGACGAAAAACTCAAAGAAGCGTTGGAATTACTCGGAGGAAAAGCGGTGTTGAAAGACCAAAATCAATATTTTGTCTTGCTCAGCCTGAAGGAATTTCGGAAGATCAAAAAAGAAGGTGTGGAGGGCTTGACAAAGCAGGGATTGATTGATAAGATTAACAATGATATTGCTAGTTGGAAAGTGATGCAAGAAGAGCAGAAAGTCGACGAGATGGACTTAATGGAATTAGGGGAAGAAAAAGCAGACGAAATCAGATATGAAAAAACCGCTCAATAAAGATATCCACAGGGGGATAATCTTGCTAAAAAACATAAAGTAGAGTAGACTGAATTTTGTAATAATTGTGATAATTTAATAACAATAAAAATTCGCCAAACTTCGCGAATCCGGTGTTTTATTCCGGAATTTCCCGCCTCATTGGCAGGTGCGCGAAAGGAGCGAAAAAAAGACAAATCTATGGCAACAGAAAAATTTGAAAGAACTAAACCTCATGTCAATGTCGGAACAATCGGACATGTTGATCATGGCAAAACTACGTTGACGGCAGCAATTTTGCACGTCCTGTCTTTTTTGGGACAAGCAAAGGAAAAGGGCATCGACGAGATTGACAAGGCGCCGGAAGAAAAGGAACGTGGAATCACCATCGCGACCGCTCATTGTGAATACGAATCGGCCAAGAGACATTATGCTCACGTTGACTGCCCAGGACATGCTGACTATATCAAGAATATGATTACAGGCGCAGCTCAGATGGATGGCGCAATTTTGGTGGTAGCAGCAACAGATGGTCCTATGCCTCAAACCCGAGAGCACATTCTTTTGGCGAAATATGTCAATGTGCCGGAAATCGTAGTTTTCCTCAATAAAGTTGATATGGTAGATGATCCAGAATTGGTTGAATTGGTAGAAGCTGAAGTGCGCGAACTTTTGACAAAATATGAATTTGATGGAGATAATGCTAGAATTATTCGCGGTAGCGCTCTCAAGGCTCTTGAATCAAAATCAGCTGATGATGAGGCAGCCAAACCAATTCTTGAACTTATCGCAGCCCTGGATGAAAAAATTCCTGAACCGGTCAGGGAAGCTGATAAGCCTTTCCTTATGCCGATTGAAGACATCTTTTCCATTGAAGGCCGTGGCACAGTAGTAACGGGCAGAATTGAAAGAGGAGAAATCAATGTTAACAGTGAAGTGGAAATTGTGGGTCTGCGACCAACAGCTAAAACAACTGTGACAGGAATTGAAATGTTCAACAAAACTTTGGACAAGGGTCAAGCGGGAGACAATGCCGGGCTACTTCTTCGCGGAACCAAGAAGGAAGACGTGGAAAGAGGCCAAGTTTTGGCGAAAACCGGATCTATCACTCCTCACACTGAATTTGAATGTGAAGTTTACATCTTGAACAAAGAAGAAGGCGGACGACACACTCCATTTTTCAAAGGTTACAAACCGCAATTCTACATTCGAACAACTGATGTGACTGGAGAAGTGATGCTTCCGGAAGGAACTGAAATGGTCATGCCGGGAGACACTGTCAGCTTTAAAGTCGTACTTGGCGCTCCTGTTGCGATGGAAGAAGGTATGCGATTTGCCATCCGAGAAGGTGGCCGCACAGTCGGCGCGGGAGTGGCGACTAAGATATTGAAATAAGATTATTCTTTGACCAGTCCCGCTAGGGTGGGACTGGTTTATAGAGTAAAGTTGTTTTACTCATAAATAGTTGTTTGTTCTATAAATACAAAGTAATGTCCAATCAGGAAGAAGAAGTAAAATCAAGAATTCGAATCAAGATTAAGGCGTATGATCATAAGATAATCGATCAGTCGGCTAAGCTTATTGTTGATACCGTTGAGAGGTCAGGCGCTGAAATTTCCGGCCCAGTTCCTTTGCCGACAGAAATCAGAAAATATACTGTCAACCGATCAACATTCAAACATAAAGACGCACGGGATCAATATGAAATGAGAACGCATAAGAGACTCATCGACATCACCAATCCGACTCCTAAAACGATTGATAGTTTGATTAATCTGGATCTGCCCGCGGGAGTGGATATTGAAATAAAAATGTGATAGTCTCTACGAATTACGAATCAGTACGAATATACGAATAAGAAAAAAATTGGTATATTAGTATCTGATTAGTAATTAGTAAAGATTAATCTAGTTAAAGTCCCGACCTATAAAAGGTCTGGATACTAAGCTAGCCCGAGAATCCCTCAGACGGGTATTGGCTGGTAAGGCCAATTTTTTGTTACTCTGTACGAATATACGAATTTGATTAAGCATATGAAATTTATTTTAGGTAAAAAATTAGGCATGACGACTCTCTATGGCGAAGACGGAGCCGAGAATGTTACGTTAGTTGAATGCGGTGCGCGCGTTAGTTTGATTCGCAATGAGGAAAAAGATAAATATAGTGCGGTGCAGCTCGAAATTCAAAAGACGGCCAAAAGAGTTTTCAAAAAAGAAATCAGGGTGGAAAAAACAGAATTGAAAGAAGGTGATGTGTTGGATGTTTCGATTTTTGAAAAAGGAGATATTGTTAGTGTGAGTGGCGTGACCAAGGCCAAAGGTTTCCAAGGCGTGGTTAAGCGGCATGGTTTTGCCGGATCTCCAAAGACACATGGTCACAAACATGACTTGCGTGCTCCCGGAGCGATCGGTTCAGGTTTTCCTGAACATGTTGTGAAAGGCAAGAGAATGGCTGGCCGGATGGGCGGAGTGCAATCTACTGGTAAAAATATCAAGGTTGTGCTGGTGGATGTTCCGAAAAAAATCCTAGGGTTGAAAGGTGCCGTACCAGGAATTTTGGGAAATATTATTGAAATTAAGAGTATATAGAAACTAATAATTCGGAGCATATGAAAGTCAAGGTATATAATTTAGAAGGAAAAGAGTTGGAAGAAATGGAAATTTCTGAAGATGTTTTTGGTGTGAAAGCTAATGACGAATTGGTGCAACAAGCTTTCGTTTCCATCCAGTCAAATCAACGACAAGTTTTGGCACATACTAAAAATCGAGGAGAGCGAGCCGGATCAGGCATTAAGCCTTGGAAACAAAAAGGAACAGGCCGTGCGCGCGTGGGCTCAGTCCGGACTCCAACTTGGAGAAAGGGTGGCGTAGCCTTTGGCCCAAGAAATGATCGCAATTTCAAAAAGAAAATCAATAAAAAGATGAATACGCAAGCTATTAAACTAGTTTTGAGCGGAAAATTTAAGGATAACGAAATCAAAATTGTCGATAAGATAGAATTCAAAGAGGGGAAGACCAAGGAAGTGGCAAAATCTCTGAAAAATTTGGGCATCACTGCCAGAATTCTCATGGCTTTCTCGGTGGCGGAAAAAGATGCCAGATTGGCCAGCCGGAACATTCCTAAGGCAGAAAACATCATGACAAGTCAATTGAATATTGTGGATATGCTCAATAATAAATATCTGCTTATGTCGAAAGATTCGGTGAAATATCTGGAAGAAAAATACGCCGAGCATAAGAAATAATTTTAAAGCAATGACTGAAGATAAAAAAAATATTGATTTGGACATCGCGTCTAGGGTGCTGGTTGCTCCGCTCATTACGGAAGCTTCAACGACCGCGGCAGAACTCAATAAATACATTTTCAAAGTGACGCAAAAAGCGACCAAAGTGCAGGTGAAAAAGGCCATTGAGGCGCTGTACCAGATAACGGTCATTTCAGTTCGGACGATAAATGTAGGCGGCAAAAAAAGAATGCGCGGACGAGTGACGGGTCGCACCGCCAGTTATAAAAAAGCAATTGTGACAGTTAAGGAGGGCGAGAGCATTGATTTATTCGGGAATAAATAAAAAAAGTTGTTAAGTTTCTAATATATGGCGATCAAAGTTTACAAAAGAAATACAGCGGGAAGAAGAAACATGTCTATTGTTAAGTCTTCTCTTTTGACCAAGAAAAACCCCGAGAAGGCTCTTTTGGCGAAGAAAAAAAGCAAAGCTGGTCGCAGTGGTGGGAAAATTTCTGTGCGCCATCAGGGTGGCGGACACAAACAACGTTATCGTATGGTTGATTTCAAGCAAGACAAGAAGGATATTCCAGGTGTGGTAGCTTCAATTGAAAGAGATCCTTGCCGCAGTGGTTTTATTGCTCTTATAAATTATGCTGATGGAGAGAAACGTTATGTGTTGGCAACGGATGGGTTGAAGACAGGTAGCAAGGTGATAACCGCCGATAACGCTCCTGTGGAATTGGGCAATCGAACTATGATAAAAAATATTCCCGCGGGAACTATCATTTCCAACGTAGAATTTTTTCCAGGGCGCGGAGCGCAGATTGCTAGAACTGCTGGCGCTAAAGCGATTCTGACGGCAGTGGATGAAAACAATGCTCAGATAAAAATGTCCTCGGGTGAGATCCGCTTAGTGAAAAGTGCCTGTTTTGCGACCATCGGTCAAGTGAGTAATTTTGAACACAGTTCGATCAATGTTGGAAAGGCTGGAAGAAAAAGACATATGGGAGTGAGGCCGGGAGTGCGCGGTAGTGCCATGAACCCTGTAGATCATCCACATGGTGGAGGAGAGGGTCGCCAAGGTATCGGGCTCAAACACCCAAAAACTCCTTGGGGCAAGCCTGCTCTTGGCAAAAAAACCAGAAAGAAAAATAAGAGTACTGATAAATTCATAATTAAACGAAGAGCGAAGAGAAAATAATTTTCCATTAAAACTATGACACGAAGTTTGAAAAAAGGTCTCTATGTTGATGAGAGACTGATCAAAAAAATTCAAGATAAAAAGCCGGGTGACCGGACACCGATCAAAACGTGGTCGCGGGCTTCAGTCATTTCTCCAGAAATGGTCAGTTTCACTTTTGCTGTTCACAATGGAAAAGATTTCATTCCGGTTGCGATTTCTGAAGAAATGGTGGGACACAAATTGGGCGAATTTTCTCCAACCAGAAAATTCACTAAGCATGGTGGAAAGATGCAAAAGGAAATGGAAACCGCAGCTAAGCAAAGAGATCTAGACGCAGCGAAAGCGGCTAAAACGAGCGAACCGGCTAAGAAAAAATAAATTAACAAGAATATTGATATGAAGGTCACGGCACAACTCAACAACATAAGAATAGCTCCACGAAAATCACGTTTGGTGGCTCGTCTGGTGAAAGGAATGAATGTTCCTGAAGCTTTGGGGCAGCTGGATGTTAACGTGAAAAAAACCAGTTCTTTTATGGCGAAACTTATTTTGAGCGCAGTGGCTAATGGAGAGAATAATTTTGGTTTGGACAAAAACAATCTTTATGTGCAGGAAGTTTTGGTTGGCGAAGGACCAGTTATGAAACGATGGATGCCAAAAGCTTTTGGACGGGCCGGACGAATTTTAAAAAGAACTTCCAAAATAAAATTGACACTGGAAGAAAGAATAGAAGGTAAAGGCAGAAAAACTAAAGAAGAAATGGACAAAGAGAAGAAAAAAAGATTAGAAGAAAGGAAAAAGCAGATGAAAGAACTATCGGAAGAGAAAGAAGAAAAAACTGAAAACAAAGCTGGCAAGACAGAAAAAGTCGAAAGTAACAAAAAAATTGAAAATAGCCAAAAAGAGACCAAAAATAAATGGGGAGAGAAAATATTCAGAAGGAAGTCAATGTAAGTGAGATATTTAACCAAAAGCATAAGAAAAGTTAAAAATTATGGGAAATAAGATTAATCCAATTGGGTTTCGTCTCGGTATTACACAAGATTGGAAATCCAAATGGTTTAGTAAAAAAAAGGAATATAAGGTCAATCTGCGACAAGATATTGAGATCCGCCAAGATATTACGAAAAAATGGAAGGCTGCTCTTATTTCTGAGGTGGAAATTGTCCGATCGGCCAAAATGATCAAAGTTATCATCAAGACGGCGCGTCCGGGTGTGCTTATTGGACGCGGTGGCAGTGGAATTGAAGAGGTTAAGAGCTATATTCACACCAAATTTTTCAACAAAAGCCGAACAACCAATTTGAAAGTGGAAGTGCAAGAAGTGAAACGTTTTGAAGAAAGTGCTTCAATCATTGCTCAAAATATTGTAGAACAACTGGAAAAAAGAATGCCTTTCCGACGAGCAATGAAAACAGCTATAGAACAAACCATGAAAAACAAAGAAGTGAAAGGGATGAAGATTGAGATGTCTGGTCGTCTAGGTGGAGCGGAAATGTCGAGAACAGAGAAAGCTTCCAAGGGTAGCGTACCGTTACATACAATGCGAGCTGACATTGATTTTTCCAGGGCGACAGCTTTTACAACCTATGGAACGCTCGGAGTGAAGGTGTGGTTGAATAAGGGAGAAGTGTTCAAAAGCGAGACTAATTAATAATGATCTAAGTTTTCAAACGTTATGTTGATGCCAAGAAAAGTAAAACACAGAAAGATCCAGCGTGGCGGTCCGCTTCGTGGGGTGGCTCACCGGAACAACGAAATAAGTTTTGGCAGCTTTGGTTTGAAGTCATTGGGCAATAGTTTGGTATCCGCCAGACAAATTGAATCAGCTAGACGTGCTATGACTCGTTACATCCAGCGCGGAGGGAAGATTTGGATCAGAATTTTTCCGGATAAGCCGATGACTAAAAAAGGTAATGAAACTCCGATGGGAAAAGGAAAAGGCGCAGTGGATCATTTTGTGGCGGTGGTCAAGCCGGGAACGATGCTGTTTGAGATGGATGGTGTGAAGGAAAATATAGCTAAAGAAGCGATGAGGCTCGCGGCCTATAAGCTGAATGTGAAAACCAAATTTATAGTCAAGGAGTAAATCAAATTTTTGAGAAAATATTATGAAAGCTAAAGAGACACGTCAAAAAATTAGAGAGAACAGTTTGGAAGAAGCCAAAAAGTTATTGACTGATAAACTGGGGAAAATCCGGAAGCTTAGATTTGACATTGCCTCAAAACAAGTTAAAAATATTCGGGAAATTAGAAAAGAAAAAAAAGATGTTGCTAGAATCCTAACTTTAATTAAAGAAAAATAATAGTCTCCTCATATGGAAAATAATCCAACCGAAAATAAAATAGTATCCAAGAAAAGGGGTGTTGTTGTGAGTGACAAGGGCGATAAGACTATTGTTGTGGCTGTTGGTTCATATAAAACCCATTCAAAATATAAGAAAAAATATCGTGTGACTAAAAAATATAAGGCGCACGACGAGGAGAATAAGTGTAAAATTGGAGATACTGTCGAAATTGTGCCAAGTCGTCCAAGAAGCGCCGGAAAACAATATATAGTAAACTAGACTAAATTATATGATTCAAGATAGAACAAGATTAAAAATAGCGGATAATAGTGGCGCCAAGGTGGTGGAATGCTTCAAGGTGCTTGGTGGAACCAGAAGACGTTTTGCTCAACTTGGTGATGTTGTGGTTGCAGCTGTGAAAGTGTCTGAACCGCGCGGTATGGTCAAAAAGGGAGACAAGGTCAGAGTGGTGATTGTTAGGCAGCGGAAAGAATTCCGTCGCAAGGACGGATCATACATCCGTTTTGACGAGAACGCGGCAGTGATCGTGGACGGCAAAGAACCGAAAGGCACTCGAATTTTTGGACCGATTGCCAGGGAGCTTCGTGATAAAGGATTCAGCAAGATAGTATCACTCGCACCAGAAGTTTTATAAAATAATATTATGAAAATCAAGAAAAACGATATAGTAAAAATGTTAGCTGGCAAAGACAGTGGGAAAACTGGCAAGGTTTTGCAAGTGCTTCCTTCGGAAGAAAAAGTGATTGTCGAGGGTTTGAATCTGATGAAAAAACATGTGCGAGCGCGTCGCGAAGGAGAAGCCGGACAACGATTAGAATTGCCGAGAAAAGTTACAATCTCTGATGTTATGCTGATTTGCCCGAAATGTTCCAAGGCAACCAGAGTCGGATATAAGGTTTCCAAAGAGAAGGATGTCAAAAAAGCCAGAATCTGCAAAAAATGTAAAAGTGAAATATAGAAGTTTCTACGATTAAATTTATATAGTATGACCAAGATTAAGGAAAAGTACAACAAAATAGTTATTGCAGAAATGAAAAAACAGTTCAATTTGAAAAATGTTTTTGAAGTTCCTCGAATTGAAAAAGTGGTGGTGAATGTCGGTACTGGAAAATATTTGAATGATTCCGCTAAGGTTGCAGATATTTTCAAAGCATTGGAAACAATTACGGCTCAAAAACCACTGAACACCAAGTCGCGAAAGTCTATTGCAGGATTCAAAATCAGGGAAGGTCTAGAAGTCGGAATGAAAGTGACTCTGCGTGGCACGCGAATGTGGGATTTCATTGAGAGAACTGTGGGGGCAGCTTTGCCCCGCGTGAAAGATTTCCATGGGCTGAAACTGTCTTCTGTGGATGCAGATGGGAATTTGAATATCGGCATCAAGGAGCATCTGATTTTCCCGGAAATTTTGCCAGAACAAGTCAAGACCATCTTCTCTTTTCAAGTTACAATTACTACTACGGCCAAGAGCAGAGAAGAAGGTTTGGCACTATTCAAAGCCCTAGGATTCCCGTTGGAAACAACAAATATTTAAATATAAATTAAGCAATCGATAAATATATATGGCAAAGAAATCAGTAGAAGCAAGAGCTCGAAAAACACCAAAATTTTCCACGCGCAGTGTCCGTCGATGTTGGAAGTGCGGTCGGAAACATGGCTATATGCGGCAGTTTGATCTTTGCCGGATATGTTTTAGGGAATTGGCGAGCACTGGGCAGATCCCTGGAGTAAAGAGATCAAGTTGGTAGATAGAAAGAATCTAAATTAAACTCACAAACTATGGACAAAATTGCTGAAATGTTAACTAAAATAAGAAACGCCCAAATGGCTGGGCACAAGGAAGTGGAGATAAAATTTTCCAAGTTTAAGTTTGCTTTGGCTGAGATTCTGAAAAAAGAAGGTTTTGTTGAGTCGGTTTCTCGCAATAAAGATGAGGCGGGGGCTATAAAAATAGTACTTAAGTATTTCCAAACTTCCAATACCGAAAAAACACCAGCTATTCGCGGACTCAAGAAGGTGAGTAAATGCGGGCAAAGAATCTACATTAAAAGTAAGGATATTAAAACAGTTAAAAATGAATTTGGTATTGCGATTGTTTCCACTTCCAAGGGAGTGATGACAGGGGCAGATTCCAGAAAATTGGGATTGGGAGGAGAATGTATCTGCGAAATTTGGTAGTGCCAAGAAATTAAATTAAATTCACAAAGTTATGTCTAAGATCGGAAAAAAACCAATAGCAATTCCTGCGGGAGTGGAAATCATAAAAAATGATAACCTCTTGGAAGTTAAGGGTCCCAAAGGAACTTTAAGCTTGGAGATTAACCCTAATTCCAATGTAAACATCTCAGAAAAGGAAATTGTGGTGGAAAAGGGCGGATCTTCAAAAGAAGCCAATGCTGTTTGGGGTCTGATGCGATCACTTATCA
>JAHFOP010000006.1:9998-30413 GCA_023261605.1 Candidatus Moraniibacteriota bacterium
GTGACGACGGGATATGAAAAGAAATTGGAGTTGCAAGGCGTGGGCTTCAGAATGTCTATGCAAGGAAAGAAATTGGTGATGGCTCTTGGTTTTTCTCATCCGGTAGAAATGGAAACTCCCGAAGAATTGACGGTTAAAGTGGAAGATAATAATATTCTTTCCATTTCCGGCATAGACAAGCAGAAAGTCGGGCAATTGGCGGCCGTGATTCGCGGACTCAAAAAAGTTGAACCATACAAAGGCAAGGGGTTTAGATATCAGGGAGAAATAGTGAGAAGAAAAGTTGGAAAGAAAGCTGGCACAGCCAAATAAGCAATCAATGAAAAATTATGAAAATTAATCGAAACAAATTGAGGCTCCACCGAAAAAAACGGGTACGGGCAAAGATTTCCAAAGGAACGGAGAAAATAAGATTGACGGTTTTTCGAAGCCTTACGGGTTTTTATGCGCAAGCGATTGATGACCAGACTGGGCGCACGCTGGTCTTTTCTAATAGTAAAGTTGCTGCGGCAAAAAACGACATAGCCGGCGCGGGACTGGTTGGGCAAGATATGGCTAAAAAATGTATTGCGAAAAAATTGACCACAGTGGCTTTTGACAGATCAGGCTATAAATATCATGGCAAAGTGAAAGCTTTCGCGGACGGAGCGAGAGTTGGTGGCTTAAAATTTTAATCTAATAAAGTATATATGTCTAGAGATAATCGACCAAGGGCTAAGAAGGAAAAACCTGAATTTGATCAGAAGCTTTTGGATTTGGCAAGAGTTACGCGCGTAGTGAAGGGCGGACGAAGATTTCGTTTTCGAGCCTCCCTGGTTATTGGAAACCGAAAAGGCAAGGTGGGCGTGGGCGTGGGCAAGGGAGCGGATGTTTCTGATTCCATCAAAAAAGCTTATGATGATGCGAGAAAAAATTTGATTGATGTGCCAATGCTGAAAAATACTATCGCGCATGATGTTTTCATCAAAATGGGAAGCGCCAAAGTTATGCTGAAGCCGGCGGCCAAAGGACGAGGTATCGTGGCGGGAGGAGCTGTGCGCGCTGTGGTTGATTATGCTGGAATTAAGGATATTGTTTCAAAATCTTTGGGGACAGCCAATAAACTGAATGTGGCGCGAGCGACAGTTAAGGCGCTTGCAAGCTTGAGAGAGGCCAAAAGCAGAGAAGAGAGAACTGGAGAAAAAAAGGAAAGGAAAGCGAAAGACAGTTCGGTGGTTGAATAGTAATAAAGAATTTAATATAAATTAGCTATGCAGATAAATGATTTGAAAATTAGAACTCCGCGGAAAAAAAGGAAGACTGTCGGGCGCGGTGGAAAAAAGGGTACTTATTGTGGCAAGGGTTGCAAAGGGCAAAAAGCCAGAAGTGGAGCGCACGTCGATCCTTTATTTGAAGGTGGGCGCTCGACCTTGATTGATCACATGAAAAAGAAAAAAGGTTTCAAGGTCCGGCGGGCTAAACCAGTTGTGATCAAATTCAGTGCTCTTGCTAAAAAATTCAAAAGCGGAACTGAAATCACCATGGAAATGTTGGTTAAAAGTAATTTTTTGAAAGGATCGGAAGCATTCCACGGCGTGAAAGTGTTGGGACCAAAAATTGATAAATTTGAATTTTCTTTTGGAGAAAAAATTCTTGCCTCAAAATCCATTAGCGGAGCAAAAGACGCAGTGGATAAAAAATAGTCTTTTCCATTGATTAATATTCAACGATCAATGTTTAATAAAATCATCCAAATATTTAAGGTCAAAGAGATTCGAAATAAGATACTTTTTATTTTGATGCTTTTGGTTGTCTTTCGTCTCGCTGCTAACATTCCAATTCCAGGAGTTGATCAGGAGCGATTGAAGTTGTTTTTTGAAGGTAATCAATTCTTTGGACTTCTCAATCTTTTTTCTGGTCGCGGACTTTCCAGCATTTCTATTGTAATGCTTGGAGTGGGGCCATATATCACTTCTTCGATTATCATGCAACTCATGACTATGATCAGTCCGCGCCTCAACCAGATTTATAAAGAAGAAGGCGAAGCGGGTCGGGAGAAATTCAATCAATGGACGCGCTGGTTGACTGTGCCACTTGCAGCTTTGCAGACGGTCGGCATGGTGGCACTTTTTCGCTCTCAACAAATTATGGTTCAGACAAGCACTTTTCAAATGGCTTCGATCATTGTCATCGCGACGGCCGGCACAATTTTTTTAACTTGGCTCGGAGAACTTATCACAGAGAAAAAGATTGGCAATGGCGTGTCCATAATTATCTTTGCTGGAATTGTCTCCGGCTTACCGAGTGCGGTTTCAAAACTCGCAGCCACATGGGACTCTTCCCAACTGTTCACGTATATCATCTTCGTGGTCATTGTCGTGGCGGCGATTGGTTCAATCGTTTTCATTACGGAAGGACAGCGAAACATTCCGGTTTCTTATGCGAAGAGGATTCGCGGCAATAAGGTTTATGGCGGAACTTCGACGCACCTGCCTTTGCGCATCAATCAAGCAGGAGTCATTCCTATAATTTTCGCCATGTCGATTATGCTTTTTCCTGGGATGGTTTCCAATTTTTTGGCCAATGCGTCCAATGCTACTGTGGCGAACGTCGCGAGAGCCGTGGGGAACATTTTCCAAAATCACTGGTTCTATGGAGTTGCCTATTTTGTCCTCGTAGTAGCTTTCACCTATTTTTATACGGCCGTGGTCTTTGATCCAAAAAATATTGCGGAAAATTTGCAAAAACAAGGCGGTTACATTCCCGGCATTCGCCCTGGGGGAAACACGGAAGAGTATTTGTATAAAATTATGAATCGCGTCACGCTTTCCGGCGCAACTTTTTTGGGGCTCATTGCTGTTTTGCCCTTTATCGTACAAGGCTTCACCAACATCGCTTCAGTGTCAGTTGGCGGTACGGGACTTTTGATTGTGGTGGCAGTGGTGATTGAAATCATCCAACAGATCGAAGGACAGCTGGTCATGCGGGATTATGAAGGATTTTAAATTATTCTTTTTATGAATATAGTGATCTTTGGTCCACAGGGCTCTGGTAAGGGGACGCAGGCGGAAAAATTAGCCGAGCATTTTGATGCGGAACATATTGATATGGGCAAATTCTTGCGTGAGGTGGCCGCGATGCCCACGCCACTCGGCCGGGAAGTCTGGCAGATCCAAAATGTGACCAAAACACTGGTGCCAGCCAGAATTTTGCAAGAAGTTTTCACTATAAAACTCAACAGTCTGCCTCGTGAGAAATCCATAATTTTTGACGGCTTTCCACGGAACGCTGATCAGACTCAATATTTTGAGAAAGCTATGAGTGAGTTTGGGCGACACACTAATGCAGCCATTCTCATCAATCTATCCGAAGAAGAATCATTGAAGAGAATTTCCAAGCGATGGATTTGTGCCAAATGCAAAAAAGTTTTCATTATGGGGCGTGATATTCAGAGTGAAAAAGAAAGGTGCGCCGAGTGCGGAGGAGAAATTATCCAGCGGACGGATGATACGAAAGAAGGAATCTTAAAAAGATTGAAAGTTTTCAGAGAAGAAACTTTGCCGATTGTTGAATATTATAAAGAGCAGGATAAATTGATTGAGATTGATGGGACGCAGTCGATTTCGGAGGTCTTCAAAAATATTCTTTCTGAGCTGGAGGCGTTATAAAATAAATAAAAATAATTTTTTTTATATCCATGATACTGATTAAGAATGCACAAGAAATAGAAGCGATGCGGCGCAGTGGGAAGATTTTATCTTCGATTATGCATGAAGTTGGGAAAAAAATCGCCCCCGGAGTGAATACGCTCGAATTGGACAAGCTTGCATCCGAGCTTGTTTTTTCTAATGGTGGCCGAGCGGTTTTCAAGGGCTATGGTGAAAAAAACAATCCCTACCCGGCTTCTATCTGTGCTTCACTCAACTCGGAAATTGTGCATGGCATTCCAAGTGCAGAGAAGATTATCAAAGTTGGCGATCTTGTGAAAATTGATATGGGCATTGAAATTGATGGACTCATCACCGATATGGCGAGGACTTTTGAAGTCGGAGCGGTGACTTCTGTGGCGCGGTGCCTGATGGATGCGACGCGGGAAGCTTTGAATGAAGGAATTGGCAAGATTAAAGCTGGTGCAAGATTGTCAGAATATTCGCGGGCAGTGGAGGACTATGTCAAAGTACGGGGGTTTTCAGTTGTGCGTGATTTGGTAGGGCATGGAGTAGGGAGAGAATTGCATGAAGATCCGCAAATTCCAAATTATGTCTGGAAACAAAAGGATATTATTCTGCAAGAAGGTATGACGTTGGCGTTGGAACCAATGATCAACGAGGGGACGCATTATATCAAAATCTTGGCGGATCAGTGGACATATGCCACCAAAGACGGAAAATTGAGCGCCCATTTTGAGGATACGGTGGTAGTGAGAAAAGGTGGATGCGAGATTTTAACCAGATAGTTTTTTGAGAAATAAAAAAAGCCGTCCCACAGAAGTACTGATATCTGTGAGACGACCCTGGGGAACTGTGCGATGGGCTAGCAGGGGTTTATTCTTGTAAAAGGCGGATCCCTTTCAACTTCGCCTGTCATTTCCTTTTGGCATATTTCTATGCCAATCAGGTTGCGTACTTTTAATGCGACTATAATAAACGCAATTGAAAGTGCAATCAACCCGATTCCAATGGCGTTGGCAACGAAAGAAAAATTATCTCTTGCTACCTCGCCATATAAGTCAAAAAATCCTAAAACAACAAGCCCTAAAGATCCAGAGATTACTGCCAATGCCTTTAATGATGTGTAGCAAATTTTCTTTGACATGATTTTCTCCCGATGGAATATGTAGCTATTTTAGAATGTTCTATAATAGTATAGAATAAAATAGCTGGTTTTTAAATGAGCAGCAACACTGATTTTTAATTCTATCATAATTATAACATAATGTCAATAGGCATGCCAAATAATGCTGAAACAAGCCAAATATTGGGGATAGATTTTGGAGAGTCCAAAGTTGGTTTGGCCATGGCTGATACGGAGACGAGAATCGCTTTTGTTTATGCCACGCTTAAAAATGATGGGAATTTTTTGACTGATCTGGCGAAAATCATCGAGCAAGAAAGAATCGAAACGATCGCGATTGGTATCCCAAATTATTTGCATCACGAAAAGTCGAAAACTGGCGGTGAGAAATTGGGAGAGATGATTAGAAAAGCTTTTCCGCGTGTGAAAATTGAATACCAAAATGAAATGTTCACCACCAAGTCGGCCCAAGACAACCTAATTGCCAAAGGCATGAGAAATATCGGGAAGCATGACGATGCCGAAGCGGCTAAGATAATCTTGCAGTCATGGCTGGATAAGGATATTTAAACATTTTTGATTTTCGTGGTACAATTAAATAAATGTTAAAAATTAAATCTGGAAACTATTATGGAAACAAAACCATATCTGTCTGTTATCATCCCGTCTTATAAAGAAGGGAAGAGAATTGCTGAAAACTTGGAAACATGCATCAAATATTTCGCTGACAAAACGTATGAATATGAATTTGTGATTGTGGTGGATGGTTCGCCGGACAATACGGCGGAGATTGCCAGAAGTTACACTGGTAAACTCAAGAATTTGCGCGTTATTGAAAATCCAGAAAATCATGGCAAGGGTTATGTGGTGCGCCAAGGGCTTTTGGCAGCCAAAGGAGAATTCCGTTTGTTCTTTGACGCGGATGGTTCGACTGCCATAGATCATCTGGACAAATTTTTGCCGGAATTTCAAAATGGAAATGATGTGGTCATCGGTTCGCGTGATATTGACGGTTCATTTGTTCAAGTGCATCAAGCTAAGTATAAAGAAATTATGGGTGACGGCGGAAATTGGGCTATCCGGATTCTTTTGGGTCTTTGGCAATATCCTGATACACAGTGCGGTTTCAAGATGCTGAGTGCTGAGGCGGCTGAAGCTGTGGCAACGCGCATGGTAGTGGATCGTTTCGGCTTCGATTTTGAGCTCATTGTTTTGGCTAAAAAATTGGGATTCAAGATAAAACAAATGCCCGTTCGCTGGCTCAACGAAGAAGGATCAACGGTGAGTCTCACGGGACCAAATGGCTATTTTCAAGTATTGTGGGATCTATGGAAAACCAGAATGCGACTTTGGGGAGGCGCGTATAAGATAAAATAAAAAATACTTGATACATAATATTTGATACGTAATAATTTTAAAATGGAGGGTACAAAAATAAAAATCAATATTGCAAAGAATAACAGTCAGGTTGAAAAAGAAAAAAAGAAAGAAACGAAAAAATCAGAAAAGAAAAGCGCAGCGGAAAAAAACAGTGAACTGCGCCAAGACTTGGTCACGGGTGATTGGGTAGTGGTTTCAGCTATTCGTTCCCGTCGTCCGGATGAGTTTGCTAAAAAAGAAGAAGAGGCTCATCAAGAAGAGAGTGAGGTGCAATGCCTTTTTTGCGATCCGGTGGCCAGTGGACAAGAAAAGGACGTTTTGATTTATGAAACAAGTGAAGGTGATTGGAGTCTGCGCGTTTTCCCGAACAAATTTCCGGCCTTTAGCAATCCGAAGGGTGGAGCAATGCGCCACAAGGAAGAAGGGCCATATTTCTGGATGGATAGCGTGGGCTATCATGAAGTGATTGTGACACGTGATCATGCGCGTCATATTGGCCTCTTGGATCCGCTGGCCGTAGCGGAAATCTTGGACGCTTATCAATCGCGGTATGTTGATTTGATGAATAAAAAATCCGTCAATTATATCGATATTTTTCACAATCATGGAAGGAGTGCGGGAGCGTCCATTCCTCATCCGCATTCACAACTCATGGCGATCCCAGTTGTCTCGCCATATGTCGCTTCGGAACTGAATGGCGCGGAGGATTATTATCGCCAGAATAAACATTGTGTTTATTGTGCCATGCTAGAGTGGGAGATAGAAAAGATTGATCGCTTGGTGTTTGAAAATGAAGATTTTGTAGTTTTTTGTCCATTTTCTTCGCGCGCCAATTTCGAAATGTGGGTTATGCCAAAAAAACATAAACCTTATTTTGAGCGGATTAGCGTGGCGGAAAAGGTTTCGGCCGGACAAGCACTACATGAAGCGGTGCGACGCTTGAGTTCGGGACTTAATAACCCTGATTTCAATTTCTACATCCACACGTCGCCCTGTGACGGCAAGGATTATCCACATTTTCATTGGCACATCGAAATTGTGCCAAAACTAAATATCTGGGCGGGATTTGAAATCTCAACTGGCATCGAAATCATAACAATGCGACCAGAGGAAGCAGCCAGCTTCTTGCGAAGCAAATAACAAATTTCAAATTACTTATGCATCAACTAATCATTTCTTTTTTTTCTAATTTCCCGCGTGAGCTGGCGACGTTTCTTATCGCGGCTATTCCTGTGACCGAACTCAGGGCGGCTTTGCCTCTGGCGTATAAGTTGTATGGCATGAGTGCTTTTTGGTCTTGGTTTTATGCGGTCGCCGGTACTTTTTTCACAATGGTGGTCATTATTTTAGCACTTGACCCAATTGCTAAAATTCTATCCAAACATATAAAACTATTTGAAAAATTCTTTATTTGGCTGTTCGAGCATACTCGAAAAAAAGCTGATAAGAAAATGCAAAAATATGGCTCTTGGGCAATTTTTATCCTATCTGCCTCACCTATTCCTCTTGTGGGTGGCATGACTGGTGCTCTGGCCGCTTTCATTTTTAATGTGCCTCTTAAAAAATCATTGCCATTACTTTTGGCTGGCACTATGGTTTCTGGTGCGATTGTTTTAGCTGTGACGATCTACTTTTGATAATAGGCAGAAGGGAAAGACAAAAGCCACCGAAGCGTGTATAATAGAGGTATTACTTTAATAATAGAAAAAATATGGAAAAATTAGTTGTCGGAAATTTAAAGATGAACATCTTGAGTCCGCTCGAGCGAGAACAATATTTCAAGTCATTCAAAAAGGAAATGGTTGGGAAAAAATTGAGCCGAACGGAAATAATTTTATGTCCATCGCCAATTCATCTGGAAAGCTTTTTTAAAGTCTTGGGAGGAAAGGCAAAAATCGGAGCACTGAATGCCTTTTGGGAGCGACAAGGTTCATTCACGGGTGAAGTTTCGCCGGCCATGATAAAGAATTTCGGCGGAGAATATGTTGTTGTTGGCCACAGCGAAAGACGCAGATATTTGCATGAGACTGATGAAGAGATAAATTTGAAAATTATAGCAATTTTGAAAAACGGACTCAGACCCATTCTTTGCGTAGGTGAATCTTCTCAAAAAGAGAGCAGCGCAATTATTATCAATCAATTGAAAAATTGTTTAGAGGGAGTAACTGGCGCTAAGATGGAAAATGTTGTTCTTTGCTACGAACCGGTGTGGGCGATAAGTTCTAATAAGCCTGATCATATGCCAACAACTAATGAAGTTATGAGTGCTAGGCTTTTGATTAAAAAAATATTAGTAGCTAAATATGGCAAAAAAATAACAGACAGAGTGAAAATAATTTATGGCGGTTCGGTTGATGCCAAGAATGTTAAGGAAATTTGCAATGAATCTGGGATGGACGGAGCACTGGTTGGGAGAGAAGCTCTCGTGCCATACGAACTTGTCAAAATAGCGAGAATAATTAATCAATAAAAATATGATTACATCAGTTAAAGAAATTTTGATCAAAGCTAAAGAGGGGGGATATGCCGTTGGAGCTTTTAATACGGTCAATCTGGAGATAACTCAGGCAATTGTGGAAGCCGCCAAAAAAATGCACTCACCTGTTATTATCCAGGTTTCTGAAAACACTTTGGAATATGCAGGCGGAAGAGGAATTTTCAATTTGATCAAAAATTATGCCGAGTTTTATGCGAAAGAAATTCCAATTGGCATTCATCTTGATCATGGGCATAGTTTTGAAATTATTCAACGTGTGGCAAATAATGGATTCACTTCGGTGATGTATGACGGTAGCCGAAAAAAGTTTGACGATAATTTAGAGATTACTAAAAAAGTGGTTGATTTTTGTCATGATAAGGGTATTGATGTCCAAGGAGAATTAGGCAACGTGCCATATTTGAGCGAAAACAAGATGGGGGAAGTGGATTGGGACAAATATATGACTGATCCGGAACAGGCCAAATATTTCGTGGAAACCACCGGCATTGATGCGTTGGCCGTGGCCATTGGGAACGCTCATGACTTTTTCAAAGAACGGGAAACTCCGGACTGGGAGAGGTTGGATAAAATTCGTAGCTTGGTTACAGTGCCAATCGTCATGCATGGTGCTTCAGATTGGGAAGGCAAGGCCGTTGAAGCGGTGAAACATGGAGTAAGCTGTTTTAATATCGACACTAACACTCGCTTGGCTTTTGTTAATACGCTGAGTTCTCTTTTTCGCTCAGATGATGATCCGGGATTTGATGTGCGGAAAATTTTGGGACAGGCGCGTGAAGCAGTCAAGGAGAGTGTGATCAAAAAAATAGAATTATTCGGAAGTGCGGATAAAGCTTGAATCATTTTAGCATCCGAACATTTTAGCATTTTAACATCGTGTCCAAAGCGATGTTTTATGCTAATATGGTAGTGTGCTAAGATGTTAATATAAATATGACCATAGAAAAAATACTGTTAGGATTTTCGCCGAAAGCGGAAAATATCTTGCCAGCTCTTAAGAAAGTCAATGCTGGTTTTGGCTATATCGATGAAGAAAAGGCTGAAAAAATAGCTGCTTATTTTTCCGTGCCAATTAGTCAGCTTTATGAAACGGCCACTTTCTATGACTTAATAAACACAAAGAAGCAACCGGCATTGACAATTAAAGTCTGTTTTTCGACGCACTGCGCATTGAAAGACGCTAAGAAGATAATTGTTGAGATAGAAAATGTTTTACATGTTAAATTGGGCGATGAAAATAATCCGAAATTCAGATTGGGAAAGATGAGTTGTGTGGGCAGATGCGGTGAAGGTCCAGTCGTGATGGTAAATAATAAAGTTTATGAGAGAGTAACGGTGGTAATGGTGCGAGGGATGCTGGAAGAATATTTGTAGAATTTGATGGAAAATACAAAAATACTAACTATAAACTGGGGCAAAATAAACCCGCTCAAAATTGGGGATTATTTGGCCGTGGGTGGTTATTTAGCGCTGAAAAAATTTGTTTCAGAAATGAAGCCGGATGAGGCAATCGAAGAAATTGTCGCGTCAAAATTGTCCGGGCGGGGCGGGGCGGGATACGCGACCGGAGAAAAATTGAAAATGGTGGCGGAAAGTGAAAGTCATGAAAAATATTTCATCTGCAATTTGGATGAATCAGAGCCGGGGACATATAAAGATCGAATGATTGCAGACAATAATCCGCAGCTGCTTTTGGAAGGCATTATTATTGCTGCGCTCTCCATTGGCGCACATAAGGCGTACATATATATCAATGGTAATTATGAAAAACAGAAAGAAACTTTAGAAACGGCTCGCGCGCAAGCGCACAAGAAAAATTTTTTGGGAGCAGGTATCCTTGGTTCGGCATATGATTTGGATGTAGAGATATTTTCCGGGGCGGGTGCCTATATTTGTGGCGAAGAGACAGCGCTTATAAATTCCATCGAAGGCAAACGCGGCGAGCCGCGACTTCGGCCACCGTTTCCGACAGAGGCAGGTCTTTTTGGCAAGCCGACAGCCGTGAATAATGCGGAAACAATTGCTAATATCCCGTGGATTATTTTGAATGGTGGAAAAAAATACGCCAAAATTGGGGCGTCGTGTTCACCCGGGATGAAACTGTATATTTTGGGCGGGAGTGTGAAAAAACCCGGGGTAGTGGAAGCGCCAACTGGTGTGACCATTCGAGAGCTGGTTGATGATTTCGGCGGTGGCGTGACACCGGGGAGAGATTTTTGGTTTGCGCAGATTGGTGGCGCGTCGGGTAGATTAGTTTTGGAAAAAGAACTAGATATGCCACTGACATTTTCACGTGATTGCCAGATTCCACTTGGCAGTGGTTCAATTTTGGTGGTGGATAAGATGGCGAACATAAGCGATTTAATTTTGTCTTGGACGGAATTTTTTCGGCGAGAATCTTGCGGTAAATGTGTGCCATGTCGCGAAGGCACCTTTAGACTGCATGAAATTGCTCTTCGCTTGCAAGACGGCGAAATTTCCGAGCGGGATAAAGTTGCGATTAAAGATATACTTTGGACTCTGGAGAGCACCACTTTTTGTCCATTGGGCAGATTTGCGGCCACGGCGATGCGGGACGCAGTGGAAAAGTTAAATTTATTAGATAAATGATGTATTGATATGCAGATTAAAATAAATAAAAAAGAATATGAGGCTAATGAAAATGAGACCGTGTTGGACGTGTGTCGACGCGAGGGGGTCAGGATTCCGACGCTATGTTCTTTTGGCAAGTTTAAACGCGAGGCGGTGTGTCGACTTTGCCTCGTGGAAGTGAATAAATCTGGCCGATTGGTCACTTCTTGTACGACAAAAGTTGCAGGCGGGATGGAAGTAGAAACGGAAAATGAGAATATTCAAAAGGCGCGCGCCATTAACTTGGAACTGCTATGGTCAGATCATGCCGGAAAATGTGTGAAGTGTAAGAAGAATAGAAAATGCGAATTGCAAACTTTGGCGGAGGAATATAAAATTGAAAATTTTCATTTTGTGCCTAGGCGCGGCGAGATGACCAACGCGGAAGAAAATGAACTTTTGCGTGACAATTGGTCGCGAGTGGTGGTGGATGAGAAGAATCCGGTTGTCGAAAGGGATTCGCAATATTGCGTGGAGTGTCGCCGTTGCATCAATATCTGCCCAATCAAATCATATGGTTTCAATCACCGCGCAGGGGACAGCGTGGTCGGAACGCCATATAATCAGCCACTGGATTGCATTTTTTGCGGAGCATGTGTCAAATATTGTCCGACCGGAGCGCTCATCGATCAGGGAGATATTAATAAAATCATAACTGATTTGGACGATGGGAAGCTTCTTTCGGTGGCCATTGTGGATGCGGCGGTTTTGGAAAGCGTAGGGATGGAATTGAATGGAGTGAAGACTGTAGAAAATTTAGCTGGTAATTTGCGTTCACTCGGTTTTGAAAAAGTTTTTGATCTGAGTTGGGGATTCCAAAAATATGTCGAAGCCGTGGCGGAAGAGATTCATCCGCATCACACCGGCAAAAAAAATCCGGCCAAGCAGCGAAAATTTATTTCCAGTTTTTGTCCGAGCGCGGAACTTTACATTAAAAAATATTTTCCTGAATTGGTCAAAAACATCATTGATGTAAAAAGACCGGAGGAAATTATGGCGGAAGCGGTCAAGAAGGAGTACGCCAAAAAAGAAAAAATCAATCCAAAAAATATTCGGGTGATGCTTGTGTCAGCTTGTACGGCTAGAAAGAAACTTAAAGACGAATCTATTGATCACATCCTGACTGTCCGTGAATTGGGGCGCATCGCGCGGGAGAAAAAAATAGAAGGCGTGAGATTTGCCGGTTCTGTTCCAGATAAATTTATGAATGGTGCAAATGTGAAATATGCCGAGTTACATAAATATGGCAAACTCTCCCAGTTGTTGACTGAAAAAATCAAAGGCGATCTTGTTATCGGCGCAGCTAACGGGGTACTGGAAATCGAAAATGCTCTCAACGCCGAACTCAAAAAAGAAAAGCTTCATGACTTTTTGGAAGTCATGGTTTGTCCTGGGGGATGCGAGAAAGGTGGAGGGCAGTCGATGAAAATTTAAAATTTAATTCATCCTAAGTATCTATGTGCCTAGCAATTCCAGGGAAAATATTGAAAATCACCGGGCAAATCGCCGAGGTTGATTTTAATGGTGTCAAAAAAGATATTAACATTTCTTTAGTGGATATCAAGGTGGGTGAATATGTAATGGTTCACGCTGGTTTTGCGATTGAGAAAATGGCACTTGGGCAAGTGGATTATATAAATTCAATTATCAAAAAATAATAGTGAAAAAGCTTGTTGATGAAATCAAAAATACAGCCAAAGAGATTGGGCGGGACATCAATCTGATGGAAGTGTGCGGTACGCATACGCAGGTGATCAGCCGGTTCGGGATTCGGGAAATTTTGCCGAAGAATATTCGCCTCATAACAGGACCGGGGTGTCCTGTGTGTGTGACGGCGCAACGTGACATTGATGCGATTGTGAGATTGGCTTTGGCTGGAATTCCTGTAGCGACCTATGGTGACGCGCTGCGAGTCCCAGGGCATTTTGGCAGCTTGGACAAGGCACGCGAACATGGTGCGCAAGTTTTTGACGTCTATTCTGTGGAGGACGCGTTGGAACTGCAAAAAAACATTCCAGAGTTGGTTTTTTTTGGTTTGGGATTTGAAACGACCACGCCGATGACAGCCTGGGGGATTCAACAAGGATTGACAGTCTATAGCGCGCATAAAATATTTCTCCCTGCCATGGAAGCCTTGCTCAAAATGGGTGAGATTAAAATCGATGGGTTCATTGATCCAGGGCATGTGAGTGCGGTGATTGGCACGCATCCATATGAAAAACTGAAAATCCCCCAAGTCATTGCGGGTTTTGAAATGCAAGATGTCTTGGAAGGTATTTTGCTTTTGCTCAGGCAAATCAAAAATCAAGATCTGGAAGTGGTCAATCAATATTCAAGATTGGTAAAAAATGGAGGCAACGATAAAATGCAAAAAATAATTTCTGAAGTCTTTGAAATTTGTGACGGCGAGTGGCGAGGCTTTGGAGTGATTTCAAAATCAGGCTTGAAAATAAAAAAGAAATATGCCAAGTTTGATGCGCAAGTAAAATATGCAAAAATTCTGGACCAAGTGGATTTTTCGCATTCGCATGATCCGAAAGGTTGCAACTGCGGTGATGTCATTCGCGGACTTGTGGAATCGAAAAAGTGTCCGCTCTTTGGAAAGGTTTGCACACCGGACAATCCGGTTGGGCCGTGCATGGTGTCCATAGAAGGTGCATGTAATGTTGCTTACAGGTATAATAAATGATATGGATAAGAATCAAATAGAAAATATCACTCTTGAACATGGCGGTGGTGGGAAAAAGTCGGCTGAAATCATTTCTGAAATCAGGAAGAATTTTGTGGTGAAATCGAAGTGGAAAAACACGGGGGATGACGGGGCGACCTATGATTTGGGCAAGGATAAATTGGTGTTCACCACTGACGCGTTCATTGTGGATCCGATTTTTTTCCCAGGAGGCGACATCGGGAAAATTGCGATGTGCGGGACGATCAATGATTTGGTGATGATGGGCGCGAGGCCGATCGGGGTTGGGCTTTCAATTGTTTTGGAGGAAGGTTTTCCAATGAGTGATTTGAAAAAAATCATGGCGTCAATTGGAAAAGTGTCACATGAAACCGGTGTGCCAATTGTGACAGGGGACACGAAAGTGACAGAGAAAGGCAAAATCGACAAAATCGAAATCACCACTTCTGGTGTGGGTTTGGTGCAAAATGTTATTTCCAATTCTGGAATGAAGGTTGGTGACTACGTCATTGTTTCCGGAGATTTGGGCGAGCACACAGTGGCACTTCTCGCTAAAAGATTCAATTACAAAACCAAAATCCAAAGCGATTGCCGGCCTTTGCACAAAGAAATTGAAAAAGTCGGAAAATTTCTCACAGCTTGCAAAGATCCGACTAGCGGGGGTCTCGCCACCAATCTCAATGAAATGGCGGAAAAATCCAAAGTGAAAGTTGTGCTCGATGAAAAAACTTTGCCCTACAAAAAAGAAACAGTGGCAGTCACAGAGCTTCTTGGCCTCGACATTTTTTCTTTGGCTTCCGAAGGACGTTTCATTGCGTCAGTGTCACCGAGAAATGTGAAAAAAGTTTTGCAAATTCTCAAAAAATTCAATCCCGAAGTGCGTATCATTGGTCGTGCTGAGAAGGGCAAAGGAGTTTTCGTCAAAACTGAACTTGGTGGAAGTCGCTGCATTGAAGTGCCGAGGGGCAAGTTGGTGCCGAGGATTTGTTAGGTCTCTTAGCTAAAAAATATCTACAAATTTTATGCTGTAGCATTATTTTTTGTCGAGATTTTATTTTTTTGAATTAAGCGAATACCAAACCACTTGTCCAAACGATAGTCCTGCATCTCCGCAAGGAATTATATTGTTAAGATAAATATTTTTTGATGCGAAATAGTCAGCAATAATTTTATTATTAGCAATCCCGCCAGAAGCAAAGATCGGGAAAATATTTGATGACTTTTGACTTTTGACTTTTGACTTTTGCACAATTTCATACAATCCTTCCGCAATATATAATTGCGCCGTGGCGGCGAGACGGTGCACATCTTTTTTATGTAAGTAATTTCCTCCAGAGGCGGATCCGCCTAGGGCGGAAATTGCGTAATTAAATAAGTAACTCGTGTCTAGGATAAATTGACCATCTCCGACACGAATAATCTTTGATTTTAAATCTGAATAAGGTTCGGTAGAATTTTTTTCCAATAAATCAATTGGTTCATGCTTATATTTTCTTTCATTGCCGCAAAAACCTAGTAGTAATGAAATGGCGTCGAGAACTCGGCCGGTACTGGAAGTTTCTGCGCAATTAAAGTTGCCTTGCAATTGATTGTATAGGAGTTCAAACTCATTCTTGGTGTAATATTTTTTAACAAAAATATAGACTTCTTCTTTAGCTAGAAATTTAGACAAGATCGAGATTAACATCCTGGCAGGTTCACGTATTGCTAGCTCGCTACCCAATAATAACTGATTCTCAAGATACCCAATTCTCTTAATGCTTTTGACTTTTGACTTTTGACTTTTGGCTTTAAGCACTTCGCCACCCCAAATTTTCTCATCTTCTCCATATCCTGTGCCATCCATGGCGATACCATAAAATGTATCAGGTATTATGTATGATGTATCATGTATGAATCTATCGCCTATGCTTGAAAAGATATGGGCGTGGTGATGCTGGACTTGCAAGTGAGTCGCTTGAAATTTTTTGGCCAATTTCTCTCCCCACAAGGTTGTTTTCATGAGAGGGTGCAGATCAGTCAGAATTACATCAGGTTTAATTTTGTCTTTTTTGAGAAAATCTAAAACAGCCTTTTTAAACTTAGCAAAATTTTCCTCTTCAAAGAGATCGCCAAAATCCTCTGAAAAATATATTTTCCCATTTTGAAAAACAGAAAAATTTCCCGCGGACTCGGCGCCTAGAGATAAAATCACACTTTTGTTTTTGGCTGGGAATAAGAAAATTTTCATAAGTTTACTAAAGTTTAGCAGAAAATCGGTTATCGTTCCATAAATACAAAAAATATGTTAGAATATGAAAGTGCAGAATAAATTTAAAAATTTTTTGAGATGGAAAATAAAAATAAACCCAAAATCGCCATTGTCAGTCTGACTTCTTGCGAGGGTTGTCAATTTGCTCTATTGGATTTGGGTGAAAGATTTTTGCAGTTGACTGAAATGGTGGAAATGGTGGATTTTCGGTTGATTGAGGATGAGGAAGATGCGGGAGTGAAGCTGGATATAGTTTTTGTGGAAGGCAATCCAATGACTAAGGCGAATGTGAAAACTCTGAAAGAAGCCAGAAAACGCTCCAACCTTTTGGTAGCCTTGGGAAACTGTGCGGCTATGGGTGGCATTCCGGAAATCAAAAATTATCACGAAAAAACCAACACTATAAAACATGTCTATAAGTATATCCAAGGCATTCAAAATGAAGAAGTCAAAGAAATTGATAATTTCGTGAAAGTAGATTTCACTTTTCCGGGATGCCCAATCAATGGAGAAGAATTTTTGAAATATCTTCCAGAACTGATTGCTGGACATATTCCGATCATCCCTGACTCTCCGGTGTGCGTGGAATGCAAAAAAGCTGGCAATCGCTGCCTCCTTCTGGATAAGAAGCCGTGTTTTGGGCCGATGATTTTGGGTGGTTGCAATGCAGTGTGTCCGACCAGCCGCATGGTGTGTCAAGGCTGTCGAGGTTTGCGGCCGACCGGGAACGTGAAAGCTATGCGTGCAACTTTGAGTCAGATGATGAGTGACGATGAATTTGAAAATACGACGGAAATCTATGGTTTGCGAGATGACATTGAGGAATCTATGCGATAATTCGTAAAGAAATGCATGAAGAAGTTTTTTCAATATTTGTTGCTAATAGTTCTGTTTTCTTTGTGGGGAATAATGCTGACTAACCGCGATCAGACGCGTGAGACTGTGCAGGAAGTGAGGATGGTAGCGCAACGTAAATTGGGCATTGATCAACCGTGTTCCAAGCCGCTGGAATATGCTATTGGGAACATTGACCCGAAATTTGGAATTGCTCAATCTGAATTCACTCAATTAGTGGCCCAGGCGGCAGAGGTTTGGAATAAGGCGGATGGAAAAACTTTATTAGCTTATAATCCAGCGGCAAGTTTCAAAATAAACTTGGTTTACGACAATCGGCAGGAACAATCCAATGCTTCCGTGCAGCTGGAACAAAATTTGCAAAGTTTGGAAGCGACCAATAATTCCTTGACGCAACAATACAATTCTCTGAGTGTGGATTATAGGAAAAAAATTGATACTTACAATAAGGATGTCGCTGATTATAAAAATGATTTGGATAAATATAATGCAGAAGTTTCCTATTGGAATTCGCAAGGCGGTGCATCGAGCGATGTTTATAACAAATTGAAAAAAGAAAAGAGTGCACTGGATGATGAATACGGAAAGATTAAACAAGAAGGCGTTGTGGTGAATACTCTGGCCAATCAAGCGAATGGGGTGACCAAAAAAGAAAATCAGGTAGCGGCGAATTATAACAACAGCCTTTCAACTTATAAGAGCCAGTATGGCGACGCGCAGGAATTTGAAAAGGGGGTGTTCGACGGACAGGAGATTAACATTTATCAGTTCAAGGCAGTGGCGGATTTGCGCCTGACATTAGTGCATGAACTTGGACATTATCTTGGCATGCAACACGTCCAAAATTCCAAGTCGATTATGTATTATCTCATCGGTGATCAGGATATGAATAACCTGATGCTGACGGCGGAAGATAATCATGAGCTAAATAAGATTTGTAAATTAAATTAACTAAAGTATAATGAGACTATGCTACTCAAAATAAATCACATTGCAAAGATGGAAGGGCACGCCGGTTTTATGGCGAGCGTGATTCAGGGCGATGTTAAAAGTGCCAAACTGGAAGTGCAAGAAGGCATTCGTTTGATCGAAGGTGTTTTAGTTGGGCGACATTATCGAGATATGCCGGTGGTGGCGCAACGGATCTGTGGAATTTGTCCGGTGGTGCATAATTTGACTTCGATCAAAGCTTTGGAAAACGCCATGGGCGTGACCGTCACGCCTGAAACGGAGAAATTGCGCGCACTTATGGAATATGGCCAAATTATCCATTCACACGCCTTGCATCTGTTCTTTTTGTCATTGGCGGATTTTTTGGATATGGATAATGACATCAAGTTGGTACAGGAATATCCTGAAGAAACAAAAAAAGCTATACGTCTCCGCGAATATGGCATGGATATTGTGCGGGTCATTGGCGGACGAGTGGTGCACCCCTTGACCAATGAAGTGGGCGGATTCAAAAAAGCTCCAAACTCGGAGGCGCTCAAAAAACTTTTGGCTGATTCGGAAAAAACATTGCAAACCGCTAAGGAAATGGGAGAATTTTTCAGAGGCATTAGGATTCCTGAGTTCTATCGCGAAACAGAATATGTTTGCCTCCAAAAAAACGGAGAGTATGGCATTTATGACGGCGACATCGTGTCCAACCGCGGATTTCATATTCCGGTCAAAAATTTCGAAACCAGTTTTCATGAGCTCCAGCGTCAGCAGGAAGTGATCAAAAGAGTGGAACACAACGGAGAAAGTTATATGATCGGGGCGATTGCCAGGATAAATATTAATCGTGACAAATTGAAGTCGGAAGCGCAAAAGTATCTGACCAGTTTGGCTTGGAAATTTCCCTACTATAATCCGTTCGGCAATATCTTGGCGCAAATGACAGAAGTCATCCACGCCGTAGAAAATTCTATGCAGCTTATTCGTGAACTTTTGAATTCAGATTTGGATCAAGTGGTGACAAAGGATTATGCAGTCAAAGAGGGTACAGGTGCGGCGGCGGTCGAAGCGCCACGGGGCACACTCTATTACCATGTAGATGTGGATGCGAAAGGTTATATAAAAAATGTGAACATCATCACTCCGACTGCTCAATTCCTGAGTAATTTGGAAGATGATATAATGGCATATATTCCGAGCATTATCGATTTGAAAGGCAAGGATCGGGAGAAAAAATTGCGAGCATTCATTCGCGCTTATGACCCATGCATTAGCTGTGCGGTGCATTAAGAAATATTTTTTTGCATAATAATTAATAACAATAATATGACTGAACTCAATCAAATCTATAAATGTAATGTTTGTGGGAACATCGTTGAAATGGTGCATACTGGAGCAGGGGAGGTGGCTTGTTGCGGGCAAGTTATGGAACTTAAGCAAGCCAAAATCGAAGAAGATGGCATGGAAAAACATAAGCCGGTGATTGAGAAGACTGAGATTGGTGCAATTGTGCGCGTGGGCAGTGTGGCTCACCCAATGGAGACTGAACATTACATCGAATGGATCGAACTTATTACAGAACACCGAGTCTATCGTAAATATCTGGAGCCGGGGCAAGAGCCAGTAGCAGAGTTTTGCGTGGAAGCGGAAAATCTGAGCGCGCGCGCTTATTGCAACGTGCACGGATTGTGGAAAAATTAGTATGCACGATTTTTTGTTAGCCAAAGAAATAGTGGATGAATTGAAGAAAATTGCTCAAGAGAAAAAACTTGAGCAAGTTAAGGCTGTCAATTTAGAAATTGGGCAAATTTCACTCGCGCATGATGGCCATGCTGAGCATATGGAGGATATTTCCATTGGAAATTTGGAATTTGGGCTAAGATCTATCACAAATAACACGCCTTTTGAAAAAACCAAATTCGAAATCAAAAAAGTAGAGGGCGATAGTTGGAGAATAACGGGAGTTGAAGTATAATAGAGGCAATAAAAGACTTAACTAAATAATACTATGACAAAAATCGCAATCAATGGCTTTGGTCGAATTGGTCGACCAAGTTTCAAAATCGCTTTTGCTAAGGAGGATATGGAGGTGGTGGCCATCAATGATTTAACAGATATTAAGACAGCCGCGCATCTTTTGCGATATGATTCTTGCTATGGTAAATATGACAAGGAAGTTTTAGTTGACACCGAGGCTTCAGAATTGATCGTAGACGGTACTAGGATAAAATATTTCATGGAACCGGATCCGGCTAAATTGCCATGGAATGATTTGGGAGTGGACACCGTGCTGGAGTGTACGGGGGCTTTTAACAAAAAAGAGGAAGCTCAGAAACATATTGATGCCGGAGCTAAAAAAGTCATCTTGTCAGCGCCACCCAAAGGTGATGAAGTGCCAGT
>JAHFOP010000038.1:0-8613 GCA_023261605.1 Candidatus Moraniibacteriota bacterium
CGCCGTTTTTATATTAACATCTTGGATGATGACATTTTGGCTGTAAATCGGATGAATGGTCCACATCGGTCCATTCAAGATGGACAATCCTGAAACACGGACGCGGTCGCAGTTGACAAATTCGATGAAGCTGGGACGCAGGCCTTCTTTGACCGTGCCAAAAACACGTTGATCCGTGGGAATATTTGCTTCGCCCATTGAATATACCTTAGAGATTCCGACACCGGTGAAATTCCACCAGGCCTGGCCTTGTCCATCTAGTGTGCCACTGCCTGTTATGGCGATATTTTCGGCGTTAGACGCATAGATAGGAGCGGAATAGTTGTAATATTCCACGCCTTCAAAACGGGAGAATACTGGTGGCAGATAGTCTTCGAATTTGTCGCTGAAAAGCAGGGTGGCATCTTGTTGAATCTCCAGATGGATGTTGCTGGCGAGTTTGATTGGGCCGGTGAGCCAAGTTCCAGGCGGAACCAGCACTTTTCCTCCGCCCAATTTGGCACAGGCCGAAATTGCTTTGGCAAAGGCCGCGGTGTTTTCTGTTTCTCGGCCGGAAATGGCGCCATAGTCAGAAATGTTGCAAACTCGATCGGGAAATTGAGTTTCTGTTATATCCAGAGAATCCGCGAAGGGAACAGTGAGGGATGTTTTAAGTTGGGGAATTTTAGCGTCTGGCGCTGGATTTTCTTGGGGGAAATTGATGGTGCGGTAGATTCTGGCCGTCAAAAAAAAGTTGCCAAGGATGACAAGAACTAGAGCAAAGATAAAAATATATTTTTGCAGGTAACGTGAAAACATAATGGGAGAGACTGGTTTTATTTGGCAATATTTTCAACGGGAACAATTTTCACAAAATCATTGGCACGTCCGCCGATATTGATGCGCCAGATACCTGATTCTTCGGAAGAATATAGTTTCTTGAAATTGACCGAATCGTTGAAAATGGCAGACATCTTGAGCGAGCGGCTTTTTCTCCCGGCGGAAACGACGAAATATTTGAAGTCAGTCCCAAGGACATCTTTTTTACTGAAACTGACTTTGCAAGTGCCCAGAAAGGTTTCGCAGACAGCGCCTTTGTCCGACCAAATAGTGATGTCCTTGGCGTTGGGCAAAGTGTTAAGGAAACGCGCGGCCTCATAACTTCCATCTCCCATATCTTTGAGATTGAGGACATATTTTTGCGGCAGCAGAAGACTGGCGTAATTGAAAAAGAAAGGAGAGATAAGAAAGAGGCTGCCAATGGAGAGAATGATTGCCAGTGCATACGCTAAATTTGCGCGCATTGAGTGTTTTATGTTTTCCCAAGGTAAGCGCGAAAGGGATTGTTTGAGGCCAATAGCGGCAATTATAGAGGCTAGGGGGAAAATGGCGATCTGATAGCGGGTGGTGGCTATCACATGATTGACTTCTGATGCAATGTAGTAGAGAACTATGAAGATGGAAAAATACAAAACTACGGCAGATTCCTTGGAGTCGGTTTCAACTCGGCGGAACGAATTGGTAAAGATGGCCCAAATAAAAAAGAGAAAAACTATGGGCGTGAGACTGAAAATGAGCACATACAAATTAGAGGAAAGTTCTGAGATAAATCTTATCGCGCTAAAGCCACTTCCTCCTTTGGGCGAGGCGATATCCGCTTCAAAATCAACAAACCTCATGTTGCTGTACACATTGGCGATAACAAAAATTGTGCCGAAAATTAGCAAAACACTGAATGTTTTTTTGAAAACTTGTTTATATTTAGCCAAAAAATCAATGATTTTGGCAGAAAAGAAATTTTTGAAAAGAACTAGGTCGGCAAAAATGATGCCTAAGAATATGACAAAAATCGGCCAGGTGGATTTGAAAGCCGGGCTGAGGAAAGTGCCCTTTAGAACCATAGCGGGCATGAGCCAGCAGGCTGGGAAAAGAATGAAAAACACTGCCATGGAAATGGCAATGAGTGCCAAGTATTCCAGCATGGATTTTTTCAGATAGTCGGAAATTTTTTTGCGGGGATGGAAATTGTAAATATATTCCAAAAAAAGCAGGCCGAGCAAATACACATAAAGAATATTGGCTACATATTTAGTGAGAATGGACAGGCCTAGAAATATTCCTGCCGCGATTAGATATTTTTTTTGCCGAACAATTTCAAGAAACATTTTCCCGGGAGTGTCATTGGCCAGGTCAATTTTCTCAACATGAGTGTTTAGCGCGGATTTTTTTTGATGGAGCAAATAGGCCAAAATAGTCAGCGGGAGAAATCCCCACAGCAATGAATCCGGATTGATGATAAGAGAAATGCCTAGGATGATGGGGGAAAGGCCGATGAAGATGAGGGACAAAAGCGCAATGGTGGTGTCAAAAAGTTTTTTCAGAAAAAAGTAGAACAAGAGCAAAAAAAGCAAGCTGGTCAGATAGATCGGCAGACGAAACGAGAAGTTTATCTTTTCGATAGCAGTCGCCACTTCTTGGGTCTTGGGCTCTTGGCGCAGTGATTTGTAGGGCATTGGATCAATGGACCAAAGTCCCGGACCGGCCAAAATAGCGGTGGTGATCCCTGGCTTGTCATTGATATTGGTGCTTCTCCATTTCCGCTCAGAAACGGCGGTCCAGAATTTGGAAATCCGTTTATAAGTCCAATAAGGTTCGTCCACAGAGGAGTATTTATCGATTCGTGGCAAAGCAAAAAAAACGTTTGTGGCTAAAACGATGGAAATTATGACTAAGGTTATTGTTTTCTTGCGACGCATCATAAAAATACTACACTTTCTTTTTCCTGATGATATACATCGGGCGGTCGATGACTTCGCTGTGGATATTGGCGATGTAAAGTGCCATGAGACCAATGGATGTCAGGACGATGCCCACCATAAATAAGATGAGAATGGCCAAGTTTTCTGAGTCAGAGAAAGTTGAGGCAAAGTGCCAATGGAAAAAATATTTACCCAAGAATATGTAAAAGCCTGCAATTCCAGAAAGCAAGGTGATGACAACGCCTAGGTTGCCGGCCAGTTTCAAAGGCAAAAGACTGAGAGATATGAAGCTGTTAAGTGCCAGCTTGAAAAGTTTCCAAAAGCTGTAGCTGGCGTCGCCATGGATTCGTTCATTGGCTTCAAATTGGATGTAGGCACGTCGGAAACCCAGCCAATCAATAAGGGCGCGAGTCATGCGGTTAGTCTCTGTGAAACGATTGAACTCCGAAATCACGGCTCGGTCAAGCAGGCGAAAATCGGTGGTGTTCGGGACAACTTTCACTTCAGCAATCCGATTGATTATCTCATAGAAAAGTTTCGAACCGATTTTTTTCAAAATGCCAACGCTTTTATTGGCATTTCTTACGCCCACCACCACTTCAAATCCTTCCTCCCACTTCTTCAAAAATTCCGGAATAAGTTCGACCGGATGTTGCAAATCGGCGTCAACCATAATGGCTGCGTCTCCTTGGCAATTGTTGAGTGCGGCGGTTGTGGCCAATTCTTTGCCGAAATTTCGCGAGAAATCAAGATATTTCACGTTCGGGTCGATCGCGGTCAATCTTTCAATCTCACCGATGGTGTTGTCGCTCGAACCGTCATTGACGAAAAAAATGTCGAATGTATAGTTCGGGCAAGCAGCAAAAATTTTTTGCAATTCTTGGTGCACTAAAGGAATGTTTTTTTCCTCATTGTACGCCGGAATAATGATGGAAACTGATTTCATGGGAGTAGATGTTTAAATGAAGTATAGCATAAATTGAGCTTTGATGAAAATCAAGGGGCGAAGGCGTAGCTGATTGAATAATTTTTCAAATCGATGATGCCATAGACGCCGAAATAGCCGGTGCGAGTCAAGGCTGCTTGGCCGTAATAGTTTATTCTGTCATATTGTTTTTGCCAAGGAACATGCCAGTGTCCTGAGAGAACCAGCTTCACGTTTCCGCTTTCGCGCAAGATATTTTCCAAGTCAGCATATCTAGGCAAGAGATTTCCGACGTAGGGAAAATTATCGCCGGTAAAATCATGAATATTGCCAGAAGATAAACCGCCGTCAAAAATGGGGATATGCATCGCGACCACAACTTGGTTTTTTGTCGCCAAAGTGTTTTTCAGCCAGTCAAGTTGCGCTTGATCGATGGTGCCTTGATAATCTCCATTGCTTTCAACATCATCCAAAACTATGATGCGCGTGTGGCCATAGTCGACGTAATAATATTTATTATTCGCTACACCCAAAATTGACATCACTTTATCATTGTCATGATTACCCTTCACCCAGATGACGTGCATATGTTTTTCTTGCGCGATGCGCTCCAAAACGCGCGCGTAATTGTCGTCGCCCGAATTGGTGTTGTCACCGGTGGCAATGACAGTGTCGATACCTTGGTTTTGCAACGCAGAAAAAACTTGGGGCAAATAGTCGCTGTAGCGTCGCGGAAACATAAGTCCGCTATTAATGTCGCGCCGTTTGAAACGGTCGGCGTGAATGTCGCTGACCCAGCCAATCTTTTCATGTTCTTGCGCGAAGTCTGATTTTTTGAAAAAAGGCATGTCTCTGCGCAGAAAATTGTTGGCTTTTTGCGCGACGAGCGCATCTTTCGGATGGCCGATTTCAAAAGTTATTTTTCCGTCAATATCATATATGCGCAGAAAAAACACAGCGCAAAGAACAAGAACTACGGCCAAAAAAAGAAAACAAAGACTCGGCCAGCGAGAAATTTTTTTGAAACTGTTTGTGATTTTTGATTTCGAAAGGCCAAACATATTTTCGAGCGTTTAAAATGGCAAGTTTATACACATAGCTTACCCGATAAGCCTGTTTTTGTAAAACATTAACTTGAGGCTACCATTGCTTTTGCCAAGTACTTTATTTTGGCGTAGAATGGGTATAGGTATTTAGATACCTATTTAAATAAGTATCTCAAAAAATATGTCAGTAAGAATTCAAGAAGAAAAAAATATTCGTAAATTGTCCAAAATTGGCAAACAATCTGTCGGCGTCACTCTGCCGATTGAAGAAGTCCGCTCGCTGGGTTGGCGCGAAGGCCAAAAACTGGCTGTCAAAAGAATTAAAGGTGGGTTTGAGGTGAGGGATTGGAGGAAATAGGGAGTTATCCACAGGTGCAGGTTGCAGGGCATTGATTTTGATGATATAATATCATTATAATCAAATAAAAACAAAAAAATGGATCAAGCAAGTGTAAGGAATAAAATTATAATACAATCATTATTCGATATGCCGAAAAAACAAAAAAAAGCTGCTTTCAAATTTATAGATTTATTTGCTGGGATAGGTGGAATACGAACCGGCTTTGAAAGTGTTGGTGGTGAATGTGTTTTCACCTCCGAATGGGATGAACCAGCTCAAAAAACATATCAAGTAAATTTTGGAGAGTTGCCATATGGCGATATAACCAAAATCAAACCAATAGAAATTCCAAGCTTCGATATTCTACTTGCAGGTTTCCCTTGTCAGCCTTTTTCGATGGCCGGATTTAAGAAAGGTTTTGCGGATACTAGAGGAACACTTTTTTTTGATATTGCAAAAATAATTGAACATCATAAACCGTCGGTAATTTTTTTAGAGAATGTAAGAAATCTTGCGAGTCATGATAAAGGCAATACAATTAAAGTGATTATAAACACCCTAGAAAAAATAGGATATAAAGTTTTTTATAAGGTTTTAAATGCTAAGGATTTTGGCTTGCCTCAAAATAGAGCGAGAATTTATATTGTTGGCTTTAAAGATAAAAATATTGATTTTGAGTTTCCAGAACCTCTAAAAATTAAAACTAGGCTGGGAGATATTTTAGAAAAGAATGTTGATGTCAAATATACCATATCAGATAAATTATGGGCAGGACATCAAAGACGCAAAAAAGAACATAGGGAAAAAGGCAATGGTTTCGGATATTCAATGTTTAGTAATAAGTCTGCCTATACAAGCACTATTTCAGCCAGATATTACAAAGATGGATCAGAAATTTTGATTGAACAAAAAGGGAAAAACCCGAGAAAATTGACACCGCGTGAAGCTGCCCGTCTCCAAGGTTACTCAGACGATTTTGTGATTCCCGTTAGTGACAATCAAGCTTACAAACAATTTGGCAATAGCGTTGCAGTGCCAGTGATAAAAATTCTAGCCAAAAAGATAATGCAAACTGGTGTTTTTGGAAACAAAGCAGATTAATAAGTGGAGGTCACTAGGATTTCCCAATATTTGTTATTAGCACGCCATTGAGAATAGTTTCTTGCATTGCCTTGATACATTCCACTATCAAAAAATATTAAACCTTTTTTTGCACCCTTTATCCAATTTTTAAAAGTAATTGGTTCGCCAAAGACTATCTTGTGATAGACGCCATCATCATTCTTCAAGCATTTGAACCAGCCACGCTTATTGAATTTTTTTTCAACCTTGGACTTCATTGATTTGACGGACCACTTAGCCAGTATCAAATCATCCTTTTGCATAACTTTTGGAACGATTTTCATTTTGTCTCTTCTCTTATCTTTTGAAAAATTATATAAAGCGATAATGTTGTTATTTCTATCAATAATCATCGTTTGTCCAAATGAATTGTAGGATCCAATTTTTGGGCAAGGTTCTCCGGACCATGAATATCTTCCCTTTTTATTCTTGTTAGGTTTTCCAAAAATCTTCAAAAAAGTGTCTCGTGTTATTTTATATCCAGAATCTTTTTTGAAAATATAGTAATCAGCAGACCAATCGCCGAAGGTTGTTTTCGAGGTTGTATCATTTTTCATTTCAAATCCATGCAGATCAGGAGAGTTACTGGCATTGTGGGAAACTCCCATTTGCGTTTCCAGCCAATGGCCTTCTTTGCCAGCATGTTTTTTGTGAGCAGTGGACGTGTCTGGTTTTTTGCCTCTGACGTTGGCCGCAAACATGGCTATAATTATCTTTTTCAATTTTTCAGACTCCTTTTTGTTCATGGGCGCGTCCATAGTGTTTAGTTTATGTAATTATTCTTCCTCGTTTATTATATCCGGATCGACTTTTTTCAGTCTATCAGTATATAAAATTTAGCGCTAGGAGAGACCGTATATCCGGACAAGTAAACCTAACCACAAAAACCAGTTTTCCACAAACTGGTTTTTGTTTTTGAGGGGTGTATAATACTAGTAGAATTCTGAATAATAATACAAGTTTAACTTAATAAATGAAAAGTTAAAAAATAAACTCACCCTTCTCAAAAAAGGTTTAATGCAAGATCTTTTGAATGTGAAGGTGAGATTGGATAATTACTTACATAAAATTTAAAATAAAACTATGAAATTAGACATAATAATGTTTGTAAATGCCTTTCTCAATCCAATCGTTATTAAAATTTTCTTGTTTGCCATTACCATCGGGATGTTTTTTATGATAGTTAGAATATTGATTGATAGAAAACTAAAAACAATAAAACCAATTGAAATGAAATCTTCTACGCTCATGCTTATTGCTATAGCATTATTTATTATCGCTTTTCTATTATTAAAATATTTGAGATAAACATTGATTGCATAATTAATTTATTTACATAAAAATAATGCGAAATGAATTCATGATTAACAAGACAAGTTCTCTAACGCCCGAACAGCAAGATTTGAAAAAAAGGATAGAAAAGGATAAGATGAAGGGAGTCAGTGCGGAGGAATATGACCAATTTGTTCTTGAAAGAGGGAGAGATGAAAAGGCTGAAAAATTTGCCACCATTTTGACTGAATTACTTGATGCGGAAAAAAAATACAAAACTTTGGAATTGGGTGCTGGAACGGGGATTTTCACCAATGAGTTGAACAAAATTCCAAACGTGGAGCTCACTTGTTTGGATATAAGGAAAGATTTGCTGGAGTATGGCATTGATAAAGAAAGAATAAAAAGGGAACAAATTGTGATTGGTGATTTTGAAAAACAACCTTTTGAACAAGATTCTTTTGATGTTCTGACTGGCACAGCCATCATGAATCAGCGCCAAGATCAGGAAGCCTTTTTTGCTGAAACAAAAAGAGTCTTGAAAGATGGTGGTCTAGCATTTTTCCCTTGGATCCATAAGAAGCAAGATAGATTCGAAAAAGAAACGAAACTTCTCGAGGATAATGGTTTCGAAATTGTTAATGTCGGAGAGGATTATATTTTGGCCAAAAAATCTGATTAAGAAATAATTACGTAATTATTCACATAAAACATTCTGCGTAAGGACAGGCTTGATTTCATTGCCACATTCAATATTCTTTGTGACACATTTTGATTGGAATTGTGTTTTGATGGTATAATTATGATAGTATAAATAGCTGATTGAGATAAGTTTATGATGAAAAATATTTTGGAGAAAAAATATGTGGTGCCGGCCATAATTACCGTTATAATGCTGGGTGCTTTTTTTGTGCGGTTTTACAATTTTCATGATTGGCTCTATTTCAAGATGGATCAGTCGCGCGATGCTTTCACAATTTCCAGCGCGGTCGAAAATGGTCCAGGCAATCTGCCACTGCTCGGCGCGCGCGCCGGGGCGACCAAAGTGACGCATGGATTCTTGCATCTTGGACCGGTGTTTTATTATTTCCAATATTTGTCCGGGGTGATATTTCATTCGACCTCGCCGGATGTTTTCGCTTATCCTGATTTGTTTTTCGGCGTCATGGT
>JAHFOP010000038.1:8623-9305 GCA_023261605.1 Candidatus Moraniibacteriota bacterium
ATCGCACTGCTCATAATTGCGATGTATGCTTTTGCCTACATTATCATTGAATATTCCCGCTTCGCTTGGAACCCGAACTCTTTGCCGTTCTTCACGATTCTGAGTTTTCTGGCACTCCTCAAATTTTTGAATGCCAAAGATGAAAAATGGCGCATGCTGTGGGTGGCTTTGTGGTCACTGGGTCTGACTGTCGGATCGCAATTGCATTTTGTCGGGTTTTTCTGTCTTATCGGAGTGTCTGGCCTTTTGATTATTTATCATTACGTCCTTTGGAAAAAAGAAAACTTGGCAAAAATCTTTCAAAAGATTGTTTTTAAGAAAATTTTACTCTCGGCGGCCGCGGCGCTAGCAGTCTTTCTAGTGTTCTATACACCTGTTATCATCAGTGATTCGATGAAAAACGGCGCCAATACGAAAGATTTTATTGAAGCTTTGAGCTCCAAGCAAGCCAAAAAACCGCTCTTGGATAAATTTAAGCTGAACATTGAGCAACAAATTGAAAACTATACAATGATCACCACCGGTTATCTTTATCCGAAGAATATGACCGCAACGGGTTATCTGCCGATTATTTTTACACTCGCAATACTTTTTGGCGGTCTCTATTTTATCGTCAAGAAATTGATGCGCGGTAATCTGGAGCAGGCCAAAAAAGATTTTTTGATGCTAGTTCTGTTTTGGG
>JAHFOP010000039.1 GCA_023261605.1 Candidatus Moraniibacteriota bacterium
CCTATGAACGCGGCACGAAAATTGAAAGAAATTTTGCAAGAAGGGGACTTGATTTTGGTCAAGGGTTCGCAAAGCATGCGGATGGAAAAGGCGGTGGAAGAAGTGATGGCCGAACCGGAAGCCGCCGGCTATCTACTTTGCCGACAGGATGAGGCGTGGAAGAAAAAGGAGTGGAAAGTGGTGTAAAAAATCAGAGCCACTGAGAGACTTAATGCATGTAAATTCTAGCTAGCTCCTGTTTTAGTGTCGGCTTTACTTTTTATCGCCCTGATATTATACTTGGCTTAATAGGCAATAAGCTAATAAACATCACTTAATATATTTCGCGGACTTAGAAGAGGGGAGTTCGCGGACAAAAATGGCATGTCGGAAATATTGGAAAATCTTTTTGGTTCGAAAGAGCGCGCGCGACTGCTGCGGTTTTTTTTGCAAAATCCGGAACAAATCTTTGGGACGGCGGATATCGTGAAAAAAAATATGTTGGACACCTCTAAGACCAAGAAAGAGTTGACCAATCTTTCTAATATCAAATTCATTATCAAACGGACGAAAAAAGGCAATTTTTCCTATGAACTCAATCAGGAATTCTATTTTTATCCGGAACTGAAAAATCTGGTTGCTAAATCTAACACCTCTCCCAGCTGTAAGAGTTTGGCACGCGTGGGCAAAGTCGGCAACATCAAGTTGGCGGTCATCAGCGGTGCGTTCATCAATTATCACAAAAGTAAAGCGGATATGATTTTGGTGGGGGACAATATTTCCAAGGCCAGACTCAATAACCTGATGCAAGCCTTGGAAGCGGAAATTGGCAAAGAAATCAGTTTTGTGCTGATGACCATGGACGAATTCAAATATCGTCTGAATATGCTGGACAAATTTGTCTTGGAATTTTTGGAAGGTCCACACGAAGAATTGATCAACAAGATTACCGGACTCCGACAATTCATCGCTAAGCGAAAAATGTAAAAATGCTTAATATATTAGTCATTATCCTGATACTTGTAAGTGCCACTTTAGTGTGGTTTGTTTTGGATTTGAAGAAGAAATTGGAAACCGGCAAAGAAGGCGATAAATCGATGGCGATTTTGGAGCGACTATCTTTTCTTTCGGAGCAAAATCGCGAACTTCGTCACACGATGGACGCTAAATTGTCAGAAACACACCGCGCTACGCAAGATCAGATTGCGCATACGATGCAAGCCGTGCAAGGCATCACGGGACAATCAGCCAAGCAAATCGCGGATGTGGTGGCGGGACTGACTAAACTCGAAGAAACGAATAAACAAGTGGTCAATTTTTCTTCGCAATTGCAAAATCTGCAAGATATTTTGAAAAATCCGAAACAGCGGGGCGTGCTCGGCGAATATTTTTTGGAAGAAACCTTGAAAAATGTTTTGCCGCCCAATGCCTATGAAATGCAATATAAATTTAAGGATGGCGTGATTGTGGATGCCGTCGTGTTTGTCCAGAAAAAAATCATCCCCATTGATTCCAAGTTCAGTTTAGAAAACTATGAAAGAATTCTAGCCGCCCGCGAGATTGAAGAAAAAGAACAATTGGAAAAACTATTTAAGCAAGATTTGAAAAATCGCATCGATGAAACGGCCAAATATATCAAGCCCTCTGAGGGGACAATGGATTTCGCCTTCATGTTCATCCCATCAGAAGCCATCTATTACGATCTTCTGGTGAACAAGGTCGGGGCGGTCAAAGTGGCTACGCGTGATCTGATCGAGTATGCTTTTCGCGACAAGAAAGTCATCATTGTTTCGCCCACCTCTTTCTTTGCCTATTTGCAAACAGTGTTGCAAGGACTGCGGGCGTTGGAAATTGAAGAGAGCGCTAAGGAAATTCGAGCGAACGTCGAGAAATTGGGCAAACATATTGGAACTTACGAAGATTTTATGAAAAAATTGCATGGCAGTTTGGCTACTTCAGTCAATCATTTCAATGCCGCTTATAAAGAATTCGGAAAAATCGACAAAGATGTTGCTAGGATAACTGAAGGCGAAAAAACAGTTGAAGTGGTGCTTTTGGAAAAACCGACCATTGACTAACTTTCTCAATGTGATATGAATCAGTATAACGAAAAATCAAAAAATAAGCTGCTAAAAAGTTTGATCACTGGTTTCAAACTTTTTTTTGCAAAACATATCTCAGAGAAGGAATTTTTCCGTAGCCGGATTGTCATTTGGCTTTTGGCGTTGAATTTGGTGGCCAATATCATCAACTGGACAACTATCTTGATATTCATCAACCGCCTTGACGGCGATATCATTTTGCACTACAATGTGTATTTCGGAGTAGATTCCCTGGGAGATTGGAGAAGAGTCTTTATTTTGCCAGCTATTGGGATAATTCTATTTATGTTGAATGCGGCCCTGGCTGCTTATTTTTATACCAGAAAAGAGAGAATTGCTAGCTATATTTTACTTTTAGCGTCCCTAATGGCTCAGATAAACCTAATTATTGCCGCCGTGAGCATTGTGATGATAAATTACTAAAACCTGCTATGTTTGTTTTTCCTGATCCAAAAACTAAAGAGCCACGCGCGCATTATTGGCAAAGGGTAATGGAAATTATTCCCGGAACTTTGACGTGGGTCACTATTTTAGGGATGTTTTTCTTCTCCTTTTTCTTGCCGGTCTATGTGGCCATCTTCATTATCATTTTTGATATCTATTGGATATATCGCACGGTTTTCATCGCCTATTATTCCGTTGAGGGATATAATCGTCTGAAGCAAGGTAAAGAGATTGATTGGTGGGAAAGATGTCAAAATATAAGCGATCCGGAAAAATACGTCAAAATGATTGCAGAAAGGGTAGCGCAAATGAAAGAAAGCCTTGCGGGTTGTGACATTTGTTCTCGCAAGGAAAGGCGGATTGTCAAAAAAGAAATTGCTCGGCAAGCTGCCTATTTGAAAGAAGTTGAGGTGATTGCCAAATCAGCCAAATCCTCTCCCGGGAACGAGATTTTGGATTGGCGCGAAATTGTTCATGTGGTGATGTTGCCGACGGCCAACGAACCGGCGGAGATTATTGAACCGGCTTTGCAGTCTATCGCGGATGCTAATTTTCCCAATCAGCAATTTATCATTCTTTTGGCGACGGAAGAACGCGAACTGGAAGCGGCTAGGATGGAAAAAGTGAATTATTTGAAAAATAAATTTGCAGGAGTGTTTGCGGATTTTCTAGTGACGACGCATATAGTTAAGGGCGATGAGATAAAAGCTAAAGGTTCAAATGCTACTTATGCTGCGAATTATCTCAAAAAATATCTGGAAGAAAAAAATATTGATCTGAAGAAAGTTGTTTTTTCCAATTTTGATTGCGACAGTGTGGCGCATCCACAATATTTTGCGGCACTGACTTATGAATATATCACTGACCCTAAACGTTTGCAACGCAGTTATCAGCCACTGCCGATGTACCACAATAACTTGTGGGATACCAATGCTTTCGTACGAGTCATTGTGACGGGTTCCAGTTTCTGGCACATCTTCCAAAGTACGCGCGACGAAGGTATGGTGACATTTTCCTCTCACTCAGAACCTTTTGATACTCTGTGCAAGGTCAATTTTTGGCCACTCAACATGATCAGTGAGGACTCAATAATTTACTGGAAATGTTTTTCCTATTATAACGGCGACTACAAGGTGAAACCGATTTATCTGCCCATTTCATTGGACGCGGTTTTAGCGGAAACATATTGGAAAACTATCAAGAATCAATACAAGCAAAAAAGACGCTGGGCTTATGGCATTGAAAATTTCCCGGTCATTATGCGGGCGATTGTGCCAAACAAAAAAATATCTCTGGGAAAAAAAATTCAGGTGGCTTTTGAAATGTTGGAAGGGCACCACAGCTGGGCGACCGCTTCGGTAATTTTGGCGATCCTTGGATGGTTGCCACTCATTTTTGGTGGCGATCAATTCAATCAATCCGTCTTGGCGCACAATTTGCCCTTTATTACGCGTTACCTTATGACTTTGGCCATGATGGGACTGGTTGTTTCAATGTCGCTCAGTTTTCTCCTGATGCCACCGCGACCGAAAAAATATTCACGCTGGCGAAATGTCTACATGCTACTTCAGTGGGCACTGGTGCCAATTATCGCTCCTTTCCTTGGTTCTATGCCAGCGATTGAATCGCAAACCAGACTAATGATCGGAAAATATTTCGGAGAATTTTGGGTGACAGATAAGATGAGAAAGCAATAAAGAAGATTAATAAAAAAAATGTTGAAATACCTCCTTCCATTCTTTGACTCACTTATAATAACGGTGGTTCTGGCTGCGGTGGCGGTCGGACTTTCCAAAAAAATCAATTGGCAGGGTCGGAATGGTTTTCGGCATATCCATGCACCGGAAGTTTCGCGGCTAGGGGGACTAGTTATGATTGTGGCTTTCAATGTCACTATCTTTTTCAATCGCGATCTTTTTATGTCGCCCGAACTTTACGGCTTTTGTTTTGGCAGTTTGATTCTTCTGATTGTCGGATTTTTAGATGACCTGAAAGAATTATTTTGGAAAATACAATTTTTTATCCAAGTTTCGGTGGCTATCTTGGTTTTTATCATGGGAGTCAGGATTTATTATATAACTAACCCTATAACAGGCGGAATTTTGCATCTGGACGCGGGTCTGGGTATAATTTTTTCAGTGGCATTGGTGATTCTTTGGATAGTTTTAGTCATGAATGCCTTGAATTGGTCAGATGGAATTGATGGTTTATCTGGCGGCCTGACTTTTATAACAGCCGTCACTATTTTGATTTTAAGTTTCCGCCCAGAAGTCAATCAGCCGCCCATTGCTATTATGTGTGCCATTCTCACCGGAACAACGCTGGGTTTTCTGATTTTCAACTTCAATCCGTCGATGATCATTGCCGGCACTGCTGGGGCGATGTTTATGGGCTTTTCTTTGGCAGTTATGTCAATTTTTTCCGGAGCCAAGATTGCTACCGCTATTTTAGTCTTGGCTGTTCCGATCATTGATTTCCTCTGGGTTATTGGAGAAAGGTTGAAAAATAAAAAATCGATTTTTCTGCCGGATAAAAATCATTTGCATTATAAATTGATGGAGTTGGGCTGGTCGCAAAAAAAGATCGTCGGAAGTTATTGGTTGGTGACGCTTGTCTTTGCTGTCGTTGCTCTCAATACTCGCGCTATCGGCAAGGGCATTGCTCTTCTTGTCGTAGTGTTGATTATGGCAGTCATCTTGATTACTGTGAACAAGAAAATTTCAGATGCCCGAGCGTAGGTGTAAAATTTTTTCTTATGATAAAAATGAAAAAGAACATTCTTTTTTTGGTGTTGGGCATTATTTTCACAATCATCTTGGTGACCAATGCTTTTTTTTGGAAAATTATCATGATCGGCGGGCAGGTTTTTATTGCCGAAACACCGCTTTCTCAGGCGGCCTATGAAAGAGGATTGGGAGGAAGAAGCGGTCTTTGCCAGAATTGTGCGATGCTGTTCATGTTTTCTGGGGAAAAAATGCATGCTTTCTGGATGAAAGATATGCGATTTGATTTGGATATACTTTGGATAAAAGAGGGAAAAATAGTATATATAAAAAAAGATTTCTCAGCTCATTCTCCTGAGATTATCAAGCCTGAAACGCCGTCTTTCGATGTTTTGGAAATAAATGCCGGTTTGGTTGAAAAGTATGGCTTCAGAGTGGGTGATAGCGTGAAGATATATTGATTTTTCCGGATAACAAAAATCCCTGCCTCGTCGGCAGGGATTTTTGTTATTTAGAAAAGTAGTAATAATATACTTCTTAATTTTAGCGAAAGAACAACAGCATTTTTCTCGCAGTCAGTGCAATCGATCAGTTTTTAGGATAATGACGGCACTCTCACTGCGTATTTGTGCAAGTTTTGAAGTTGCTTGGAGTTGAGAGTCTTAGAGTTTTCAACAGCAGTCTTGATCAGCTCTTTGGAAAATTCCACAGATGTTCCAACGGTCACTTTTTTGGTCTGGACATTTTTTCTTAGATAATCTTCGATATAGATTTTATGTTCGGCTGTCAAAGTTGTATCTGCGTTTTTCTCAAGGTAGTTGGCGAGAGATTTGCGGGCGAGAGTTGTCATACCGTCGCCTTTCGCAGCTGTCTCGACAAACGAGCTTTCAGTTTCTTGGCTGGCGCTGGAGGCCACAACCTTTTCTTGAGTGGTTGCACCACTGGCTGTTGCCTGATTTTCGGCAGGGTTTGTTTGGTCAGCGAGTTGGTTGGTGTCGCCATTGCCAACGGTAGCTTCATTGGTCATATCTGATCCTTGCGAAACTGTCGGGGCTTCCGTCCGTTTTGAATAAGAATATATCCCTCCGGCGATCAGAACTACGATCAGAACGCTTATAATGATTCGAAGATTGTCTTGCAGCCATTGCTTGGCTTTGCCTTGGGAAGTTTCTTCTTCGGTCATCTTTTCATCATTTTCTTCTTGATTGAATTCCATAGATTTCACCTTCCTTTCTATTTTAGTTTAATTATGGTTTTCGCGCCCAGTTTTAGGATAGCGGCGTGAAAATTGTTAACGTGCTTGCGTTGAAGCGTATTCTTCTCCTAAATTTTAACGTTATAGCCCGCGCTCGTCAACTGGACAAAAGATGATTTTAGGGCGTAATAATCAATCAATTTACAATTTACAATAATCAATTTTCAATCAATTTTCAATTTAAAGTTCTCTAATTATAATTGAAAATTTTTTACAAAAATTATTTTTAAAATAATTTTATCTTTCCGATGTAGTAATAATTAGAAATAAAAAATATTTTTGAAAAAGTTGGCTGTGGATAACTTTTTTCTATTGCAAATAAAATTAAATGTTCTATAATTAAAACAAGTGGAAAATATTTTTATCAAAAAATATTTTTACTTACAAAAAGGTCGAAACAAAAATTATAAATTTGAAAAATAAAAATAGAAAGGAAGGTGAAATTTAAAATGGCTACAAAGAAAAAAGCTGCAAAAAAAGTTACAAAGAAAAAAGCTGTAAAAAAAGTAACTAAGAAAAAGACCGTAAAAAAAGTTGCTAAGAAGAAAGCGACTAAGAAAAAGAAATAGTCTGACTTTTCAGTGCTCCATTTTTGGAGTTTCGGCCAAGACCGATTTAAAAGATAGTCGGTGTTGGCCAGCCTTTTTCAGCAAGAGTCAAAGGCAAAGCAAAAAACCGCTAACAGGCGGTTTTTTGCTATGTTTTTGAAACATTCAATTTTTTTAGAGTCTGATAATAACAAGGCGCCATTTGCTGGCCAGGTCTTTTTTGCACTCGATTTCGGAAGCAGGGAAGTGTTTTTTTATCAGAGACAAAATTTTTACTTTTTGTTCCGGACTGATTTCCAAGAGCGCAATGCAATTTGTCGGATTGAGGTTTGCAATTTGCTTAAGTAACTCGCCGTAGTGACGCAGGCCTTCTTGCGGGCTGTATAAAGCCGACTTGGGTTCATATTTTTTCACAGTTTTGTCTGTGGCGTTATATATTTCTCTTGAAAGATATGGCAGGTTAGCTAAGATTATCATCTTAGAATTTTCAATTTCCAATTCACGATTTTCAACTATGGGTGTTAATAAATTTCCGTGGATAAATTTTATTTTTTTATCGACATTATTTTTTTTGGCGTTGCGACGAGCAATGGTGAGTGCGTCTTTGGAAAGATCTATTCCGTAGAATTTGAAATTTGAAATTTGAAATTTGAAATTCTCGATTGCTTTTGCAATCGAGATAATTATATTTCCACTGCCAGTTCCAATATCAATAATGTTCTTGATCGACGATTGATGACTGCGAACTTCGTCCAATGCCATCTCAACCAAAAGTTCTGTCTCAGGACGGGGGATGAGAGTCGCAGGCGATACGAGGAAGGGGAGACCAAAAAACTCCTTGTAGCCCAAAATATAGGCTAGAGGCTCGCCCCTCATTCTTTGGGCAATTTTCAATTTTAAATTCTCAATTTTCAATGGTGACATTTCATATTCCGGATGAGCGAGGACAAATTCGCGGGGTTTTTTGAGAATATGAGCGATTAAAAGTTCCAGATCGAGATGGTCAATCTGGCCGGCATGTTTTTTTTGGATGTCGGCTATGGCGGTTTGCATGGTTTTTTGATACAATATAAGCATAGACAAGTATATATAATATTCATAAAAATAACAATATTATAAATACAACGCTCCAATAAGTAGCAGCTTATTTTAACTAACACATTTATTATGATAATTAACAGCAAGCATTTATTTAAGGCATTTATTGTTTTAATAGTGTTATTCTTATTTACTTTACCAGGCATAGCAACGTCCGTATCTTTATTTTATGGAATAGCAATTATAATTATTTGGCCTTTATTGACTATGATTAGCTCTATTTATTTTGCTAGGACTAAATTAATAAAAAATTCAAAAAAGATTTTTTTGATATTACCAAGTATTGGATTTGCAGTGGCTTTAGTTTTAGGTATTTTACTGCAAGTCTATTTTTCTAATGCAGATCGTTATTATCATTATTCTGGTCAAATTTCCATGGGTTCGTTATGGCCTTTTATTGCAGTAGCTTGTATTGTTATAGCAACAGTTATTAATTTAATAATTGCAACTATATTATATTTTTTATTAAAATTTGATAAAATAGAGTTTATGGAAATATAAAAAATAAGTCTTAACAAACTAACTTAAAAGTAATTATGAAAAAAGTTTTAGCAATAAGTTCAGTGTTACTCGGAGTAGTCTTTTTGGCTGGTTGTGGGCAACAATCGGTGAGTCAAACACAGCTAACAACGCCAGTGCAACCAGTCGTAACTCAAAAACCCGCAACTCCGCCAGTTGATGAAACTGCTTCATGGCAAACATATTCGAGCGAAAAATATGGTTTTCAAATTAAATATCCGCAATACTATGTCATTCAGGACGTGAAAGACGGTGTTGTTACTATAAAATCACCAACCAAGGCTGGGCTGTATGATTTAAACATACAAGTTAATCAAGATCCATCTTTAAATAAACTTGCTCTTGATGCAATTATTCAAAGTAAGCTAAAAAGTAGCTCCATCCGTGAACAACAAAAAACCACCCTTGCTGGTCAATCTGCATATGAAGGAGTTAGTACTGGCATGGTAAACGAATATGTATTGTTAACAAAAAACGGAGCTAACTTATATGAACTGCTATTTAATACTGGCAGCAAAGACTCTCTTGCTGAAAATAAAGCCACACTGGATGATAATCAAAAACTAATGATTTCCACATTTAAATTCACAAAATAAATTGCCAAAAA
>JAHFOP010000007.1 GCA_023261605.1 Candidatus Moraniibacteriota bacterium
ATTCGTGGCCTTGCCAACCTTAGCGGTTATATCTTCAAATTTCGCCCCACCGTCCGAACTGCGGAAAACCGTGCCGGAAAGTGTCACGGCATAAAGCAGATCTCCACTGTGTGCATCTTCAGCCACTTTCAAAACCGGAGCCGAGGCATTGAAAATGCTCTTCCAACTCACGCCCGCGTCCACACTTTTAATCACAGCATTATCGCTCGTTGTAGCATAAAGCACGTTATGATTTTTCTGACTAATGAAAAGCGAGATGACTAACGGTCCGTTCGATGGACTGGTATACATCTCTTTCCACGTCGTGCCATCGTCACTTGTTTTGAAAATTTTGCCCGTTCCCTGCCAAACTCCACTAGCATACAAAGTTTTACCGGTCGTCGTATCCAGCGCTAAACCATAAACTTTTTCCGATATAAAGTTGTTCATGGATTTCCAAGTCTCGCCGCCATTGACTGTTTCCATGATGCCCCCGCTCCTGAGTCCGGCGTAAACATTGTTTCCATCTTGTTGATTCACGACCAAATTCAAGACATCCACGTTGGTTGTGTTGGCCTTCCCTTCACCCTTATTCTCAACCTTCCATTCAGTTCCTCCATTTGTTGTCTTGAAAATGCTTTGCGAGAAAGTGAAGCTGACCGGTCCAGTCGCGTTTTTGGACGGGGCCACCGAACAACCGGAAAAAACCAACCCCACAAAAATCGCCCCCCCTATAATCTTAATACTCTTCATTTGATTTAATTTTTCATTTTTATTATCCCAGACTTTTACAGCCTAATTATACCACACCCAAAACAAAAGCCAAATTGAGAAAAATCCTCATCTCTGACGTATTGACTAAAAATACGGAACTGCTATACTGACAAAGTTATTTCTTTTAGTATATTAATGCGCCTATAGCTCAGTTGGTAGAGCAGTTGCCTTTTAAGCAAACGGTCCCAGGTTCGAGTCCTGGTGGGCGCACACTTCAACTCACTTCATTCGCTCAGTGTAAACAAAAAATCCCGACTGGGATTTTTTTAGTTACTTTAGAAGGATTATCGATTCAGCTTCTTGTGGATGAAAAATATTCCAATGAGCGGCGCAATCATCCACAGCAGTTGGAAATTAGGCGAAGCCAAATAGTCATAGGCGGTTTTGGAAACATAAATCAATGCGGCCTTTTTCGGCATCAAAGAAATCGTAATACTAGCCAAGAGTAAAATCTCCAGAAAACTCACTCCGAACACGCGCCACAGGAAGTCCGGGCCAGAACCGGAAATGGAAATCTCAAACATTTTTTTGCCAATAATTGTCAGCACCACGAGCATCGCAAAGAAAATCAAGAGTGCAGTAGTATAATCCGTCAGATATGTCTCAGGAATGACTGTCAGAATAGCAAATGACACATAAGTGTTAATGAGAACGGTAATAAGCCGTGACCTCCCAATAAACATACCAAAAATAAAACTAATCAACACGAGCACTAAAAGCAAAGTGACGTCCTGCGTCATACTGGTCGAAATCCCCATTTGAGAAAAAATTGCGTTCAAGTTCATAAATATTTTTTTTATTTTACTCTCATATTATACCACAACTTTTTCCATTTTCTACTCGCCGGAATTTTTGAGTTCTTCAAGCAATCTTTTTTGGTCGCGACTGAGGCGACGCGGAACACGCACAATAATTTTCACCAAATGATTTCCTCGTCCACGACCATGCAAATCCGGCACACCTTTGCCTTTGATGCGGAAAGTTTCACCAGATTGGGTGCCAGCCGGAATTTTCAAAATTAGATTGCCTTCGATTGTTTCAATTTCAATCTCTCCGCCTAAAGCCGCCAGAGAAAAACTGATTTCTTCTTGGCTCAAAATATCCAGCGAGTGCCGCGTGAATTTTCGGTGAGTCGCCACGCGCACCAAAATATACAAGTCTCCAGCCGTTGCACCATGCGCACCAGCTTCGCCCGCCCCGCGGAGAGAAATGGTCTGACCGCTTTCGATGCCTGCCGGCACTGCAATTTCAATGTCTTCTTCTTTTTTCACACGTCCATCTCCTCGACAAACCAAACATTTATTTTCATAGATTTGTCCGCGACCTTCACATTCGGGACAAACACTGACTTGTGAAAAAGATCCCAAAAAACTGCGTGTGATTTTTTGCACTTGCCCCGATCCCTTGCAGGTCGGACAAGTTTTGACACTCGCTCCCGGTTCACCGCCTGTTCCCTTGCAATGTTCACAAGCCGCATTTTTGTAGAGTCGCACTTTTTTTCGCACGCCCTCAACCATTTCCGCAAAAGTTATTTCCAAATCCACTTGAATGTCTTGCCCACGCCCTGACTGACGCGATCGAGTGCTGCGACTACTGCCGCCACCGCCAAAAATGTTGGAAAAAATATCTTCAAAATCCACGCCTTCAAAATTCCCGCCCGCACTGCTGGCTCCACCAAAATCGAAACCCGAAAAATCAAATCCCCCAAAACCTTGACCACCACCGGCCGGTCCACCTTGGCCACCATTAAAAGTCTGACCAAATTGGTCATATTGCGCGCGCTTCGATTTATCCGACAAGACTTGATAGGCCTCATTCACCTTTTTGAACTTCGCCTCATCTCCGCCGGATTTGTCCGGATGATGTTGGTGCGCCGCTCGCCGATAGGCTTTCTTGATTTCGTCGTCCGATGCGCCTTTTCCTACGCCTAAAATGTCATAATAATTTTCAGCCATAATTGTTCTACTTTACACTATTTTTATTTAATTGACAAAGCATCGACATATTGCTACTATTTTTGCAAAGTTTCTAAACAAGAAATAATATTCATACACATTGGAGGTGTAAAATGGCTACCCCAGAAACTAACCGCCTAAACAAATACTGTCCCAAATGCGAAACCCTCAACCCAAATGTAACGCAAATACCAAAAACTCTTCAGGCAGATCGCGATGGCTTCGAGGACAATGAAACTCCCAGGTATCGGTGCAATCACTGCGGTGAAGAATTTTGCAACTTCTTGCGAATGTAAATTGCTTCAACGCAAGCCCGACCAGCAACAGCTTCTTCCGAGAAGCTGTTTTTTTATTGTCTTGACAAAACTTCGAAAATCCGCTAGCTTTTAGACAGCTCAGACTGGAAATATCGGAAACATAGGGACTCCTTCCCTTCCTATTTCCCCAAAAACCTTCATTGATTTTTCCAGTCTGAGGTTTATTTTTGCAAAAGTCTACAATGACGATAGACTTTCTCTCCCAACCTGGATTATGAGCTTCAAAAAGAATATCATCGGCGGTTCTAAAACCTCTCCGCCCCTGCATATTCTTTCTGATACCCAGTTCCTCTTCTAGGTTGGGTTTTTTATTTGTCTAAAAAATGTTATTTATTTTTTATTCTCTTGACAAAAACCCGATAAATAGCTACGTTTTATCTGACTCGAACTGGGAAAATAGACGTTATAAAGTTACCTCCTTGGCTTTATTCTACTATCTCGGTTCGAGCCATTTTTTTTATTTACTTATTCAATACAGAACTGTCTCCTTATATCAAGGGGGCGGGACTTCTGCCCCGCCCCCCAAGTCAAAAGTTATTTCTTGTCTTCCTCTTTTTTCTCTCCCTCTTTCGTTTCAGCGTCTTTCACTTCCGGTTCAGTTTTTGCTTCGCCCGCCGCAGCTTCAGTGGAAGCTGGGTCACCGGCTGGCGGAGTTTGCGCGGCTTGTGCGTCAGCAGCTGCTTTATACAGTTTCTCACCAATCTTTTGCGCCGCGACTGACAATTCTTCCGTAGATTTCTTGATGGCTTCAATGTCATCACCGTCTTTGATTTTCTTCAAGTTTTCAATGGCATCTTCCACTGGTTTCTTTTCGTCCGCAGTGATTTTATCACCCGCATCCTTGACTGCTTTTTCAGTGGTGAAGACCAAGGTGTCAGCCAGATTTTTCACATCCGCTTTTTCTTTTTTCTTTTTGTCTTCTTCAGCGTGCATCTCAGCATCTTTTTTCATCTTTTCCACTTCTTCTTTGGAAAGTCCGGTCGAAGCTTCGATGCGAATGGATTGTTCTTTGTTCGTGGCTTTGTCTTTGGCCTTGACGCTGAGAATTCCATTAGCATCAATGTCAAAAGTCACTTCCACTTGTGGAATGCCACGTGGAGATGGCGGAATGCCGTCTAGGATAAACCTACCCAGCGTCTTATTATCCACTGCCATTTCACGCTCACCTTGCAAAACATGAATCTCTACAGATGGCTGATTATCCGCCGCCGTAGAAAATATTTGTGATTTGGCAGTCGGCACTGTCGTATTACGATCAATAAGAGGGGTGCGCACTCCGCCCATAGTTTCAATGCCCAAAGTCAGAGGGGTGACATCCAGAAGCAAAACATCTTTCACATCACCTTGCAACACGCCACCTTGAATAGCCGCGCCCAATGCCACCACTTCATCCGGGTTCACCGTCAGATTCACTTTCTTGCCGAAAAATTCTTCCACCGTTTTCACTACGAGTGGCATGCGCGTCATGCCTCCCACCATCACCACTTCATTGATGTCAGCAACAGAAAGTTTCGCATCCGCCAAAGCTTTCTTGGTCGGTTCCAAAGTCTTTTTGACCAATTCACCCACCAATTCTTCCAACTTCGCCCGTGTCATTTTCATGACCAAATGTTTTGGACCATTCGCGTCAGTCGTGATGAATGGTTGATTGATTTCTGTTTCCGCCGCGGTGGAAAGTTCAATCTTGCCTTTTTCCGCCGCTTCTTTGATGCGTTGCAAGGCCAAGGGGTCATTGCCAAGATCAATGCCTTCTTGTTTTTTGAATTCAGAGATAATCCAATGAATGATGACTTGGTCAAAGTCATCGCCGCCCAAATGCGTGTCACCATTGGTCGATTTCACTTCCACAGTGTCATCGCCCACTTCCAGAATGGAAATGTCAAAAGTACCGCCGCCCAAGTCATAGACTGCAATTTTTTCATCTTTCTTTTTGTTGAAACCATAAGCCAAAGCTGCGGCTGTGGGTTCATTGATGATGCGACGGACATTGAGTCCCGCAATCTCGCCCGCTTCTTTGGTCGCTTTTCTTTGCGCGTCATCGAAATAGGCCGGCACAGTGATGACCGCATCAGTGATCTTTTCGCCCAATTTTTCTTCTGCATCTGCTTTGAGCTTGCCGAGAATCATCGCCGAAATTTCTTGCGGCGTATAATCCTTGTCGCCCATCTTGATTTTCACGCCATCGCCGGATTTCTCAATCTTATACGGCATCAGTTTCATATCTTTTTGAACTTCTTCGTCAGAGAAAGCGCGTCCGATCAAACGTTTAATGGAATACAAAGTATTATTTGGATTGGTCACGGCTTGACGCTTAGCCAAAAGCCCCACTAGTCTTTCATTGGATTTGCTCATCGCCACCATTGATGGCGTAGTGCGCACGCCTTCTTTGTTTTCCACAATTGACGGACTGCCACCTTCCACCACCGCCATGGCCGAATTAGTTGTTCCTAGGTCAATGCCTAATATCTTTGCCATATTACTTTTATTCGACAAACCATGGCCAATACCGGCCAAAGAATGTGAATTTAAAATTATTTTAATTACTTACTAACTTTCTCTTCGCGCCATCCTTAGTTTTTTCCTAAAAAAACAAAGATGGCAAAAGAAAAAATTATTTGATCTTGATGGAGATTTTCTTCGGTTTGGCGGAGTCCGCCTTAGGAATGACAATTTTCAACATCCCTTTTACGCTCTGCGCTTCGGCCAAATCGGCTTTCACACTCATCGGCAATATGACTGAACGGGAGAAACTGCCCTCACGCACTTCTTTACGATAGTAGTCTTCTCGCTTAACTTCATTCCTTTCTTCCGTTCTTCCAGAAACAGTAAGCACATCATTTTCAATCGATATATCCACTTTTTCAGGATCAACTCCCGCCAAAGGCATCTCTACGATCACATTATCCTTGTCCTGATAAACATCAACTGCCGGCGTGAAATCCATACCGCCCCAAAAATCTTCTTCAAAAAATTTGTCCATATCCCTCATCGGAGACCATTTTACTAATCCTCGCATAATTATCACCTTCCTTTCTAGTTGAATTATCTATAAAAAATCTTTTATCATAAATTATTCCACTACCACTCTGGCCACCCGCACTATCCGACCACCCATCTTGTAACCTTTTTGCACGACCCTGCTGACAATATTTTTGCACTCCCCTTTCTTTTCTCCATCCTGTAAAGCTTCCATAGTTTCCGGATCGAATCCATCGCCGATCGCCACCTTGATCTCTTCCACGCCATTATCCTCCATGACTTTTTCCAATTGCTTCTGGATATACATAATACCGACGACCCAGGCATTTTCTTTTTGATCCGCGGGAATATGCTCGGTCGAAGCGTGGAAATTATCCAGCACCGGGATGATTTCGCTCATAAGATTCAAATTGGAAAAGGCAATCATTTCTTTTCTTTCTTCCAATTGTCTTTTTTTATAGTTTTCAAAGTCCGCCGTCGTCCTTTTCCATCTGTCAACCGATTCTTTCATTTCCAGGTATTTTTGTGCTTTCAGAATTGTCTCTTTTTTTTCCTTTTCAAAACCATCTTTTTCAGAAAAACTATCTTGCACCTTTTCCAACGGAACCCACTGATATTCATCATGCTCATGACTCAGCACTACTTCGTCCGTTTTCACATAGCAGATACAACGCAACCCTCTTTTTTCTTCTTTGAACTGCGGACTATCTTCGGGAAATTCCACCACGTCGATAATTTCTCCGAAACACGCATCCAGTCCGGTTTCTTCTTTGATCTCTCGCACGATTGAATCTTTCAGACTTTCATTACCTTCGATGTGTCCCCCGGGCAAATCATATTTACCCAGACTATATTTATTATTCTGCGACCGTTTCAAAATCAACACTTCTTTTTTTTCATTCAAAACGACCGCTTTGATTGTAAGGGTCATCACGCGCGATTTGGGCGCGACTTCCTTTTTTTTATTTTCCATCTAGATTCTTTTAACCTAATTAATTTTTTATTTGATAAAAATAACTCCCCCCTGAAAAACCACCGCTACAATAACTGAATTTCCAATGATTTTTTTAACATAATCCAATAGCGATTTGTTCTTGGCATATTTCATCCTTTTCGGTCCCACGATGGCCAAGACACCTTTTTCACCACTCTTAGTCTTGTACGGTGTCACCACCATCGAACAGTTATCAATGCCCTTGATCGGATTTTCTTTGCCGATGAAAAATTTTGTTTCTCCGTCTTTCATTTTGAGCAAAATCGTGTTCATGTTTTCATCGATGTAGTCCAACGCTTCCGCGATGCGACAAAATTCATCGACGTTTTGAAATTCCGGATTGGACAGAAGTTCTTGCATCCCAAAATCACAAAAATCTTTTTCGAGACCCGAAATGACCAGATTGCCACTGAGCGACGACAACAGCTTGGCCGTCACGCGGGACAATTGCTTGTTCTGAGCTTTCAGTTTCAACATTTCCGATTGCATTTTTCTTTGCTCGGCTAGGCTCAATTTTTTGTCGCCCATAATTTCCTCCACAAACAACCGATAACCCTTGTCCGTCGGAATGCGACCGGAGCTGATGTGTGTCTGATAGAGCAGTCCCGCTTCCTCCAATTCCGCCATGTCATTTCTGATCGTGGCCGGACTGAGCTTGAATCCATATTTGTCCGACAAAATTTTCGAGCCAACCGGAACCGCCGAAGTGGTATATTCTTCGATGATAGCTGCCAATATTTTCTTGTGTCGGTCGCCGATTTTTTGCATAAAGCTCTGCATTTATGGATATACTACCAGTATAATACACTCGTTAGCACTCGTCAAGAGAGAGTGCTAGTTTCTATTTTAATGTATCTTAAAAAGTTGTCAACACCTGAGTGCTTGACAGGGAAAAAAATCGCGCTAGAATGAAATTGTTATGAATATTACACAAACTAAAACAATCCGCTCGGTGCACATGATTATTTCTTTGGTCGCGAAGACCAAGGTCAGCTTTAGTTTGAGTGAAATGGAGAAATAGGCCAGCAAAAAAAATCATTTCAACCAAACTAAAGCCGATCCCATGATCGGTTTTCAAATTTCTAAGGAGGCAAGTACTTTATTATAAACACAGAGAAAAGGAGAGAGATTATGGGTAATAAACCTATGCTCATGTTTGCAATGGTTGAACGTACTGTATCTGCTGGGCAAAATCAAACTAAACAAATTATTGTTGCCGAAAAAATTGGATGTTTATGCCCTGTCGAAGATGGAGCCACTATTGATCGCCACTGCAAAAGCTGCCCTATGCGCGACAATGATTATGCAGAGTGTCGTTTCAAAAATGTTCCATTGAAAGACAACGCCAAGCGAAAAAGTGCCCGTGTTGATGTGAGGCAAGATCGAAACGGTTTCACTCTTAAGCAATATCTTCTTCTAAATGGAAAGCGGAAAAACCAACAATAATGAATCCGGAGACTAAACAATGCGAGACAATGTCCGACGGGGAGTGAAATTTTTCACTCCCCTCTTTTTTTATATATTTTTCCATGTCATCCTGAGCGAAGTCCGTACTCGGACGCAGTCGAAGGATCTGCCATGTATTGTTACAAGCTTAACAATAATAGGACGGCTAGTGGTAACGCAAAGCAGATTCTTCGACTTCGCTTCGCTTCGCTCAGAATGACAGAAATAAAAAGAGCCAACACACGATTATTGCCGTGATTGGCTCTTTAAAAAACCCAGCAATGGAAACTATTCATCCCTTAGGATGAAAAAATCCTTTCCTTAACTGTGAAAAAAATATACTGATGACAACTCCTATTAAAAAAAAGGTCGGGGTGATAAATCCTTGAAAAAGAATGTGTTTCAGTGCCATCCAATCCATCGGCATCGAAGACAACGACATCCCCATAAGTGCCGGAATTAACATAGGCAAACCCCCGATTACCATGCCTACGGCGAGTGATATGATCCATCTTATTGGAATACGTAGGATAAATAAATTAATACCAAACATCAGAGCAATAACCTGCGCCAAGGACACTTCTTCACTACCAAGAAAACCATCAACAGCACCTATCATCACCACTATTGCTATAACATAAGCATTTTTATTTCTTTGTTTTATTGCTTTTTTCATCTCTGTGCCTCCATTATACTTTTTCAAGTTTATTTTTCCTCCCTCATCCGATTTTTATCCCAAATTAGATGACTAACTAAGGATAAAAACTGGATGAAGGAGAAATGACCAAATTTTCAAGGTTCTATTGCTGATTGACAATTGTATCATACTTTAAGTATTTTGTCAAATGAATTTTAGCAAATAAATAGGGCGACATTCGTTAGAATATCACCCTATTGTCGTACGCTGGTTACATATTTTATATTCAATTATCAAAGATCAAGCAGGAATCACATTCAAAATTGCGTTGCTTTTGCTAAAGAAAAATGATATTTTTTTCTCCAACAAACAATTCGAAATTGTTAATTATCCCGGGTGCAGCGAATGCAACCCTATGTGCTCTGGAAAAACTGTTCCCCAGTCGCCGTCGCACATAGCCTTAAAGAACAAAAGGAAACGAATGCCGTGCAACTACCCTAACATGCGAAGTCTAGGCTGTCAATTTGCGGACAAAAGTCTACATCACTCAAAGTGTTAATCTTTTTCCAGGCAATAGAAGGTCTGATCCAAATCGTATTTTTTGTGCACTGAGCAACTAGGGCATTTGCAACCCTTTTTTTCCTTTATGCAGCTGCTTGCTTCAAAAGCACAAAAAAGACTTTCCATATGTGATTCTTTTTCTAATTTTTTTTCAGAGGCCAGAAAGACTTTGGCCATCTGAGGACCAGCCTTGATCAGACATCCCAAGGGATAACTCGGGCAAAGCTTACAACGGCATTGAATAAGATTCTTTTTGGTTTTTTCCACTTTTGTAACCATATATTTTTGTGATTGAAATTACTTTATTAGAGAAATTGTTATTACTAAACCTGCAAGAAAATAATCCAGCTTTTGACTTTGCGCCAAGCTGATATTTTTTTGAAAAATCTTTTTGACCGCCAATTGCAAAAAAGGCATGTCTTTCGGGAGCCCTCCTGCCATGTTTTGCAATCTGGAAATCAAACATCCTCTGAAAACAAACATGTGCAATCTATGCAATGCAACCAAGAGGACAACCACCCAGGGCGACAAGAACAAACCAACCGATATTGCGAAGGATATAAAAACAACATGAAACCAAAAAAGGAAAGTATTGACAATATTTTGAGCATAGGTATTCATAACTTCACTATAACACAAAAATAATTCCATGACACATGGGAAGCAGGGATGTTTTCAAGAGGCAGTTGAAATTCTTACCTTATATAAAACAAAAAAATCCACCGCTGAAAGAATCTCGCTTTTTAGCAGTCCAACTTTTTTACCCACTGTTTGCATATGGTTTTTGGGTTATTTTCCTTAGGCACCTCTATTCTTACACAAAAACAGCCTCTTGAAAAGGCTGCTTTTTTGTTGCGCAAGTGGGACGAAGTCGGAACTTATTCATTGCATAACATGGATCTGAAATAAAAAAGACCGCAACGTTTTGTAGTTGCGGGGTTCTGGTGTAAATCTGTATGGTTATATCACATTGGCAAATTAAACTTTTACGCCATGATATTGTCATATATCCACACAAAAACAAATGCCAATCCAAATATGCATATGAATTCGGTGATGTTGCAAGCAGTAGCGCCCATGTATCTTTTTAAAAAGGCGGATACGAATGGGGTTGAATTTCTTACTATTGCATAAAACGCAATAAAAAGAAAGCATTTTGCTATTTTCATGGCCTACTCCTTTTTAAAAAACAGTCGTTTCTGGTAATTGAGTTTTGAATAAAACTCGCTAAATTACTGTAGTTGTGTATTATGTGCCCAAAATTAAATTATGTCAAACACCACACAACCAAAAAACAGCCCGATTAAGCTGTTTTAAAATGTAAGTTGGAGCGGTAGGATTCGGACCTACGCATGACGGGATCAGAACCCGTTGCCTTACCACTTGGCTACGCTCCATTGTTTCTTCAATAAAAACAAGACTTTTTCAGTCTTGTTTCAATATACCGCAACTTTAGCAAAAAATCAAATCATACTTTCGCCAAGGCAACACCTTCCAATCTAACAACTCTTTTCACACAATCATCTTGCCTCACTACTTTCAAATCTTTTTTCAGCACCGATACATCGGCTGAAACAGTCGCTAATTGTTCTCCAAACACTTTAAAATCACCCTTCATTTCTTCTGCAACCACATCAAAATGCCTCTTTATTTCTTCGGTCTTTGCGTCGAAGCGCTTGCCGATTTCCTCCAATAAATTTTTATTTTCTTCATTCATAAAGTCATTTTAACATAACAAAAACTATCGTCAAATCTTCAAGTATTTTCGCATAGCGATCCAGCTACTAAAGACTCCCAAGAAAATTCCGGCCAAAAGCTGGATGCCCAAGATGAAAAGGGCTTGAGAAAAATAGAAAGACAAAAGACTTTTTGAAAGCACTGCCACGGAGACGTATGAGTCGGCCAACTTCATACTGATCAAAAGAAAAAGAGTTGCCACTAGGGATGACACGATGCCATAGATCACGCCTTCAAACAGAAAGGGCAGACGAATGAACATATTCGAGGCGCCCACCAAACGCATCACTTCAATTTCAGGTTTGTGAATGTAGAGCGTGATACGGATTGTGTTGAAAATGATCAAAACTGCCACCGCGGCAAAGACCAGCGCCAAAGACACGCCGACTTTTCTCGATTGCTTGATAATGTTATTGAGGCGGTCAATGATCTCTTTGTTTTTGACATAATTCACCCGACTGACATCATCTTTGAATGAAGCCTTGGCGATATATTCAGTGATATTTTGATATTGACTGGAATCATTGGCTCGCACCACCAAAGAGGCCAAAAGCGGATTGCCTCCGATCTCGTCCAGTGATTGCAAAATGACCGGCTCGCCGGCATTATTTTTTTTGAAATCCGCCAGTGCTTGCTCTTTGGAGATATATTGCGCCGATTTGACTTCACTATAGCTTTCCAAGTCCGCTTTGGCCGCCATAATCGTGTTTTCGCTGACATCCGGCTTGAAATAGACGCTGACATTGATGCGCTTCTCAACATTTGTGAGAACCGTACCGGAAACCATCATCATCACCATCATAGCTCCGACCACATACAGTGACAGTGTGAGCACACTGACTGACGCGATTGACAGCCAACCGTTTCTCCAAAAATTGATCCCACTTTCTTTGATTGTTCTACCAAGAACAAGAAACATTTTTTTTAACATATTCGATATTTACTTTTAGCATCATCGCAAATTATTTTTCCTTTTTCCAAAACAATCACTCTTCGTGCCGCCCGATCCACAATGTCTCGGTCATGACTGGCCAAAACAATCGTGGTACCAAGATTGTTCACCTTCAAGAGCAAATCGATGATTTCCGCCGAACTTTGTGGGTCCAAATTGCCCGTCGGTTCATCCGCCACGATCATCAAGGGTTTGTGGATCAGCGCGCGCGCCAACACCACTTTTTGTTGCTCTCCGCCGGACAATTGATGTGGAAATTTCTGCAGCTTATCACCCAAACCCACAATGTCCAAGATTTGCGGCACGTCCTCCATGATTTCGTCCGTATGTACGCCGCATGCTTCCAAGGCATAGGCTACATTTTCAAAAACAGTCTTTTTGGGCAATAATTTGAAATCTTGAAAAACCATGCCAATCTTGCGGCGGTGATAAGGCAGTTTTCGTTTCTTTATTTGACTCAAAGGTTCACCATTGAAATAGACTTCGCCTTCCGTCGCCGTTTCTTCGGCATAGATCAGTTTGAGCAAGGTGGACTTTCCCGCCCCGCTATGTCCGACGAGCGTGACAAATTCTCCCGCCTGAATTTCAAAATCAAGATCAGCCAAAGCCGCCGCGTCTCCTTTGAAAGCTTTGGTGACATGATCAAATTTAAGTATGGGGAAAATTTCTCGCTCCATTGACCCCAATCCTTCTTCTGTGGCAAGTTCAATTTCTTTTTCATTAACTTTCTTCATTTTATTTTTATTCTTTAAATCTATTTTTGAAATCACTTCTATATTATAAATTACTTTTGAATATGTTTCAAGTAGCTTTCCATAAAACCATTCAAATCGCCAGCTAAAACTTCTTCCGCAGCCGCTGTTTCGTGCGCCGTGCGATGGTCTTTGACCATTTTGTAGGGATGCAGGACATAGGAACGAATCTGACTGCCCCATTCATTAGCTCTATTCTCACCCCGCAATTTTCTTTTTTCCGCCTCTTGTTCTTCCAGATATATTTTGTGCAATTTAGCTTTCAAGATTTTCATCGCTTGTTCTTTGTTTTGAAATTGTGATCTTTCGTTTTGACAGGTCGCCACGAGACCCGTCGGAATGTGTGTCACCCGCACGGCGCTGTCTGTCGTGTTGACACTTTGACCGCCCGCCCCGCTCGATCGATAAACATCGAAACGCAACTCGCTCGGGTCTATCTGCACCTCTTCAATTTCAGAAATCACCGGCATGACTTCCACCGCAGCAAAAGATGTCTGACGCAAATTGTCGCTGTTAAATGGCGACAGACGCACCAAGCGGTGCACGCCGGCTTCGCTTTTCAAATAGCCATACACATACGCGCCGGAAATTTCCAAGGTGGCCGACTTGATGCCCGCTTCTTGTCCACGCGTCTGATCGATTATTTTGGCGCGAAAATTATCCTTTTCCGCCCAGCGCAAATACATCCGCATGAGCATTTCGCTCCAATCTTGCGCGTCCACTCCACCCGCCCCAGAAGTGATGGTAAGAATGGCGCTACTATTGTCATATTCACCGGAAAAAAGCGTTTTAAATTCTAAATCATTTAATTTTTTTTCAATTTCACTAAGCCTGGCTTCAATTTCTTTTTCTTCCACTTCACTTGATTCCGCTGTTTCAGAAAAAACGCCCAAGAAATCGAAAACTTCGTCAATCTCTGTTTCCAAATCACTGAGCAACTGAATCTCGACACGTAGCGTTTCCAGTTCTTGCATCACGCCCGCCGCTCTTTGATTGTCATTCCAAAAATCCGGCACGGACGAGATTTTTTCCAATTCTTCTATGTGAATTTTCTTTTTCGGCAAGTCAAAGATAGTCGCTCAAAAGAGCGAGTTTATCTTTCAATTTTTGAATTTCTAGTTTGAATTCTTTGATCATTATAAATAGTTCTTGATCAGTTTAATGTGATCTGCTTCCACCTGAGAAAGTGCCGTGAAGAAAATTTTCACATTTTTCTCTGTCGCATCTTTGGCGAATTGTGCATACAGACTGGTCGCGTTTTCTTCCAATTTTATTGTCTCGGCAAAATTCTCCGCGTCCTCATCATTGCAAAAACCCTCACCGACTTGCGGCAAATAGCTCTTCATCAATTTGCATGCAATATTAGCATGTTCCAATTCCACTTTGGCCAAACGTTTATACATCGCCTTGATTTCATAAGTTCCAGCTTTTTCCGCCATACACAGATACACCGCATTGGCATGAATTTCCAGTTCCAATGTCGCTTCCAAATTTTTCTTGGAAACATCAGACAATTCTTCCGACATCAACGTTATCGGATTCGCCGCATTGCCATCCTTAATGAAAGCACTCCTTGATCCGCAAAACGGACACTCACTCGGCCGTTCCTCCCCCAGATAGGCATCCCCGCAAATCTCACAGATGTATGTTTTCATAATGGTTTTGATTAAATTTTATTAAACCAATTATCTTTTCTCAACAAAATATTCTTCATTTTTGTATTCAATGGCATAGTGATGGCCATTACGATCTTGGAAGTAGGCTTCTTGGTGTAGATGCGCGTGATTGAAGAGTGTCTGGAATTCATTAAGATTCAAATGACTTTCCAAATAGATTTCCACGTCCTTGATTGTCTCGTCGAAGTTGATATGGCAATTGTGCAGGATGATTGTTTTCATAAAACTTAAGTTAATTTTAGTCATTGAGCCACCTGTCGGAATCGAACCGACGACCTACGCGTTACGAGTGCGTCGCTCTGCCAACTGAGCTAAGGTGGCGCTAGTCACCACTTAAGCGACCTGAGCCGCCGTTGAGGAGACTTTAGCTCATATCTCCTTTTCCGTCAAACTGACCAAGCGCGCAAATTCTTCATTGGCAATTCTCTGCATTCGATCGATGACCGGCTTATTTTTCTCACTAAAAAGATGCTTGAAACGACCTTGGGTTTTCAAAAAATCGGTCAATGGTTTGACATTTTTTGGCTCAAGGGTAATTTTATGTTTGCCGTTCTCAACTTCATAGAGCGGCCAAAAATTGGTTTCCGTCGCCAGTATGGCAATGGCCACATATTGCGAAGTGGGAAATTTCCAATTATTGGTGCACGGCGAAAAAACACTTAGAAATGACGGACCTTCCACTGCCAGCGCTTTTTGCGCTTTCTTTTTGAGATCCGCCATATAGGCCACATTGGCTTGCGCCAGATATTTGATATGATGTGCATTCACGATATCCATCAAATTTTTTCGCATTTCGGTTTTTCCAAATGACGCACGGCCGGCAGGAGTGGTTTCTGTCGCTGCGCCATACGGCGTGGCACTGGATCTTTGATTACCCGTGTTCATATAACCTTCATTGTCATATAAAACATACAAAAAATTATGTCCGCGCTCCAAAGCACCCGACAAAGATTGCAAACCAATATCATAAGTTCCGCCATCTCCACCGAAAGCTACAAATTTTATTTTTTTGTCGCCCCCTGGCAGTTTATTTTTACGTTTCAGAATGGCGTAGGCTCTTTCCACCCCCGACATTGTCGCCGCGGCGTTCTCAAAAGCATTGTGAATCCAAGGGGTTTTCCAAGCTGTGTAGGGATAGAGCGTGGACGTCACTTCCAAACACCCAGTTGCATTGGCCACCACCACTTCATCTTTGGCTTCGCCTAAAATTGCCCGCACAATGGCCGGAAAACCGCAACCGGCGCAAGCGGAGTGTCCTGAAGATAAATATTTTGTCAGTTCTTTATTCATAATTTTTATTTTATATATTTATCTTTTTGCTTTCCCATAAACACATCCTCTATTTGTGTTTGAAAAATATCTCGTCCACCAAGACCATAGATGAAAGATTTAACTTTTTTTATTTCATTGGCCTCATATAAAGTGTTTATAACTTCGCTGTGAAACGGAGCGTTGGTACCAATCGACTGCGCGCGATCCAACACAATTATCTCCTTGGCATTTTTCAAGATAGTCGCTAATTCAACATGCATAAACGGTCGGAAAAGTTCAATTTTCACCAAGCCAACTTTTTCACCACGCTGGCGCAACTTATCCACCACCACTTTGGCCGTGCCGGTTGCCGATCCAGTCAAAACCATGATACGCTCAGCATCTTCTGCTTGATAGCTTTCAAAACAACCATAATGTCGTCCAGAGATTTTTTCATATTCGTTCGCTATTTTTTCATATTCGGCAGTAGCACCTAGCATCGCTGCTTCTTGATCAATCTTGAACTCGAAATATGAATTCTGCAGAGCTACGGGACCATAGCTGACCGGATTCGCCGTATCCAAAAGTGGCGCAATAGCGATGCGTTCACCCATAAAATGTTTGACCATCTCTGTTTCGAGGATTTCCAAATTTTCCACTGAGTGCGAAGTGTTGAAACCATCCATAATGACCATGACCGGCAAATTCACTTTTTCCGCCAATTTCATGCCAATAATTGTCTTGTCATAGACTTCCTGCGCGTTTTCACAAAAAATTTGCAACCAACCTGAGTCGCGGCAACCCATCACGTCTGAGTGATCGCCATGAATGTTGATTGGGGCACCCAAAGCGCGTGCGGAAATTAGCATCAGAATTGGCAGTCTCGTCCCGCTAGCAATATACAAAACTTCATGCATCAAAGCCAAACCCTGTGAACTGGTGGCTGTCACCACGCGTGCCCCAGCGGCGGAAGCCCCGATGGCCGCGCTCATGGCGCTGTGCTCTGATTCAACCTTGATCATCTCAGTGTCCACCTCGCCGTCCGCTTGAAATTTAGCGTAAGTTTCGATAATGGGCGTCTGCGGCGTGATCGGATAAATCGGCATCACCTCCGGCTCAATCTGTTTCAAAGCCTCAGCGGCGGCTGCTCCGCCAGTAAGAGCGAGTTTTTTAATATCTTTTGTCATATAAAATTATAGACTAAATAAATTATTTCTTTTTCATCACTATCGCTTTCACCGGACACACCTCTGCGCATACGCCGCAACCCTTACAATAATCATAATCGATATCCGCTTTGCCGTCCTTCATTTCAATTGAAGCTTCTGGGCAAAAAGGCACGCAAGTTTGACAACCGATGCACTTTTCCTTGTCCACTTCCGGATGCATATAGCGCCAATCTCCGGTCTTGGGTGATTTTTTCTGATCATGTTTAATAGTTGCTCCGTGTTCCATGTAATTAATTTTAAGTTTTAGATTGTATCGTAAGCTTTTTCAATCGCAGCGACATTTTTGTCCGTAATTTCCTTGCCGACTTTGGCTTCAAAAATATGCCGGAATTCCGCAACTAGGCTCTCCAAGTTGACCGCCTCTGTCACCTGCACAAACTTGCCCAGAATAACGGTACTGGGTCGTGGAGTCCCAATGATACTAAGCGATATTCCACTAGCATCAATCGGATAAATCCGCCCTTCGAACTTTCCACCATGTTCAACAATTTGCGCACGGACTTCATGTTCGTCCAATTGCGTGTTGATGATTAGCGCTTCTTTTTTGTCTAAATTATTTGACACATCTTGCGACCCAAGCAGAGTGTCGTCCAAAACCAAAACAACATCCGGATCAACGACCGGTTCGTGCGTGCGAATCGGCGCGTCCGAGATGCGCAAATACGTTTTGGTTGGCGCGCCACTCCGCTCCGGACCAAAACTGGGAAAAGCTTGCACGAATTTTCCTTCCAGTGTGGCGGTTTGCCCAATGATTTCTGCCGCTGTTTTCGCCCCTTGCCCGCCACGAGCGAAAAAGATGACTTCAAAGATATCTTTATGATATTTCATAAGTGATAAAATATTCAATTAACATTAGACACGAAATCCAACAGACTAATTGTATCACAAAAATTTAAAATTAAAAAACAATCCGTTTGTCCGGATTGTTTTCTAATTTTCAGCTTATAATAAGCTTTTACAATTTCTATTTTGCCAATTGCGCTTCAATATCTTTTCCAAGTTGATCGGCGGTAATGACACCTTCTTCAAGCTGGTCGTTCACAAACACTGTCGGTGTGCCAGAAATTGCGAAGTCAACCGCTTCCTTAGTGGAAGCATCAATGCTATCTTGATGAGTCTTGCCATCCAAACATTTATTGAATTGGCCGGCATTAAGTTTCAACGCGACAGCATAATTTTTGAAATAAGTGATGTCCTTGGCGTTGCCCCATTCAGCTTGCGCCGCATACAATTTGTCGGCATATTCCCAGAATTTTCCCTGATCTTGAGCACAAGTGGCAGCCAACGCCGCGTCCCCTGATTGCGGATGACTGCTGAGGGGCAGCTCTTTGAAAGCAAACTCTACTCTATCCTGATATTTAGCAATGACAGAGCGGAAAGCTGGGAAAAGTGTTTTGCAAGAAGGGCATTGAAAGTCAGAGAAAATGACCACCTTCACCTTAGCGTCACTCGCACCGATTGTTGCATCACTTGCGCCAATTGTTGGAGAAGCAATATATTTGCCAACCGGAATGCCCAGAAGTTGGCCATTCAAAACATCTTGACCATTTTTGGCAGTGAACAAATCTTTGGCTTGGGAGTAGAGTTCAGTTTTTTCCACCGCTTGATCAAAAACGAAAGCCGGCAAGGTTTTTATGCCAAATTGACTGATAAGTTGTTTGCCTTCTGCAGAATCAAAATTGACTTTTTGCACGCTGATGGTCGGCACCACGCGCCTCAGCCACACCAAAACCTCGCTCGGATCGCAATTCTGGCAAGCATCATCGCTAATGACTCTCATCGGAACGGCCGGTTCGCTGTAAGCCACCCATGTTTTTCCGCTCGCTTCAAATATGTCCGACTTATTCAAATTCTTTTGCGAATAACCGCTCCCGCGCACCAGTTGGCTCACGTCCACAAACAAACTGCCCGCCAAAAGACCCGCCAAAAGAATCACCAAAGAAATCAGGTTCTTCATTTTTTTGTTTTTAAGTTCCTCCTCGGATGGATCATTTTTCATTTCCATTGCTTCTGACTGTCTTTCAGGAAGCTGAATTTCAGCTCTTTCTTTTTTCAATATTTCCTCCTGGATACTCTTGAACTGATCTTCTTTTTTTTCAAAATCTATTTTTTCTTCCATAACTTTTTATAAAATTATTTATATGCGAACATTGACCTTTCTAATTGCCGGCTGGAGCGTTCTGATTTTCAGCGGGAGCTGACTGACTCGCGGTGCTGTTGTCCGCTTTCGCTTGAGCATCTTGTGCTTGTTGCAAGGCGACCTTGGCAGTGAGCGCATTCAAATCATAATCCTGTTTGAAAATTTTCATTTGATAATCATCAAACCCCATCGTCACTTTTTTGACCGCCTCATTTTTCACCGCCACACCGACCAAAATTCCCAAAATGAAAAACAATGCCAATTCAATATACAAATCATTGCGTCTTTTTCTCATCTTGGTCACAGTCGGCTCCGAAGGATTCTCCAATGTCGAAACTTCCGCTTCGTGCATCAATTTGTCCTCTTCATTTTCCATTTCCATAATGTTTTTAATCTTAAGGTGAAGATAATTACTTTACATAAATTTACCACATCCCCAAAAACCCCGCAATATTGCGGAATTTTTGATTTGGGGCATAATAAAAAGCGGCGAGTTATCCACAGATGGCTTATCTAAGGCTTGCCAAGTTTTTATTCTTATGATAAATTTTGAATTAGTACATTTTCCAAAGAGGCAAAGGCAAAAAATACTAAGCTAATCCAAAACAGACCCGAAGGAGGCCAATAAAAGAAAAACGGATTATCAAAGTATGAGTAAAAGAAACGCAGTTAAAAAATAACTACTCTACCACAATGGAGGCTTTATGAAAAAGCTGTTTTCTTCTCTGGCAATTTTAGCTTCGATACTTGCAATGACAGCGGTAATCGGCTTCGCATCCACGACGACCGGCCAATCTTCTCAATCCATGGCGGTTTCGACAAATTCAGGAGGTACCCCGCCCGTTACCATGGTTCTCGGCTCAGTTGACACCAAGTTTATGGCCCAGGCGGCCGATAAAGTACTGATCACCGATATCACCAAGATGCCCGGCCTGATCGTAGTGACCACGGTTAATGCGGATCTGCATACCAAAGCCTTGGCCGCTGCACCCGATGTAACGTATACCGCTCTGACTGTTGCCGGAATCCCCGAAACGATTGCCGGCGCCTGCAAAATCGCACATGATGCTTCCATGTTGACAGGAAGTCGTGCAGAAATTATTCCGTCAAATGCAAGCGGCGGCTATGTCGCCCTCACCGACGCCGGTTCCGAAGGTAACTACCACAATGGGAAAATGGTAGCCATCCACAACGTCATCGCGGGCAGTATGACCTCCGCCACCACCTGATACAACGTAATTTCAGGTAAGGCGGCAGTAAGGTCTCGGGACTCAGAAGAATTCATAGGTAACATTCTATGAAAACTTCTGAGTTCTTTTTTTATATTCAAAAAATATTTTTTATAAAACCCTCAAAAAGCCGAGCGTTAGACGCTTGCTCTTTTCTTTCTCGAAAAGCTTGGCTTTGGGAAGGTAGCAAAATCCTAAATATAAAATTTAAGCCCTGCCGATTAGATCGACAGGGCTTCGTTTCGTTTCATCTCCTTTTTAGCAATAGTTATTGCCGATATTAGTCTCTTTGCACCAATTATAGGCATTCCGAAACATCTGATTCCACGGCGTTACCGGCAGATTTTTCATTGCCGGCGGCAAATAGTGTGCTTGCCATGGCAGGAAAGTCCGTTCCGGATGAGGCATCATTGCGAGATGCCGTCCGTCCGGTGAACAAAGAGCAGCGATTCCTTCAGACGAACCATTCGGATTAAACGGATATTTTTCCGTCGCATGACCACTATCATCAACAAATACAATAGGAGTCAAACCCATTTCGCACGCTACCCGTTGAGCGTAAGAATCTGAAAAATGCAACCGGCCTTCACCATGGGCGACATGGATACCAAATACCAATCCATCCATGTCTTTCAACATCATGGCTTTGGATTCAAGAACCCTGACCGTTGACCACCGCGATTCAAAACGTCCGGAAAAGTTCCGGATAAACCGAGGTTGTTTTTCAGGTTTATCGCCTTTCCACGGCACCCAACCCAAAAGACCGAACAACTGACAACCATTGCAGACGCCCAACGTGAAAGTATCTGGTCGATCATAAAATTCATCGAACATCACTTTCAATCTGTCGTTAAACATAATGGTTGCTGCCCAGCCCTTGGCACTTTCCGGCACGTCGGCATAAGAAAAACCGCCAACTACCGCCAGACCTCTGAACTGATTCAGATTGATCCGACCCGACAAAAGATCTGTCATCGTCACATCCCACGGTTCAAAGCCGGCCATATAAAATGCCGTGCTCATTTCGCGATCAGAATTTGAGCCTTCGTCCCGCAAAATCGCCACCTTAGGTTTTTCCTTTGCCTCCAAAATACTTTCGGGTGTTTTTTTGAGCACAAAAGGTACAATATATTCCGGACCAGAGCGATCAAAAATATTTACCTTCTCCTCATAGGCACAAACTGGATTCATCTGCAGCCGTTCCAACTGATGAGATGTTTCTTCCCACCAACCACGCAACAATTGCATCGGCTCATCCAGAACCACTTCACCATTGCAATTTATCTTGATACGTTTTTCCACTGTCGCATGCCCAATACAAGCCCACGGAACCCCAGCAGTTCTCAAAATCTGTTTTACTGCTTTCCAATTGCTTTCCAAGCATTCACATACCAGTCCCAGTTCTTCATTGAAAAGCATTTCTAAAGGATTACCAGCGCCGGGCATTGTGATTTCAATTCCACAATTTCCAGCAAAAGCCATTTCCAGAAGTGCAACGATCAAGCCGCCATCACTTCGGTCGTGGCCAGCAGAAATGAGCTCTCGACTGATCAACTCCTGCACAACATCGAATATATCCCGAGCAATCTCCGGATACTCCATGTCAGGACACGCATTCCCTATTTGTCCTAAAACTTGCGCCAAAGCCGATCCGCCCATGCGATTTTTTTGCCAGAATGCAAAATCAATAGTGAACAATACGTTCCTTTCAGGGTATTTCATGTCTGGGGTAATTTTTTTAGTGATATCAGGCATCGCTGCGTAAAGAGATATCACCAACTCACGCGGCGACTTGACTGTTTGTCCATCCACTAACGTGGCCATCGACAAACTATCTTTGCCGCCATCCACCGCAATTCCCAGACTTACCATCACGTCACGCATCGCCTGGGCAGCATCATACATCGCCGCGCCTTCGCCCGACAATTTTGGCGCCCACATCCAGTTGGCGCTGCACTTCACTTGCTGCAGATCTTTAATTTTGGCCCAGACCAAATTGGTCAAAGCCTCGCCGACTGCCATCCTGGCACCCGCCGCCGGATTCACCAACATTTTGATCGGTTGTTCACCAATGGCAGTCGCCACTCCGGTCAAACCGAAATGCGATTGAGCCACCACGGCTACATCAGCCACTGGCAATTGCAACGAACCACAACATTGCTGTTGCGCAATGAGACCAGTCACGCTTCGATCGACTTTATTGGTCAAAAATCTTTTCGATCCAACCGACACGAGACGCAAAACATTAAACAATGCTTCTCGCACTGTCAGTTTGTCCGGCAATTGAAGAGGAGTTAAGGAATTCTGTTCATGATTGTCAGTGAAGGTCTTGCGTGGAATATTACCCAGTAATGTTGGCAGATGGATATCGACCGGCGTCGTGTCATCATTTGCATCATGCACGACAAACCGTAAATCACCGGTCACTTCTCCCAATACCTCACAGTTCACTTTTTCCCGTTCGCAAATCTTTTGGAACTGTTCGATATTTTCCGGCCGGATCAGAAAACCATTCCGCTCTTGAAATTCCGCCACATAGATTTCTAGAACTGACATTGTGGGGTCACCGACACGGATGTTTCTAATTTCAATCCGTCCGCCGGATTTTTCCACCAGCTCCTTGAGAACATTAGCCGGTCCACCCGCTCCCTGATCATGAATGACTTCGACAATCGTCTTGTCTCCCATTTCATTACAGGCCCGAATGACACGATTCATCTTTTGTGCCATCTCACCGTCGCCTCGTTGCACCGCGTTGAAATCCAGATCGGATTTATTCTCACCTTGCAGCATGCTGGAAGCCGCGCCGCCGCCAAATCCAACTCGGTAAGCCGGACCGCCCACTTGTACGATGAGCATGCCTTTCTGCGGCTCCGCTTTTTCGACGAGTCGAGCATCGATCTGACCGATACCGCCGGTGAACATAATCGGCTTTAACCATCCCCATCGTTCACCGCCGCCTACCTGCATATCAAACGACCGCGTAAAACCCTGGATCAGTGGCTCGCCGAATTTGTTACCATAGTCCGACGCTCCGTTACTGGCCCCAATCTCAATCTCAAGAGCCGTGGCTAAAGTATTTGGGCAAGGATATTCCTGTTCCCAACTTAATGAATAACTAGGAATATGCAAACTGCCCACACAATAGCCAGCCGTTCCCGCCATCACAAATCCGCCTCGCCCCGTTCCTTGCACATCACGAATTCGGCCACCTGTCCCGGTTTCAGCCCCAGGAAAGGGCGCCACACCGGTCGGAAAGTTGTGCGTCTCCGCTGTCAGTAAAAGGTGATAGTGAACATTCACCGGTATAAGCGCGGATGGCTCACCAGGCTTTTCGGGAATAATCGTTTGCATTCCATATCCCTCGATCACGCTGGAATTGTCATGAAACGCAATGATCGAACCTTTTGGGTTGGCGTTCAGAGTATCAGTCACCAGATCAAAAAGGGTCTTTATCTTCTCATCGCCGTCAATAATCTGTTTTCCCTTGAAGAAACCGTGCCGGGAATGTTCAGAGTTGGCATTATTGAGATCCATGATTTCGACGATGGTCGGGTTTCTACCATGTTTTTTGAAAAAATAGTCATAGTAGAAATTCCGATCCCACTTGTCCATCGAAATTCCAGGAATCTCCAGCAGCGCGTCCGGTCCTTTACCCTTGAAATCAACCTCATAGACCGCTTCCGGCACAATGCCGGTTTCAAAAGTCTTCAGCGGTTCCGGATAGTGGCATTCTGTCATCCGGTCATGATGCGCGGCGATGAATTTTTCCATGTCTTCATCTTCCGGCACCAAATATCTCCGCGACCTTTCCACTCTCGTCACACATTCCAGTCCCGTCGCCTGGCAAATCGAAACCATATTGGACGACCAAGGAGTCGCGGAATTCAACCGCGGCCCGACTTCGACGACTTGCGATCCGTACAGCTTAGACATCGGCGTAACAGTTTCTATCAAAAAACCGTCCGCCAGAATAAGCCTCAGCCTCTCAAGCTCGTCATAAGCCAATTCATGCGTCGACTCAATGTTGAAACAGTATTCCATACCATCATTCACGAGCCTATATAGCCTCGTGACATACAACATAAATCTTTCCATGGCACCCTCCTTGTCTGTGTGGCCACTAGGCCACGTTTATTTTCCGCGCGGATACATTTTGATTGCTTCTTTTTTGATATACTCAAGAAGCGCTTCCTCTTCAGAATCTTGAGCAATGTTTATAGGGAAATCCAATTTTTCCGGATCAATCCCATAATACATTGCTAAGCGACCGCTTATCTGCACCTGGTGCTCAATTGAAAGCAACGTTTCAGCATTTTGCTCCGGTGTTTTTTTGAAATCCAGTTCAACCATTTCGTCATACACTATCTTGCCAGCATCATAGATCGGATGCACCAATTGGCAAAATACTTGGATAGGCATAAGTCTCCCAACTTCTTGGCAAAAGCGCATATGAGCATAAACTCTGCGCTCGCCAAACATTCCTTGTCCGCCGGGACCTAAATGCTGATTGAGTCCCATGTACTGAGCTATAACCTCTTTTGACATCCACGGCATAAAACCAACTTGATGAAAAAAATCAGCTTCATAATAAGCCAGGATGGCTAGGATATCATCCAGAAATGTCTTGCTTTTCTCGTTAACGATATGGATGCTTTGCTCGCAAAAACCAAGCTTTATCGCTCTGGCTATGCCTTTCGCAGTAGGCGAGCTGGAAATAATGGCTTTTGTTTGAGTGATACCATAGAGCTTTCCACCACGACGTTCATTTTTGAGAATTTCCAGATTTGTTGTCCCGCCTCCTGTTATGAGGTTTACAAATTTCAGAGTCTTCATAATCTTTCTCCTTCATTTTCGGCATAATCGCCTCTTTCAAGTTTTTCTATCTTCGCTTCTATATTTCCATGCTTTTTTGCTATTTTACTTCTATATAATTACGCCATAGGCGTATTGTTAAGGTTCATTGACCTACAATTAGTAGGTTTATTATTCTATACTAAAAACCCTTGAAAAAGCAAATAAAAAAAAACCTGCCAGCATAACACTGCGCCAGCAGGGGGGATTCAAATGAAAAACCCTTCAAACCTCATTTGTCATAAAAATGCCTGTTGCCCCATGGGTCCATGATAACGACATCGTTTTTACTTGTCGGATCATCTTTGGCGCAACATTTTCCCAAACGATAGAACTCTACATCGATGCTCTGGCAAACCACCCTTATGACTCCCTCCAATATCCCACTCTCAGGAGACCCTACGAATTGCAAACCGATGCCGTTGTTGTAGGACTTGAACATATTGAACCAGCTTTCCTTGGACACGTTTTGAATCAGCCGAAACAGCGGCAGTATCATCTCATCCTTGAGTTCTATTTCATAACGAATCCCCTTCCCAAGCTTTATCACTTTCTTTATGCCTCCGCCGCTAACCAACGCGATGCCATGTAGCAAGTGCAGCTTATTAAGTTCTTTGAGCTTTTTGATTATAAGTCTGATGATAAGGCCAAAGTGCCTTGTTGGGGAAGTAAGCGCCTTTCCAATGGTAGTCCCCAATTCAGACACATATTCATCTGCACGGAACGGGCCTTTCAATGGATTGTGCTCAGTGACCAAAAATGGAAACTTCAACGCATAGTCAGGATGAAACATGCTGATCCGGGAATGAGTACCTCCATTGGACATATGCCCAAAGTTTTTTTCCTTTTCCCATATAGCCTGTCCCCCACTGGAGATTGCAAAAATAGCATCTCCGTCTTGCACATTGCCAACGATTACATTTTCCCTTGGCATTCTGGAAAAAAACGATGCATCCAAAATACAAGATGGAGTCTGATCAGGCAGATCCGCGGTCTCTCCTCCCATGGGGAAAATAATCTTGCGTTTTCCCTCGATCAGGGTGAACCCATATTCCCCATAGGTTTTACCTATCTCGGCTATGTCTGCATTAACTGCGTTAAGATATTTCTCCTTGGGTATATTATTGGGATTGATGTTAATGACATTCACTGCGACGATTTTATCCACAAATCCGGCCGCTGCCACGTCCATGTTCATTTCAAAAGCATTGATAATGTCGCCTCTGAGAAATGACACATCTCCTGTGGCAAAATAGCAAAGAAGACGGGTTGTAGTTAGACTGCCAACGCCATCTCCATGCATTGTCATAACATAATCAGGATCCCAAGCATCGGTCGTAATGTTGACCCAAGCTCCAGGAAATTCATTTTCCGAAGTTGGAGAAAAAATCTCTTCAATATACGCCTTATCGGTCTCTATTCCCAGTTTTTCATACTGGCTTTTTCCTTCCTTTCCATTTGTCATTCGCCTTCCCTCCAATCAAAAGTTCACCATAATTTAAAAGAGCCAACTAAAGGCCCCTCTGCCAATGTTTATCCGCACTTTAGCAAGTCAGGGACAAAAAAGCAAGAAGATCATTCCTTTCTCAACGCTTCCATTGGTGAAAGTTGTGAAGCTTTGCGAGCTGGGAAATACCCAAAAATAATGCCAGTGCCGGCGGAGAAGCCGATACCGATCAAGGCGGAAAACCAAGTGACAAAAAAATGTAAAGAGAATCCATAATTGGCAGCTATCAGTTCGCCAATTTTGGAAATGCCTATTCCGATGACAAGCCCGATGAGGCCGCCGAGGATGGTCATGAAAATTGCTTCGAAAAGAAACTGCCAGAGAATGCTGGCGCGTGGCGCACCGAGGGATTTTTTGAGGCCGATTTCGTATGTCCGCTCCGTCACCGTCACATACATCACATTCATAATCCCCACTCCTCCGACCACCAGCGAAATAGAAGTTAAGGTGATAAGTAAAATATTAACGTAAAGAAAAACTTTGTTCAAAATATCCAAAACTTCTTGGATAGAATTGACGGCAAAATCATCATCATCAGGCTTAGTGATGTTGTGTTGGTCGCGCATCACATCCGTGGCTTGCAGCATGGTCAGCTCCAAAGATTTCATATCTTTCAGGGTGAAAATAGCGGCCTGGATATAATCCGTGCCCGTCAGTTTTTTCTGCACTGTTTGCAGTGGCAAATAAATTGTGTTGTCAAAATTGAAAAAACCGGACGCCCCTCTTTTTTTCAAAACTCCAATCACACGATAAGTCTGCCCCTTGATTTTCACACTTTTTCCAACTGCGTCAGCGTTGCCAAAAAAAGTATCTTTCACTTCCGAACCGAGGACAGCCACTTGCTGCAAACTGTCATCCTCTTCGGCACTGAACATCATGCCTTTTTCAATTTCAGTCTTTTTGTCCACTGCTGTCACTCCGGATGTCACTCCCATTATCATGGCTTGCTTATTCTCACTTTCATAACTGACCACCTGTTGACTCATAATCATGGCATACCAAGCCTCGACATTTTTAAGTTCCGCCACTTTTTGAGCATCTTTCAATTTGAAAGTGGTGATTTGTGTTCCGCCTAACTGACCTGTAGCATTGGCTGTGGAAGTCTTGGAAACTTTCGGCACTTTGATTTCCACTTCCATAATATTAGTCCCAAAAGCGCTGACTTGTTCCACCAAAAAATCTTTCACGCCATTACCAAAAGACAAAACCAAAATCACGCTGGCCACGCCGATGACAATGCCCAAAAGCGACACGACTGTACGGCCGATATTTGAGCGCAGACTCCGAGAGGCTAATTTAATTGCTACTAAAATTAAGTTCATATCTTTTTATTCATACCGAAGTGCTTCCATTGGAGAAATGTGCGAGGCTTTGCTGGCGGGATAAAGCCCGAAGATTATCCCAATGACAACCGAAACAGCCGTGGCCACAAAAACCGATTGCCAGGAAATAATAAATGGCCAATTGTAACCCAAGAGATTGATAATGATTGAAACTAAAAATGAAAACAAGATGCCAATCACAATCCCAACTATGCCGCCTAGGAGTGAAATGAAAACTGATTCGATGAGGAATTGAAAACGCACATCGGAATTTTTGGCTCCGACCGCTTTTCTGAGGCCCACTTCGCGGATTCTCTGCGTGACCGCAATAAGCATAATATTCATAATACCTACTCCGCCCACGATAAGCGCGATGGTTCCAATCGCTAAGAGAAAGTAGCGCAGAACATCCGTCACCTTGCGAATAGTTTCCATCGCCGAAGCTTGATCGCGCACACTGAAATCATCATTAGCCGGATTGTCAATGTTATGGCGCTCGCGCAAAGTTGTTTTGACATTGGCAATCGCTGAAGGAACCGAAGCCGCGTCAACAATCTTCAGACGAGCGAAGCCAATATGGTCAATTCCCAAGATAAGTTTTTGAGCAGTCCTCAATGGAACATAAATGGAATCATCCTGACTGGAAGTGCCAAAGCCGGATGAACCACGTTTGTCCAGCACTCCGACAATGGTAAAGTTTTGATCTTTAAATTTAAAATTTTTACCCAACGGGTCATCCGTACCAAATAAATCTTTGGCCAAAGTGGCGCCCACGACAGCGATACGGGACATACCCACCTCTTCATCCTTAGTAAAAAAACGGCCGGAAACTATTTTAGTATTTTCAACTTCGATATAACCGGAAGTCACGCCCGAAAAAGAAGCACTCAGACTCACGCCTTTATACTCAGCTGTTTGCGTTCCGAGAACATAACCCGCACCAGCCACAGCTTCCGGCACATTGCGCTTATTTATGAGCGCTTCCAA
>JAHFOP010000074.1 GCA_023261605.1 Candidatus Moraniibacteriota bacterium
GTGAAAATTGATCCCTATATCAACGTGGATGCCGGTACAATGAATCCTGTCGAACACGGAGAAACTTTTGTTCTAGAAAGCGGACTCGAAACCGATCAGGACATGGGCAATTATGAAAGATTTATGGACGTGACTCTTCCTCCGGAAAATTATATGACCACCGGTAGCGTATATGAAGCTGTCATCCATAAAGAACGGAATTTGGAATATAAAGGTAAGTGCGTTCAAGTGGTGCCGCACATCCCCTTGGAAGTTATCAGTCGAATCAAACGTGCCGCAGATAAAGCTGATGCCGACATTACCATCGTTGAAATCGGCGGCACGGTTGGTGAATATGAAAATATTCTTTTTATGGAAGCTATCCGTTTGTTCAAGATCAAAAACCCGGAAGATGTCATAACAATCATGGTGAGTTATCTGCCCATCCCGCATGCTTCAGGCGAGATGAAAACCAAGCCAACCCAACATGCAGTGCGGACGCTCAATGGCACTGGAGTGCAACCGGATTTCATTATTGCTCGCAGCGAAACTTTCTTGGATCAAAAGCGAAAAGAAAAAATTTCACTTTTTTGCAATGTGCCGGAACGCTATGTCATAAGCGCGCCGGATGTCAGCAGTATCTATGAAGTACCGGTCAATTTCGAACGGGATGATTTGAGTCGCCTATTGCTCAAAAAATTAGGCTTGAAATACAAAAAAACTGATTTAAAGAAATGGTATGAATTGGTGGAGAATATTAAAACTTCCAAAAATAAAGTCCGTATTGGGATTGTGGGGAAATATTTCGGCACAGGAGATTTCATTCTGAGCGACTCATATATCAGCGTTATCGAAGCGATAAAACATGCTGCTTATAAATTAAAGCTCAAACCGGAAATTAGCTGGATAAACAGCGAACTATTTGAAAAAGAGCCGGAAAAATTGGAAACTCTGAAAGAATTAGACGGCATAATCATTCCGGGCGGATTCGGATCGCGCGGCATTGAAGGAAAAATAGAGGCTATCCGCTATCTACGTGAGAATAAAATTCCGTTTTTTGGACTTTGTTATGGTATGCAATTGGCCGTAATAGAAACTGCTAGGCATATTTTAAAATTGAAAGATGCTCATACGACTGAGATTAATAGACGTACTAAAAATCCTGTTATTGATATCATCCCAGAACAAAAAAAGAATTTGGAAGATTCAAATTATGGTGCGACGATGCGTCTGGGCGCTTATCCAGCCATCCTTAAAAAAGGTACTATCGCTCAAGGCGCGTACAAAAAAAGTCGAATATCCGAACGGCATCGCCACCGTTGGGAAGTTAATTTGAAATATAAGGAAAGATTGGAGAAGGCGGGATTAGTTTTCTCTGGCGCTTCACCGGATGGAAAATTTATGGAGATAACCGAGCTGCCGCGCACGTCTCATCCGTTCTTTTTGGGCACTCAATTTCATCCGGAGCTGCAATCCAGCCCAATCACTTCTCATCCGCTGTTTTTAGAATTTATCAAAGTCGCAGCTAAGAAATAAACCGAAAAAAAATAAGTTAAAATAAATCCCGCCATGAGCGGGATTTATGATATTGCAAACACAATAGATTAGAGTGGTAAAACTGGTTATATAGATTGCGACTTCTCACTAAAAAGACCATCGCTGTAAGAGAGGGCGGCGAAAGCTGTCCCGTCGCATAAAGTGGCAAAGCCGGTTATGCTGATTTGGACAGGATTTTCTTCTGAGGAAGAAGCTAATTGTTCTTCAATTGCAGGTGTTTGATCTATCAACCTGAAGTTGTCTATATTACTGAAAGGCAATTTAGAAATATCTTCTTTAGCGACTTTCACAAAGGCTTTGCCATCTTTCATGATTTGCCAGACAGAAATTTTTTCATCACCTTGGAAAGCGCGTGTCTGACAGGCAACGTCGACCGGAGCGGATTTTTTCGATAATTTTTCTACGGCTAATGCTTGGCTGCTAATTGGAAAAGATAGATTAAGCGTTCTCACGATTGTGTAAGTAGCGACAAAAAAGGCGCACGCGGCGATTATAATAATGGATGTTGAAGTGGATATGACTTTATGCATTTGTTTCGGGATTATTCTTGAATGTATTGTAACACACTTTTAAAATTATTGGGAATAATTATCCACAGTTGCACAAAAAAAAAGAGCGAGTGACCTCGCTCTAATATAAACAAAATTGGCTATAAACAATTATTCAACGGAAATGACTTTTCGGCTGACCAATCGTCCTGTGAAGCTCTTGATTTTTTTGGTGGTGAATTTCACTGCACCTTCTTTCATGGCAAAAAGCGTATCATCTTCCGCCCGCTTAACATTTTTCCCTGGTCTGAATTTGGTGCCGCGTTGGCGAACGATTATCTGACCGGTGGTAATTTTTTCACCACCGAATTTTTTCACACCGAGTCTTTTGGAAACTGAATCCCGACCAAGGGTAGTAGAACCACCAGCTTTTCTATGTGCCATATAAGTATATTGCTAAATTGTTACATTACTGAAATTTAAATACCTAATAATACTACCTTATCTGTGATATAATGTCAACAGCTATGAATAAAGAATCTCTGAAAACAAAAAGTAAGGAGCTGTGGGAAAAATATGAGGCAAAAATTGTCTTAGTTTTAGGGCTTATTTTGATTGCCGTCATATCCTTTGAGGTTGGCGCACTAAAAGGGTCGAATTTTAGCCAAAAACCGCTAATTATTGAAAAGCCAACCAATTCGGCCGTGACAGCAGGCAATGTAGCTACTTCTACAGCACCTGCTCAGGCTCAAAAATTGACCACTGGAGCGTTGACTGACTCGACCAGCCCAATTGTACCACT
>JAHFOP010000075.1 GCA_023261605.1 Candidatus Moraniibacteriota bacterium
GGATTGCTTACGCGCTAACCACCAAGCCTATCAGCGAGTTGACGAACGTTTCCGCGATAATTTCAACGAATGCCGAGAAAGGCACAACCGATGATGATTTTAATAAGAAGCTAATATTAGTAGATAGGAGTAAATGTATCGGCACAACAGCTGTTGAAGACGTGGGACGATATTCAGATAAAAATGATTCAATTTTGCAACGCTTTGCGTTGATGTTTTGGAAATTAACCATGAACAATCATGTCGGGCTGTATGTGACAGAAATCGGCTTTGTACCTTTGATTTTTCTGGGTATTGCAGTTGTTTTGTTGGGTGTTTTTTTGATCTTCAATAAAGGCGATCGAGCGAAAGAAACATCGATTGTTTTTCTCATAATGGCTACTACATATTGGATTTTATGGGAATTTTTTGCGCTTGAAATTCCTTGGTATGGTTATCCGGGGTTTGTGTTCTTCTTTATTTTAACGTCGCTATGCATAGCTAAATTGAAAAATAATAAGGCAGTTTATTATTTTTTGCTAGCGGTGGTTGTTTTTCAGCTAATTATACTTTTGTCTTTGCGGCTGCAGTTTTTTGCTGATCCTTGGCTGATTAGCTATGCGTCAAACAAAAAAAGCGCAGACGCGCTATACGATTTGCCCAAGACATTTTCCTCGATTATCAACGATGATTCCGAGAGTAAGATTTTCATGGTTACTACCGCACCTTTGATATACTTTATAAACAATAATGACAAAAGAGTTTTCAGGGATAGTTATCTGGATAAGTTTAGTTGTATTGACAATGAGCAAGATGATGCGCTAACAATCAAGGTGCTAAAAAATCTGGATATTAAATATATATATATCAACAACTATGCAGTGTTGATGGAAAGCGATGTCAACGGAACGCTGCACACTAAATTCAAGAGATTCACAGCTTTTGCAGACAAAAACCTAGTTCTTGTTAAGAAAATAGATAATCAAGAATTGTTTATAGTTCCATAAATCAGGTCGGCTTCGCTAAAGTTGAACCGGGGGATTTCCTTTGTCGCAAAAAAGTGCTATACTTTAGAAGTAATGAAATAAAAATAAATAGATGGTTGTTTCGATTTTTTTAGTGCTAGGTCTTATCATTGGCAGCTTTCTGAATGTTTTGGTCTACCGCTTGCGGGCGGCCGAAGATTTGTTTTGGGATCGTTCGAAGTGTCCACATTGCCAGCATCTGATTCGATGGTACGACAACATTCCTGTCATCAGTTTTATTTTGCTAAAGTTTCAGTGCCGTGATTGCCGAAAAAAAATTTCTTGGCAATATCCGTTGGTGGAAATTCTGACGGGAGTCATTTTTGCGATTATCGGGCATAAATTTTTTGATGCCGCGAATTTCAGCACTTGGATCGTCAGCGCCTATTATTTGGTCATGGTCAGCACACTCATTGTTATCGCTGTTTATGATTATCTATATTTGGAAATTCCCGGAGAAATCCTGTGGTTTGGAGTGGCAGTGGCCATCGCCTTCGGGCTTTATTCTGACTGGGCAGTTTGGTTTAATTCTGAAATCCAAGCCAGCATTTGGAGTTCTGTGGTTTACTCGGGAGTGTTAGCTGCTTTTTCGGCTTGGCTTTTCCTCTTTTTTCTTGCAGTTGTTTCGCGCGAGAAATGGATGGGAATGGGCGATGTTTATTTGGCCATTTTTCTGGGTCTTATTGTCGGCTGGCCACAAATTCTCTTGGTGCTTTTTGCGGCTTTTTTTATCGGGGCGATCTGGGGCGTGGCGTTGGTAGTGGCCGGAAAAAAGAAAATTAAAAGCCAATTGCCCTTCGCGCCTTTCATGGTTTTGGGCACACTGATAACCATTCTTTTCTATAGCCCGATAGTTGAATGGTATTTCTCGCTTTTTTTATCGCGATAATTTTTTCAAACATGAAATTATTTTCATCAAATAAAAATAAAAATTATCCTGGATTTTCTTTTATGGAAATGATGATAGTGATTGCTATTATCGGAATACTGTCAACTATTTCCGTGATTTCTTTCAATAAAATCAGAGGACTGGCGATTATCAATGCATCCGCCGATGAAGTTTTTTCCGCCATAAAGATGGCCAAGGGGTATGCTTTACAGGGAAAAATGCCGGATACATCCAGCTCTGTTTGTGGTGTCGGTTCTATTTGCGGTTATGGTTTCATGTTCACTTCCGCTACACAATATGAAGTGTTTTATTATTACAATTGTCCTGGGGGCAACTTGGGTCCTTTGAATTGTAGTGCTCCGACAACCGCTACTAAAGTTACTATCGATACGCAAGATTTGAAAACTGGCGTAACCTTAGGCAGTCCTCTCCCGTTAACTTCCACAAATTCCACGATATATTTTAATATTCCCTGGGGGACTGTGGTTTCCACTCCCTATCGCAATTATAGGCTTGATTATAATGGAATGAAGAAGCGTGTAACGGTTGATACAAATGGTTTAATTCAAGAGCTATAAGAAATCGGGTAAAATGAATGAATTATGATAAAATTTAGAAAAAAAATTGCAAATCGTGAGGGCTTTTCTTTCATTGAGGGCATCGTAGCTGCTTTTATTGTGACTGTTGGAATGGTTGCTATAATTCAGCTGATGGCTGCTACCTTACTGAGTTCTTACAATAGCCGTAATCAAATAGTGGCCACTTTTTTAGCGCAGGAGGGAGTGGAAATTTTTAGAAATATTAGAGATAATAGCTGGGCACAAGGCGTGCCTACGTTTAATAATCCGAATTTTCCGGCAGCTATGGCTAATTGCCGGGTGGATATGCTTTCTACAAATATTACTGATTGTGTTGC
>JAHFOP010000008.1 GCA_023261605.1 Candidatus Moraniibacteriota bacterium
CTGGCGGAAAAACATCAACCATACGGTCAATGGCTTGCGCCGCATCATTGGTGTGTAATGTGGCAAAAATCAAGTGCCCTGTTTCCGCCGCGGTCAGTGCAGTCGTGATCGTATCTAAGTCACGCAACTCGCCCAGAAGCACCACATTGGCATCTTCTCGAAAAACAGAGCGCAATGCTGTCTGAAAAGATTTAGAGTCCTGATAGACTTCGCGCTGTTCAATAATGCAACGATCTTGTTCATAAATATACTCAATCGGATCTTCAATGGTTATAATATGTTTATCTTGGGTGTGGTTTATATGATCAATAAGTGATGCCAGGGTGGTCGATTTTCCATGTCCCATCGGACCTACTACCAAAACCAACCCCTGTGAAGATTTGGCAAGTTCGTAAATGGACGTGGGCACGTTCAATTCTTCCAGAGTCCTGATTTCCTTGGGTACCAAACGCAAGGCTATGCTTATATACCCTTGTTGGAAAAAAGCATTCACCCGAAAACGCACCTTGCCTTCAAAATTATACGAGAAATCGACTTGCCCTTCTTCCATTAGATTTTTTTTCTTCTCTTCCACCAGGATAACATCACACATATCCTGGATAGACTGCGCGTCAAGCAAGCTTTCCTGCGTGACTGAAACCAGCTTTCCATCAATCCGAATAGTTGGATACCTAGCAACCGTGAGATGCAAATCCGAAGCCCCTTGTTGAGCGGTCAATCTTAGTAAATTTTTTATTCTTTGTTCGGCGTTAGGCATATTTTTATTATTTTTAAATAGTTTCTTCCGTTATTATATTGCCTTCTGTCACTCTATCCACTTCTTCCATCGTAGTCAGACCCAAAATGACTTTCAAAATTCCGTCTTGCCTCATCGTTAGAATGCCCAATTTGTCTCTTTCTTTTTCCAATAAATCTTCACTCCCGCCTTTTTCCGTTATGATGGCTCGAATATCATCATTGATCAACATCGCCTCGTAAATAGCTAGTCGTCCCTTGATTCCCGTGCCATTGCAAGTGTCACAGCCTTTGCCATAAAAAAACTTTGGTTCTTTTTGCGGATCTATATTGTATTTTTTCAACTCATTTGGAGAAATTTTTTTCAGCTCTTTCTTTATCGCTTCTTTTATCGATTCAGGGATGCTTTTTTCTTCTTTGCAACTCGGACAAGCCTGTCTAACCAATCTTTGCGCCACCACAATCCGCAGAGATGAAGAAAGCAAGAATGGTTCAATTCCCATATCAATAAGTCTCGGGATGGCTCCAGGAGCCGTGTTGGTATGCAAAGTGGAAAACATCAAGTGTCCGGTGAGCGCAGCATGCACCGCCAATTCCGCCGTTTCACTATCTCGGATTTCTCCCACCATAATCACATTCGGGTCTTGCCGCAGAATCGTGCGGAGACCCGATGCAAAAGTGTAACCGATTTCCGGCTTGATTTGACTCTGATTCAATCCTTCGATATTATATTCAATCGGATCTTCCAAGGTAATAATATTCCTTTCTTCTTCGTTGAGAATTTTAAGCAAAGAATAGAGACTGGTCGACTTACCGCTACCAGTTGGACCGGTAAAAAGGATCATGCCATAGGTTTCCTTAATAGCCTTTTCAACATCTTCTAGTGCCGTACCCATCAGACCTAACGATTCTATTTTGGCCAAACCCTGGTCTTTGTCTAAAATTCTCATCACAACTTTTTCCCCGGAGATTACCGGCAGAGTGGACACGCGGAAATCTATCTCCTTGCCGTTATTCACCATTTTAAATCTCCCGTCTTGCGGTTTTCTTTTTTCGTCAATTTGCAAATTGGCCAGGATCTTTATCCGAGAAATCACCGCTGGCCCGATCTCTTTGGGAATGATCAAATTTATGTGCAAAGTTCCGTCCACACGAAAACGTACACGATAATCTTTGTCCATCGGCTCAATATGAATATCACTCGCTCGACCTTCTACTGCGTGACTTATGATAACTTGTACAAGTTTGGTGACGGGAGCATCCTTAAGGATCTCATTGCGTTTTTCATTTTCATTTGGATTTTTCTTCTCATCTCCCAAAACAACATTCTCATGAAAAGACTCCACCGCCTCTTTCAATATTTCAGCCGATCCACCATAAGATTTGAGAATCTCCTCAAAAACAGACTGCCCGGTCAAATACACTTCCAGTTCGACATTTTCTTTCTCCGCCACAAACCTGAGTGCATTGAGCGCTCCAATGTCTCGCGAATCAACTATGGCAATTTTCACCAAATTGCCAACCTTTTCGAAAGAAGCTATTTTATATTTTTTGGCTACTTCTTCCGGGATGATATTGATTACATCGTTATCTATTTTCTTAGGAGCTTTTTCCAGCTTGGCCACATCGTCAACCACAGATAATGCGTCTCCGCTCGTCTTTTTTTTATTTTTTTCTTTTTCCATAATTTAGATTGGCCAAAGCAGCTAGATACTTAGGGCATGAAGATATCACTCTTTCCTTTTTGACCGGTGTCCAAAGTGAGGGCTGCGACATTGTATTGATTTTTTATTTTAGTAATGATATCCGTATCCAAGTTTCCATCGGAAAACACTGGATCATCCACATTGCCATCGGAAAGCATCGCCTTCTTCATCACATCAAAATCCAAGATAATAGAAGCTGCCAAAGTATTGGATACTACAGGAGCGGTACCGTCCGCAGCTACCAAAGATTGCTTTTTGAGTGAGAAGCTGACGAGGCTGCTATGTCTGACAAATCCATTCATTTTATTCAAAAAATCTTTTATTTGAGTATAATTTCCGGAAACTTCCACATCAGTTTCAAAACTTTTTGCTACCGACAAGGGAGCGCTTACTAACATTGATGCAGTAGGATCTGATGGATCTGCACTTGTCGCGCTAGGTTCATCGATGGTAGCCGCGTCAGGCTGGGGCTGTTTTATGGAAACGCTATATACCAAAAGTCCCGAATCAGAAGCCATCTTATTCAAATTATCCAATATTTCATTTTCTTTCATATCCACTGGAATAAATTCATAAAGAACATCATTGCCAGAAGACATATTTTCCAATTGAGAAGAAAGCTTGCCCGCATTGCCACTCTTCCCTTGCAGGGAATTCAATTTAACTTGTTCACTTTTCAACTTATTGTAATTGTCCATCACCCCTGTCGCTCCATTGGAATAGGCCGGATACACCACCCAGATACTTAAAACAATTATCAACACTATAATAGAAGGCACTGCCAATAATTTTATTTTCATATTAATATATAAAGATTTAATTTATTTCATTTTCAGGCTTATGGAAAAATTCACAAGGCCCGTCGTAGCGTCTATAGTACTTTTGTCAACAACCAAAGATGCCACTGCGTCATTTTCCTTGAAACTCAAAATTTGCTTGGCTTCAGCATTGAACCCATTCGCAACACAATCCAAGTTAAAAGTATTACTATCACGATTGTATGTCAAAGAATTTAGGTAAATTGCTGGCAAGATAGAGCCCTCCAGTTGGCCAAATAGCTCTTTAGTATCCAAGCTTTGACTGATAAATTTTTCGGCGGCCACGCTTCTATTCCTAAAGTCGATAACTTCATTGGCATTCCCGACCAAAAACTTATTGTATTCATCTAAATATTGAGCATGAACATTCTCGATTTTCGCAACTATACCTTTATTCATATAAAGCAATCCCCCATATACGCACAGTAACAGTAATAAAACTACACTAGCACCGACCAGCCCACCCTTGAAAAATTTTGGATAATTATTGTCCGCTGATTTTTCAACGGCCAAGTTTATAGTTGACATATTTTTTAATTTTTTAATTATTGTTTTAAATCTGTTTCTCGGTTTCTTTGAGCGCCAGCCCGACACAAACAGAGAATTCACTTTTTATCTTTTCTATTTTAGGTTCTAGTTTTTTATCATAATCTATCCGTCCAAAAGGATTCCCGATAATAGTCTTAACGCCAAATTTCGACTGAAAATAAGCATCTAGGCCAATCAACCCCGCCGTTCCGCCGGAAAGAATTATCGCACCCAAGTTATGCTCACCCTTATTCTTCGAGGAAACTTCCAAAATTCTCGCGACTTCGGAAAAAATCATGTCCAGTGTGGAAAAACGCAAACTGGAATCGGCACTGAAGAAATTTTTTCCAGAAGTCTTGAAACTCTCTGCCCGTTCTTCACTAATATTCATGCTTTTGGCAATGGTTCTAGTAATGTCTGCTCCACCCGCATCAATGTTGCGACTGGCACGAATTATCCCCTTTTCCACGTAAATCACATTGCATACGCGCGAACCAATATCGACTATAATGAAACTGCCTTGATCATTCCCGACCAGTGACTCTACCATAGAAATACTTTCGATTTCTATCCCCTTAAGCTTCAGTCCTGCCAGTGCAATCATTTTTTCGTAAGTTAAAATTTCACTCTTTAAAGCTGCCGCTAAGAAAACTTGGATTTTTTTGGGAGAATCGACTGCCACGTCATTCTCCTCGGACTGCTTGGCCAATATAGTTTTATTTTCTTTTTCAACCAAAAGTCCTCCGTCTATCACTTCCCAACTTATCGCCACCTCATCCAAAGATGTCGGGATATATTTATGAGCTTCAAAGCGAACTGCCTGCTCCAACTCGGACTCTGGCATGGCAGGAAGATCAATGATCGTCACCATCCCGCCAAAGGCTGAGACCGAAACATAAGCTCCTTTCGCCGTAAATTCAGCTTCTTTATACATTTTTTTTAAACATTCAGCAGCAACCGTTCCAAAATTTTCTTGCCGCTTGTTGTTTCCACCATTGCCTTTGCTCGTTTCCGGGATATCCATCCAAGCGTAATTCGAAAGACGAGGAGGCTTGTCGCCCCAAAATTCCAACTCCACCATCTTTATAGTGGAAGTTCCCACATCTATACCCAATATCCTTTTCTTGCCAAAACTAAAACCAAACATTTTTATTTTTTTATTTTCCTTTCCATCTTACAAATAAATTATAGCACACATTCCGCTGTTTGAAAATCGAAAATGTTATCCACAAGCCTACTGCGGGCAGAAAAATGTTGACACGACCCTATTTTAAAAATAAACTACAGTTAATGTTCGACGGCATTAAAAAATTTGCGCTGGATATTCTTTTTCCCATCAGTTGCCTTTCTTGTGGCGCGCCTGATCTATGGCTATGTCCAGCCTGCTTAAAAAGAATAGACCTTCTTTCTTTTCAAGTCTGCCCTTATTGCGAAAAAGCTCAAACCGCATCAGGCGCCATTTGCTCAAGATGCAAAGCCAATTTTATCGCAAAAAATACACCTCCTTTTTTAGATAATATGATTGTGGCGACCAGCTACAACCAAGCTAACATTTCTCGCCTGGTTCACGCTTTCAAATATAGTTTTGTGCGAGACTTGGGATTTCCGCTTTCGACCGTCATCAGCCAAGCCATTTTTGACAATCACTTGCCCCTGCCGGATTTCATTATTCCGGTGCCGCTTCACCCGCGCCGTTTGCGCTGGCGCGGTTTCAATCAAGCGGAAGTTCTAGCTCAAGATTTATCCGAGAATCTCTCCCCCGGATTGCCAATCCCTCTATTAAATCAATTGGTGATTAGAAAAAAATTCACTCCACCCCAGATGAAAATTAAAAATTATAGCGAGAGAAAAAAGAACATGCAAAATTCTTTTTGCTTAGCAGATTCATGTCATCCGAAAAAGGAAACCTTACGCAATAAAAAGATTCTTTTGGTGGATGATATTTCCACTACAGGATCAACTCTTTTGGAATGCGCCAAAGTTTTGAAATCCGCCGGCGCCGGACGAATTTACGCCGCTGTCATCGCGCGGCAGGAAATGAAATAATCATACTAGCATATTAACACATTAATATTTTAGCGTTCTGTTTTTTGCTAGTATGTTAAAATGCTGAAATGTTAACATGATTCTTGTCGGGCTGCTGAGAATCGAACTCAGTCTACATCCACCCCATGGACGCGTACTGCCGGTATACTACAGCCCGCCAAAACAAGCCCATCTCCTACAAATGCAAAACTCGATCCAGCACTTCCAAAATCCCTGGTTCATGCTTCTCTTCACTTAAATATTCCAAAAGGATTTCTCGAATCTTGACCGGGTCTTGATCGTGAATTGGAACGTGCAAATAGGGCAAGAGATAGCTGTTAGTGTGAAAGCTGACAACCTGCAGACCATCTTCTTCATAAAAAATCCAGAAGGATTTCATATCAGCGAAATCATAAATCTCTCGTCCGGCCACTATGCCATCTTCCGTCAAAGCAAAATCCAAAATCCTCGGCTCTTTATGAATGTAAATGTATCCCACCATGCCGATCAAAATGAAAGTTATGGCCATAATGAGAGAATTGGTGAAAATCGCATAAGCCACGATGATCAAGAGTATAGCTGTGACATAGAAATACCACTTATGATCACGGTCAGTTACTTCAAATTCCGGGGCGCGCCAATGCAAAAGCGCCGCTTCTTCTCCTCGGTTTTTTTGATAGAAAGAATCAACTTCTGATTGTTTTCTTTTCTGATCTTCTTCGTCTTTTTTGTTTTGACTTATATACATATTTTTTCGAAAAAAACTAATGCTTGTTTACAATTTCGCTATCTTTGGTTATGATTAGACAAGTCTTTCTGGAAGTGTGGCCGAGTGGTTGAAGGCAACGGTCTTGAAAACCGTCATGGGGCAACTCATCGGGGGTTCGAATCCCTCCACTTCCGCATCATATAAAAAACTTCTCGACTTGTTTCAAGTATAATTCACTGTGAGGAAGTCCACAAGAGACATTACATTTAACAATGTCTTTTTTACTTAATAAAAAATCCTCCACTCGGACAATATTTCCGAGTCGAGGATTTAATCATCATCTACATCAGCCGTCGTTGACGTCTATATTTCCTGAGAAAATCCCATTGTCAGATTCATCTGACAATCCGCTTCGACTCCCCCCTCCTGGTATTCATTTGCTATGATATCAACTATGTCCTGCACGGTATTTATGTCAGAAACATAATATCTTATCTCAATGTCAAGACCATCACTCAAATCAATGGACATAAGCTGACATATCTCGTTAGAACCTAGGTCAAATTCTCCCCTTAAATTTGTTTCAGGGAAAAGATTGTCCGCTGTGACACACAAGAATTCTGCAATAATTTTAAGCACCCTGTTTTGTATATTATCTTCTATCATTTCATACCTCCTCAAAAGATTGAGTATCTTGATTTTCTTGGCTTTTTTCTATCTTGCTACGCCAAAACGGAAAATTGCCAATTACACAAAAAATTATTCCGAGTATTCCAATAAAACCCACAAACAATCCCAGATTATGCCAAAAACTGTGCCACATATTTCCCCCTTTTACGTTAAAAAGGATTACTAGAAAACAGCGTTATTGTAAACAACTATACCCCTATCCTAACACATAAATCAAGCTTAGTCAAGGATTTTGCTGGTCACTCTTGATATTGCCAAAGATATCTGATATGGTTAATGAAGTATTGAAGAAACGTCAATTTAATACTTTGGAGAGGTGGCTGAGTGGTCGAAAGCGGCACACTGCTAACGTGTTAACCTTTAACCGGGTTCCAGGGTTCAAATCCCTGCCTCTCCGCCAATTGATAGGATAATCATAAAAATATGGGAGGAATATTTGCAATTTTTGTATTGGCTTTGGCAATAGCCGGGGTTTTTTATTTAATCAAATACTTCAGATAAATTCAATGCGCTTATAGCTCAGTGGATAGAGCGTCTGGTTGCGGTCCAGAAGGTCGCAGGTTCGATTCCTGCTAAGCGCACAAAAGCAAAACTTCAAAAAAATAAGTTGAGATGTTTTCGAGATATCGCTATACTTGGAATATGCATCTCGACACTCCTCTCAAAAACTTGCCGCGCGTGACGTCGCGCTATGCCAAAGTTCTCGAAAAACTGGAGCTTTTCACGGTGCGCGATTTACTCTTTCATCTGCCTTTTCGTTATGATGACTTTCGGCGCACTGTCGCCCTTTCAGAAGATTGTCTTGATCAAAATGTAACAGTGGAAGGCCGCATCACACGCGCGAAAAATGTTCGGACGTGGAAAAAAAGACTGACCATTACAGAAGTTTTCGTTGAAGATGAAAACGGAAATCAATTGAAAGCCGTGTGGTTCAATCAGCTATACATTCTAGACAGTTTGCGAGTCGGCACGATAGTTCGCTTATCTGGAAAATTATCTTTGGACGATACTGTTTTTTCTATGAACAACCCGGCCTGGGAAAGAGCGGCTCGCGACGCTACTAACACTGGACGACTCGTCCCTATCTATCCTGAGACTAAAGGTCTCACTTCTAAATGGTTACGCTGGCAAATCAAAACCCTTCTAGAATTGGCGCAAGATATGCCGGATGTTTTGTCCGACGAAATTCGTGAGAAATTCCATCTCTATGATATCTTCACCGCCCTCACCCAGTTGCATTTTCCCGAGTCACGTGAAAAACTTTTGCGCTCCCAAAAGCGCATGGCTTTTCAAGAAATGTTTCTGGTGCAAATGCAAACGCAAAAAATCAAAAAAACTTGGTCAGGCAAAAAATCGTTGCCAATAGCTTTTGATGAAAAATTGATCCAGGGGTTTGTGAAAAAAATGCCATTCACTCTGACTGACGCCCAACGCAAAGCCACTTTTGAAATTCTGAAAGACTTGGAAAAACCGAAACCCATGAACCGGCTTTTAAATGGTGACGTCGGCAGTGGCAAAACTGTCGTGGCGGCGGCAGCTGCGTTGCAAGCCATTTCCGCCGGTCATCAAGTGGCCATTATGGCCCCGACGGAAGTGCTCGCCAAACAACATTTTGAAAGTTTTTGCGAGTTGTTTAAAGATTATAATATTAATATTGCGCTACTCACCAATTCATATAAATCAATTCGTCATCCTGAGGACGGCGCCCAGTCGGACGAAGAATCTGCCAGTGGTAACCTGAAGCCTAACTATAATAAAGCTTTAGATAAACATAAGGCAGATTCTTCGTTCCGCAAAAGCGGAACTCAGAATGACGTACGGAAAGAATTATTAAAAAAAATATCACTCGGCGAGATAAATCTCATCATCGGCACCCACGCTTTGATCCAAAAAGATGTCACTTTTAAAAATTTAGCACTAGTCATCATTGACGAACAACACCGTTTCGGCGTGGCGCAAAGAGCGGCGTTGCAACAAGAAACGGCCGACATCAATGACGGGGATAAAAAATCTATTCCGCATCTTTTGACCATGACCGCCACTCCCATCCCCCGCACTTTGTCCATCGCTTTTTTCGGCAGTTTGGATTTATCTATTCTGGACGAAATGCCCAAAAATCGAAAACCGATCATCACTACCGTTGTGGCGCCGGATGAACAAGAAAAAATATATGAATTTATAAGAAGCGAAATCAAAAAAGGTCCCGCCTCGACTCGCGGAGACGACCGCTCGTCGACGCGAGGCGGGCGCCAAGCTTTTGTCATTTTGCCACTGGTGGAAGAATCCTTATCCGAATCGATGGTGGACGTGAAAGCCGCCACCCAAGAGCATGCCCGCCTATCAGAATTTGTATTTCCGGAATTTAAATTAGGATTACTCCATGGCCGCCTGAAACCGAAAGAAAAAGAAAGTGTCATGCATAAATTTAAGGATAAAGAATTTGATATTCTCGTTTCGACTTCTGTCGTGGAAGTGGGCGTGGACATTCCGAACGCCACCGTGATGATTATCGAAAACGCCGAACGCTTCGGCCTCTCGCAACTCCACCAGTTCCGCGGCCGGGTCGGACGTAGCGATCTTCAATCTTATTGCTTTCTTTTCTCGCAAACCAAGTCCGTGCGCTTACGCGCCCTAGAAAAAACTAATGATGGCTTTGTCATCGCCGAAGCCGATTTGAAATTGCGCGGCCCCGGCCAATTTTTCGGTCTCGTCCAATCCGGCCTGCCCGACATCACCATGGAAAATCTGACTAACGTGAAGCTGATCAAATTCGCCCGTGAAGAAGCCGCAGCCATCCTGAGTGATGACCCACAACTAAAAAAGCATCCCGTTATTCAGGACGCCCTGCAAAAATTTTCCGACAAGATTCATTTGGAATAAAATCAGTGGTTCAGACATTTTTCATACACCTCCACCATCTTCCTCGCACACACCTCTGAGGTGAATTGCAGCTTGGCAATCTTAGCCGCCGTTTCGCCGAATTTGTGCCGTAGCTCAGCATCGTTTATCAATTTTAAAACAGCATCAGAAAATTCTTTTTCGTCTTCGTGCACCAGAAAGCCACTGCCATTGTGAAGCACTAAACTGTTCGCTCCCGTGGCTTTGACCGCCACGATTGGGAGAGCCATATACATCGCTTCCGTCAGCACCATCCCCTGCGTTTCCGAGGTGGAAGCATGCACGAAGATGTCCGAGGTGGCATAATAGTTTTTGATTTCCGCGCGCGGAATCCGGCCGCAGAAATATACTTTTTCCGCAATATCATTTTCCTCGCAGAACTTTTTCAGCTTCGGCATTAAATAGCCGTCGCTCACCACCAAAAATTTAACTCGCTCGTTTCGCAAAACCGGCGCAAGGGCACGGAACAAAAATTCCATATTCTTTTCACCGGTCAAACGTGGCACCGACAACAATATCGTTTCGTCCGGCGCGATGCCATATTTTTCCCGGATGATATTTTTGTCCGTGGCGGCAAAATCACGCGCCACCACTCCGGTAGCCACCGGAAAAATGTTTTTGTTCGTCACGCCCCATACTCGCAACTGCGGAATGATAGAATCAGTCGGCACAATAACGGCATCGGCTCGGTCGGCGTATTTGACCGCTTTTTTGATGATATAACCAGCTGCCATTTTTGGGGGTATAAAAGGGACAAAATTAGTATACTTATCATATAGAGTATGCCAAGTGAACACCAATGGTATTTTTTTCTTCCGCGCCCAACGTGCCGCGGCCGTACCGAGCAGATTCGGATGCTGGGCATGAATGATGTCGAGATCCAGTTTTTTCAAGATGCGCCGCATTCGCCAAGAATACGGAATGGCCAAGGGAAACTTGAATTTAATTTCAATATCGACAGATGGATAGCGAAAAACATTTTTATTTGTATCAACGTAGCCGGGAAATTTGGGGGCGAAAATATAGACTCGGTGCCCTAGGCTCTCAAGTTCCCGCCGAAAAGTTTCCACCGACGTGGCTACGCCATAGGGATTAGGCAGATAGTTGTTGGTGAAGATGGCAATTCTCATTAAAATTATCCTAGTTTTCTTCAATGAAGTTTAAAATATCTTCAAAAACATGTTCGTTCTCAATGTCGGAAATGAAAGTGTGATAGGCTTTGTGAATATATTTTTTGTGTTTCACTTTTGAACTAATTTCGGAGAATATTTTTTCCAGACTATCAGGCGTCACAATGTGATCATGGGTCGATTGCATGATGAAACAAGGTTGCGTAACGCGTGACAATTCCCGTCGGACAACTTTTGCCAGACGAAAAATTTCCAAGACACTTCTGAGCGGATAAATCTGATAAGAAATCCGGCGCGTGATGAAGCGACTGTCTCCGAACCCCGGTGGATAATATTTTTTCTGATAAGTTTTGAATATTTTCGCAAATCTGACTAACCAGATAATCATTCTTTCTTTGCGCAAAGTGTGCGGCATAGCCATAAGCACAAGACCTGCAATTTCCGGCCGATCCGCCGCCAACATGACTGCAAGACTCGCTCCCATCGAAGTGCCAGCGACATAAATCTTGGCATGATTTTTTTTGAGTTCGGCATACGCTTGCTCAACGCCTTCCAGCCATTCTTCCCAACTGACATTTTTCAAGTCTTTAGGATGCGTGCCATGCCCTTTTAAAACCGGCCCCAAAACCGTATAGCCTTTTTCATTGAGAAACTTCCCAAAGCGCCGAACCTCATACGGAACCGATGTCCAGCCATGGATAAGCAACACCGCTTTCCCATTAGTGCCGGGAAAATGGAAAGGTTGGCCCAAAACGGCATGATCTTTTTGATATAATTCTTCCGGATCAGTGAAAAGTATGCTTTTAGCTTTATTGTATAGTCTATTAACCATATGTTATCCATTCTACTCTTTGCCCAAGTTTCCGCAACTTTTATTTATCTGTCAGTTCAAACATCTCCATTACCATTTTTTGCCAAAAGCTCTTTGGCCTCACGCATTTTATAGAAATTAATGAAGATAATGGAAATCGCTGCCACCGCGAAAATGATCCAGCCGGCCCAGCCAATATAGATTTTCAATTCGCGCCACAGATAGCCATAGAAATAGCCCATGGCCACTAAAAAGCCACTCCAGATGATGCCTCCTAAAATGGAAAACTTCACAAATTTTTTGAAATCCATTTTCACAATTCCCGCTGCCACAAAAGTCGCCCAACACAATCCTGTGGTAGATTTAACCGCAAAAATAGTTTTGCCACCGTGAGCCAAGAAATATTTTTCCATACGCAACACCAATTTTTCAGTGATACCCAGATATTTTCCCACGCGCCTTACAAATCCCATCCCATAGCGATACCCAAGACCATACAGGATGACATCTCCAATAAAATCACCAAGAATAGAAAAAATAAGCACAATAAAAACATTAAAAGCACCCAGCGACGCTAGCATGGCCGCAATAATCGTCACGACTGGTCCTTCCGCAATCATGAGAGGCAACATTACAAAATAGCCATAATGCCGAAGAAATTGAAAAATGATTTGCCCTGTTTGCTCCATAAATAATTATAAAATTTTTATTTTTTTATCCGAGATCTTCCTATTAAGTTAAGCAGTTTCACTGACGGTGGCTTTCCTTTCAAATTTTCCCCAACCGACCATCCGGCCACGGAGCACTGTGAGAACCGCTTTTATGGCAACGTAGTACATCAACTGGCGATAGTAGAATCTTTGCAGTGGCAGCCAGATGATGAGCGTCCAATTTTCTTTATGCTCCAAGAAAAACGGGATGGCCGCGGTCAGCATATCAATGACCAAAAAGAAAATGTAGTAGATGAAAATTTTTCGGAAAGCATGCAAGGAAGAATAATCAATCGGGTGGTAATGATTCTGGAAAGCCGCCCAAAAAATTGACAGAAGCATCATAAGATCCATAAGCGGAGAGACTAGTGGAAAAATAATTTGAAAAATCAAAACATTAGGCACGGAAAAAAATCCGAGCGCACCATATTTTTTCCTTCCCCAAACCGAACGATGTTTCCAAACTGTTTGTAGCGTTCCATACATCCAACGAAAACGTTGTTTCACAAAATTCCGAGTCGTGTCCGGAGCTTCTGTGTAAGCCAGCGCTTCATCTTCATAGGCAACCCGGTGGCCACGCCGAATAATAGCGAAAGTCAAATCAGTATCCTCTGCTAAGGTATCGCTAGAAAATCCACCTGCTTCAATAATCGCCTCTCTCCGCCATGCACCCACCGCCCCGGGCACGACTGTAATGCAATTCATAACCTCAAAAGCCCGGCGATCCAAATTTTGACTAGTGATATATTCCAAGGCCTGCCAACGCGTCAAGAGATTGATGCGATTGCCCACTTTGGCATTGCCCGCCACCGCCCAAACGCGTCGATCGACGAATTTTCGCACTAATTTTTCAATAGTATTAGGCAAAAATATCGTATCAGCATCCAAGGTGACGATGATTTCTGCCTCTGTTTTCAATATACCCAGATTAAGCGCTTCGGATTTACCGGCATTTTCTTTAAGGATCAATTTGACCCGGAAATTATCCTTAAAATTATCCTTTAATATTTGGTACGTATTATCCGTTGAGCCGTCATCAACAACGATCACATTCAAATTAGGATAAGTAGAATCAAGAATGGCCTGCACTGTTCTCGCAATGACCTGCTCTTCATTGTAAGCGGGAATGACAACGCTCACCGTTGGGCGATAACTTTTTTCAAATTTTCGGAATAGTCCATGGCGGGCATGCACCCATTGAATGATAGCCAGCGTTCCGATAAAAAGAAAACGCATTGTACCCAAGATGATGCCCAGGAAAAACATGAAGTGCATGAATCGGTTGAAGCGGTCCACCACAAAAACCATGGCCGCGCTGGAATAAACTAAAAATCTTTCTCTGGCAGAAACTATCGGCATCAAATTATCCCGAGTAGTCCCAATCAGATTGGCCGCGCCGACAAATTCAAATCCTTGACCGCGCAAACCTTCGATTATCCTTGGCAAAGCCGCCACAGTCTGCGCTCGATTTCCCCCTCCGTCATGCAGGAGAACCACATTACCAATTCCATTTTTCGCCCCATCAATAACACTGTTTACAATATTATCCACGCCAGGCGAGCTCCAATCGTTCGGGTCAATGTGCATGGCAACCGTATAGTAGCCTTGGCTATCAGTATAAACAAGCGGCTTGGCCTGATCAGGCGTGGCCGGTTCAATATCTTCAGCATAGGGTGGCCGGAAAAGCACCGTCTTTCTCCCTAAAATTCCCTCGAAAAGACGCTGAGTAGAATCCAATTCCAGATTCAACTGCTGGTTGGAAATTTCAGTTATGTTTGGATGCGAATAAGTATGACTGCCGATTTCATTGCCGGCTTGAAATTCCTGCCGCACCAGATTCGGATTGACATTAGCATTTGCTCCAATCAGAAAAAAAACGGCCGGCACATTATATTTTTTTAAGATATCCAAAATCTGCGGAGTATATTTTTGATCCGGTCCATCATCAAAAGTCAGAACAATTTTTTTCTTATTGCTTTCTCCCCCGCCCCAGCGAGTGATTACATAGGGAGAAGGAAAACTGACAATATTTTCCTGCTGGATAAATCCGGTTGGCGCATCATAATTCAAATTCCGCGCGCCTGTAGTCGGCGTGCCGGTAATTTTCAATATCTCGCCTTGACCGACATAGCTGATGTCATAACCATATTTAAGCGTCTTCAAGCTGTCCGCGCCGGCTTGCGTCAGATTTTCCCGATTGGAAAAAGATTGCCAAACAGAAGGATCCTCACTGCCCAAGCGCCACAGAGCATAGCCATACGGACCGCCCATTTTTTTCCCGATTGCCATTTCATTGAAAACAGTCGTCGCATCCAAAAACCAGACATGGTGCAATTTATTGTTCTCGTCCGTGTAATCAAACGCCGGATTAAGCGAGGTCGAATCAAGCGTCACGTTGGCACCGGATTTTTTAGCGTACGCCATCGCTTGTTGAAAAGTCAGTTCACTGCCGGCAGTTTCGTTGTCAATCCAGTCATAGCCATATCCACCCAATGCGATGACATATTTATTGATCGGCGCTTCTTTCAATCTGGCGTTTAAACTACTAATAATCCAATTTTTTGAAGCAATCGGTCCCTGAATGGTATCGTAGATAGCGTGTTCGTCATAGGCCATCAGGATCAAAAAATCACAATAGGCCGACAATTCCTTAGCATTAAACGAATCGTCATCCAAAGGAATATTCTGAGAAACTTCCAGATTCAGCGGGTGAAATTTCGCGTAAAGTTCTTGCATGAACAATGTCATATTGGCTTGCTGTGTCACAGGGACACTTTCAAAATCAATACTGATGCCGGAAAAATTATTCTGTTTCACAAAATTCAAAATGCCATCGATCACCGCGCCACGGGTTGCGGGCGTAGAAAGTGCCGCGGAAAGTCGGTCGGAATCCCAATTTTGCGTGTCACTATTGTAATTATTGATAAGCGGCACGATCGGTAAAGAGGCACGCGTTTGTTTTATGTAGTTGACCGCGTTATTTTGGGCTATTTGGTCATCTATCAAAATAGGGTTAGCGACGTCCCCCAAATGGAGCCATTCCGGCACCAACTCGTCAATATTTTGGATATTATCTTTAAGCGAAATAAAACTATTATCATCCCAGTTGACATAAAAACCCAAAACTTTCGGTTTGGCCACGGCCGTCGGACTTTGCGCCGGCAAATTTAAATTTTGCGAAACCGCTGGCACAATCGTCCCTACTGCAGTTGTAGCCGGCACAGTATTTCGATTCGCTCCATGATAGACCGGATCAGGAGAAGCTAAATTTATATTCGGTAAAGTTGGCCCTAAAATAACACTCCCTATGGTCACACTGAAAACAGCCACCAAAAAAATTAGCACCGCAAAAATAGTGCGCTTGGAATATAGCCAGCGTTTTGGGCTATTGGAATAAAAAATTTGCTTGTTTCGGTTGTCCTCCATAGGGCTGTAATCTACCCTTCAATGGTACTATAACAATCTATTTTGCGCCATGTTTCAAACAAAGAAAATGCTCCAAACCTTTTGGAGCATTTTATCACCTTTTTCACTGACCTATCTCCAAAAAATCTGAGAAGTGGTCATGATTTTTTTCCAAGGTCCGTCCGGGACGTCCGTCGCGTCCACAAATTGCCAATCGGTCTTGTCGATATCGCCTAGACTTAGATAATCATGTACCGCCGGAGAAACGTCCAGTCCAGCATGCTTGTTTTCCTTGCTGACCGGAGTGGCATTACCAAAGACGTAAGCCTTGTCATCCTCGCCGAATGGTCCGACATCTTCCCATTGCGCATAAACGGTTTTTCCGTTTTTAGTGATCTTGATCCACTGGTTCTTGCACATCGACTGTTGCGCCCCGAAAGTTTTACCCTGTGACCACATTGCAAGTGCCACTGCATCATTTTTCTGTTTGCCTTTCTCATTGAAGTCATTATACGGCAGAGCAAAGTAAAAAGGATTTTCTTTGGGAGTGAACCCTGCTGGGTTATATCCATTTCTTTTATCAGGAGTGTCTATCCCGCCGAAGTGTTTGACCCAATCTTCATCCCAAGCACTGGGCAAATTGGAAATATTTTTATTATCCGCATCCGCTTCTTCTCCTGCCCAGAAATAGGTGGTGGAAATATTTTTATGCACCGGATATTCCTCTCCGCTAACACTAGCAGTTGTAGTTGCAGGCACAACAGTTGAGACATCGGGATTCGAAGCAGTATCCGCCACCGTCGACTCAGAAGTCGGAATTGGAACAGCAGAAGCAGTAGTCTTTTCTTGACTATCCTTTTTTTTATTCTCACTGAGGCTTTCCGCTTTGGCGTCCTTGCTTCTCCAAGCATTTTTAGCTATCACCACATAAGCAGAGCCGAAAGAAATAAAAATAAAAGCTATGAAAAAATAAAGAGAGAATTTTTTGTTCATTCTCATAATATAATTTTTTTTAATTAATAGTTAAATTGTACGCGCTAATTCTTGCCGGATGATAAATAATTTTTTTATTACATTTTTTTCGTTTTGAGAAAAAATGTTGTCATAATGACTTTTCAAATCGGCAGAATAGTTATAGAATAATAGCATGAATACTAAAGTTTAGCAACAATAATTGCTAATTTGGCTTATTTGAAATAAAATATGCGCAGAAATTTGTCCGTCATTATCGCGGCTACCGTAAGTCTCCTAGGTGTGCTCGTCCTTATTTTTTTTGGATATTATAAATCCACCAACAGATTACCCGCCCCAATCCTCAATTCTTCCCAACTCCAGTCAGACAACAATCAAGTTTCAAAAAATCAATATCCGCTCCACACTAACATCACCGCCACCACTTTTTGGATTGGTGAAGGTGCTTCAGGAAATAATAATTTCATTTCCAATACTCAAAGTGCTTGGGATGACAACTGGCAAACTCACTATGGCGGCGTCGATGATCCCAAAAATCGCAATGGATTCTATCCAGCCGGTTTCACGCCTCAGGAAAATCCTTTTTACTTTGCTCTGCCGTATAATGACTTTGATTCCAGTGGCAATCGCAAACCAGATGTGAATAAAATAGTTTATTGGGCGACTGACTCTTCACGGGATCCAGCTCAATCAATGCTAAAAAATCAATGGATCATGATTACTAAAAATGGAATTTCTGCATATGCTCAATGGGAAGATGTCGGACCTTTCGGAGAAAATGATAGCAGTTATGTTTTTGGCAATAGTTTGCCTCAAAGCCAAGGCAACGGCAACGCGGGCCTAGATCTTTCTCCAGCCATTCAAACATATCTGAATCTTTCTGGCGAAGACAGTGTTGATTGGCAATTCGTGAAAGAATCTGATGTCCCAACCGGACCTTGGAAAGATATTATTACTACTTCGTAGAAAAATATAAAATTAAAAAAATGTGTATGTAAGTAATTAATTACTTACATCTTTCATAACAAAAAAGCACCCCGACTTTCATCAGGGTGTTTTTTGTTTTTTTGTAAAGTTAGATAGCCATCCTCTCTTCCTGATAATTCCCTGCTTTGTCATAAGCTCGGACTAGAATAGTTTGAACTTGATCATCAACTACTTCCGGAATGAGATAGGTGTCGGATTTTTGTTTTTTCCAGCTGCGCAGGGTGTGACCAGTCTTATCCAATAACTTAATTTTATAATAACTGACCTCATTGTTGTCAGTGGCGGTGAAAGTGATAGGTTGGTTTTTGTTTTGGGTGAGTTTATCGGGGAAAGGAGTTTTGAAAGTGGGTTTTTCAGTATCAATTTTAAGATCATATTCCTTGCTATATATTTGGCTGGCGTATTGATCATAGAACTTGAATTCTAGATTGTAGATGCCTTGGTTGTTGATGGTGACTCTGCCTCTCCATTTTCCTTCGGAATCAGCTTCAATAGTTTTGATTTTTCTGCCATTCTTGTAGATTTTGACTTGACCATTGGTGAGGCGGGAGTCTTGGCCTCGGAAAGTGTTTTGCTTGTTTTGGGTATAGGTCTTGCTGTCATCATTGAGGTCTTGTTTGGAATTGGCACTGGCAAAGCTTAGTTGGATGTCAGCTAGATTGCGACTAGTGGCTTCTTGATAGCCAATGGATATACTATTGAATGTTGGGCTGGAAAGTCCATCCACATTCATGAGAGTCACTCGGTATTGGATAGATTTACCGCGTCCAATGAAGTCTTGACCGTTGGTAACAGTTGACCAGTCTTCACTTTGATCAGTTTTGATTTCGACTTTGACTCCGGAGTATTCGGTGTTCATTGCGTCCCAAGTGATTGGTCCCCAATCTTTTTCTTGGCTGGTGCGGTAGGCTGAAGAAGTGAGAGTGGAAGAGGCGGCGGCTTTGAGATAGAGAAGGACGCGGTTGCCAGGATAATCCGCTGCCAGCATATACTGGCTAGTTGAAAAAACACCTACTGGATAACCTAACTTAGTTGCATCAACACCAGCTAAACTACTCGTAAAATCTGCTTGCCCCACCACTTCATCTGCTGCCACGCCATTGGTGGTTGGAATGGAATTGTATATAAGAACACGCTGGCCCGTATTATCCGCCACAAACAATCGCGTGCCATCAGAATAAGCACCAGATGGATAATTCATTTTAGTGGCGCTAGTACCCACAGAGCTAGTAGCAAAATCCGGTTGACCAACCACCACATCAGCGGAAGCACCATTCGTAGTTGGAATGGAATTATAGATAAGAACACGATTATTATTATCCGTTACAAATAATCTAGTTCCGTCGGAATAAACCGCGGATGGATAATACATTTTAGTAGAGCTAATGCCGGATGAATTAGATGTGAAATCAGGCTGACCAATAACAACATCTGCAGCGGCGCCATTGGTCGCTGGGATTGAGTTATAAATGAGAATACGATGACTCCATCCATCTACTACAAAAAGCTTGGTTCCATCAGAATATATTCCATCTGGATAAGACATCTTAGTATCGCTAGTACCCGATGAATTAGAAGTAAAATCAGTTTGTCCAATAACAAAATCAGCAGCAACGCCATTAGTCGTTGGGATAGAGTTGTAGATAAGGACGCGTCTATTGGAAGTGTCTGCTACAAAAAGCTTAGTACCGTCAGAATACACTCCAATTGGATAATTCATTTTAGTTGCAGTAGTGCCTGATGAGCCGGTTGTGAAATCTGACTGACCAACCACCACATCAGCGGCAACACCATTAGTCATTGGAATAGAGTTGTAAATAAGAACCCGACTATTACTATAATCAACAACGATTAGTTTATTGTTGACAATAATACTATTAACTGGGTGTCTTAACCCTTCTTCTGAAGCCTGTGCCCCTATTCCTTGATTGGCAGCACCTAAAGTAAAGTCTGACTGACCAACGACTGTGTCAGCTGCAGCACCATCAGTGGTAGGGATAGAATTGTAGATAAGAATACGATTGTTGTTAATATCAGTCACAAAAAGCTTACCCTTAAAAACATTTACTTTGTAGGCATTATTAAACTTAGTCGAGCTTAATCCAGCTGTGCCTGTTACTAAATCAGTTTGGCCAATGACGTTGTTGGCGGCTGCGCCATTGGTCATTGGGATGGAGTTATATATCAAAACGCGATTGTTGTTTTGGTCTGCTATAAGAATTTTCCCATTGTAAACATCCACGCCTCTTGGACCATTAAGCTTGGCTGCGCTTGTGCCGGATGAATTGCTAACCAAATCAGTTTGGCCGATGGCAACATCAGCCGCTACCCCATTGGAAGTTGGGATAGTATTATATATAAGAACACGGTTGTTGGTCGCATCTACAATAAAAAGCTTTCCATTATACACCTCCGCGCTTTGAGGACGGTTAAGCTTGGTTGCACTTATTCCTGCCGCACTTGTCACAAAATCAGTTTGTCCTATTACCACATCTGCTGCAACGCCGTTAGCGGTAGGAATAGAGTTATAGATTAGCACACGATTGTTATAATAGTCCGGTACAAAAAGTCGCGTGCCATCGGAATAGACCGCAGACGGAGAATACATTTTAGTAGCACTAGTACCCGATGATTTAGTTAAAAAATCAGACTGGCCAACCACCACATCAGCGGCGGCACCATTGGCAGTGGGGATAGAACTATATATCAAGATACGATTGTTGCCACTATCAGCCACAAATAGCCTTGTGCCATCAGAATAGACTGCGGATGGAGAACTCATTTGTGTGGCACCGGCGCTGAAGGAAACAGAAGTAAAATTAGCTTGACCCACCACCACATCAGCTGTGGCGCCACTCGTTGTTGGGATGGAATTGTATATAAGAACCCGATTATTGCCAGTATCCGCCACAAAAAGATGTGTGCCATCAGAAAAAGTGTTGTATGGGCCGTTGAGCACTGCACCATTTAAAACACCTCCATTAATAGCGTTGCTACCAAAATTCTCCTGCCCCACCACCGTATCCGCATTAATCTTCATGCGCAGATTTTGAGTTGCATAGACTCCATCTCCTCCACTTTCCTTAAATTTATTAGCATCACCAAAGTTATTTTGTCCAGCTCCTCCACTCCAATCATTTTGAGTAAAAGTTCCACTCCCAGAAGAAGCTTGAGCTGTTGGGATTAGAGTTGGGAGAAGAAGAGTCTGCAAGAGAAAGATTATGGAGACAAAAGCAATGGTTTTTTTCATTGTATGTTTTTTATTAAGTAGGATTTATTATTTTTTATTATACCATATAGTTATGCAAAATCACCAAATTATAAAACAAAATTTTGAAAAAGCCATCTCCAATCACACTGGCTTCTTTCTTATGCTCTGTAAGTTTCCAATCAATTCCAATTTCTCAACTTTTTTCAGTTTTTTGACCCGAGCTTCTTCGCGCAACGCCGAAGATCGGTCTTTAAGTTTTTTGGAATAAACCAGTTTCACCGGCTGTCGACCGGCAGTATATTTAGCGCCCAGCTTATTCTCATTATGCTCCGTTACCCTGCGGGATAAGTCTGTCGTAATGCCGGTATAAAATGTTCCGTCAGAGCATTGCAAAATATAAAGATAGTACATATTACAAAATTTCGTGAAGAAGTTCATTTCTGCCAAGATTCTCCTTTGAAGAATACGCCACCACAGTATGCTCCCCCACTTTTTCGCGTATAATTTCCAGTTGTCTTTTTTGAGAAGTCTTTTTCACTTTGTCGAACTTGTTGGCTATGATGAGAATTTCTTTCTCATGCTCTTCCAGCATCCGCAATATTTCAAGATCCAATTCGGTCGGTCCAACTGCGCCGTCAATCACTTGCACAATTTTCTGTTTATCATATTTAGCCACGAACAAATACTCCCGAATCAAGCTGCCCAATTCGGCTTGCCGATTTTTCGACGCTTTGGCATAACCATAACCGGGCAAATCCAAAAAGTAGCAATTGTTATTAATCAGAAACAAATTAATCTGTTGCGTGCGCCCAGGCGTGTTGCTGGTGCGCGCCAAACTTTTTTGTCTGACCAAAGAATTGATGAGGCTCGATTTCCCCGCGTTGGAACGTCCGACAAAAGCCACCTGCGGAAAACCATTATCCAGTGCCGGGTCCGAACCCAAAATACCTTTCACAAATTGTGCGGAAGTGATGTTCATGTGTGTAAGTAATTAATTACGTAATTTTAAGCTAATTCAAATTCTGTGATGTTCAAAAAATCTATTCCCGAGTTTTTCCCCGCACCTTCATCGGCTGAGCTGTCGCCGATGATCAGATATTGCGACTTGGGATTTTTGGCGTCATAGATGAGATCAAAGCCTTGCGGATGAGGTTTAATAAAATCGACATCATTTCGAGTGACAACTCGTTCGAACATTTTTTCTATTTTCAGTTCCTCGAGAATTGGCATGATCGTTCTTTGGTCATTGGACGTCCACACATACAACTGCGCCCATTTTTTGGCCACTTCCAAAACTGGCAAAGCAACTGGCAAAAGTTCAAAGCCGGCACAATATTCTTTCTCAATTCGATAGTTCATTTCCAAAATTCGCGTTCGCGCTTCCTGCCCGCCTTTTTCAACACAGATACTTTGAATTTCATAGAGTCCAGCTTCCGTCCCACTCACACCTAAATCATACTCGGCCACAATTTCTTCCAATTCCTTTTTCCAATCACTCCAATCAATCAGCAACTTGCAAATCGTCCCGTCAAAATCAAAAATGATGTGCTTCTTGTCCTTTTCTTTTATGTAATTTTCAAATTCGTTTATGGTCATATTTTATAATCGTTGTTAAATATAACTGTAAAATTTTCAACCAATATTATTCATAGTAATCGAAGCATTACGTACTTCCAGTCTAGTCCCAAACCAATCTTTTGGCAAAAGCTAGCTATTGAAACCATCCGAGGCAACTCGCCTCTTGAATTCACGCTTGTGTGATATAATATAATTAAATAATAAAAATAAAAAATATGACTACTGATAAACAAATTCAAAATGATTCCATCGGCGTTGGCGTCGACAAGGGCTTGAAAATAGAAGCTGAGTTAGTGCTGGATTGCCTGGATCAAGAAATTTTGGTCATCTCAAAAGATTTCAAAGTGCTTTATGCCAATGCGGCTTTTTTGGAAGAAATTAACAGTAGTAAAGAAAAGGTGCTTGAAAAATTTTGCTATGCAGTGACCCATAATAGGACCAGTAAATGCGAACCTCCTAATGATCCTTGTCCGATTTTGAAATTGATCGAGACTGGCCAGCCGACAGTGGAAGTGCACACCCATCTCGATAAAAATGGTGAGAAATTTTTTGTGAATGTGGCCGCGGCACGCATCATGCAAGATGAGGAGTGTGTCGGCTATCTCCATGTCGCCATCCCGACGAAGAACAAGACTTTGCAAAAAAATGATATGGCCGGTGCCATGCGGCGCACGCAAGATATTTTGGAAGTGATCGATCTCTATCAAAAACAGATCAATGACATAAAAAGTAAGGCGAAAGAAATTGAAAAGACCAAAAAAGATCTTGAGAAAAAAATTGCCGATCTGGAAAAATTCAATGAGCTGACTGTCAGCCGGGAAATGAAAATGATAGAACTGAAAAAAAGAATCAAAGAATTGGAAAAAAGCCGCGCGGCCTAATTATCCTTATTCCTGCTTATTTTGGCAAAAAAGATCCCCGCCTATTGAGATAGGCGGGGTCTGACAAACCCCTTCTGACATATCCATCGCACAACTTGCCTCCTTAATGGACATCCATCCCAGTGTACGGAGTAGCCTCTCTCCATGAAGTGTACATATCCGCCGGAGAAGGTTTCATTGCATACTTGATGGCAACGAATAAGCCGCACTTTTTATTGCATGTACCTCGGGATAAAAAATTGTCATTCCCAATAATGATTGGGAGTTTGCACCCTTTGCAAGGAGAAGCTACGCCGCCTCTGAACCGACGCATATACTCCAACAGCTGTGGGCATCCCCTCCCTTCTTCTCCTTCAGACTCAAGATTGAGACATTTCTCGAACGAGAAATCTTTCTTCCCCGGGCACCCGTCACAAATAGTTGGCACCCGATCAATCACTTTTTTCAATCCCTCCCTTTTTCGTCCCATCACACTCATTGGATGATTTTTCTTTGACATCTCACTACCCTCCATTGAATTTCATAGTTTACGTTCAATTCCTCCTTTTGACGCTCTACAAAAACACCAATGATTCACTATGCACATCTTACCATATATTATGCTTTATCCAAAGCACAATTTTCACCTGGGCTGTGTATAAATCTGCTGAAGCGCGAAAACTGGACATAATCAAAAAGTCATGCTAAGATATTTTTGTTGTGTTATTCAAGAGTGCCGGACGGCATTTTTTGATAATAAAATAGAATATCACGCCGCGTTTCACCCTAACGGGTGACCACCCGAGAGGGTGGCGTCTAGTCCGGTCCAGCCCGCCTCGACTCGCGGAGACGACCGCTCGTCGACGCGAGGCGGGGACGCCAGGTTTTATGCAAAACTATTTCATATACCTATTAACAAGTCAGGACAAACAGAAAACCTATGTTGGTTTTACTGATGATTTGGAGAGTAGGATGAAAAAACACAAAAATAAGGGAGTTAGGACAACGAAATATTTTGGAAGTTTTGATTGGATGGTTTTGGAAAAAGTTTTGCCGAACGAAAGTCTAGCTAGAGAAGCTGAAAAATATTGGAAATCGGCTGCTGGAAGAAAAAAGATAAAAGAAATTTTGAAAAATAAAAAATAATATATCATGCCGCGTTCGTCTAGTCCGGTCCAGGACGCCAGGTTTTCATCCTGGAAATCATGGGTTCGAATCCCATACGCGGTACACTTGCAAAAATCTCCTTTCGGGGAAATTTTCATGCTTCACTTGCTGGTTCCACTCCTTCGATTGATGATGGCTTTTAGATTTCATTTTACATAATTAGCATTGTATGCTAGATTTTTTTAAGTTCCTTTGTTTACAAATGATTGTCGACCGATATATCTTCTTCACTATACTAACAGGAGGAAAAATGAACATTGAGGAAATTAGAGGCATTGCCCAAACCATCTTCAGTTATTATTTTGTCGCTGGGTTTTTAATGACTGCCTTAGCTGCCCCAGCGAGCGCTATTATACAACTTGTGAAGCAGGAAAAGGGAGACCGAAAAAGAATACTGTTCTCAATTCTTAAATGTATCGGATACATCATAGTGTATACCATTGTCGGATACATCTTCGAGTTGGTGCTACCAGGTTCGAGTTTCGTGTTTATTGTTCCTGCCGGTGTGCCAATAATGATCATAGTAATCGCCATAGTAATTTGCAGCCTTGTAATACCTCTGTTTGCTGCATATATTATCGTATCAGTTACGATTACAAGATTATCCCTTTTGACCTACTGGTTGGCACATATATGTAAAAACAAGAAAACTGCAGTGCAGCGCTAATTGATATAGAGCTGCCCAACAGTTGAATTTACAAATGAACTCGAAAGCTACCTTGACTATCTTTAGCGGGGTAGCTTTTTTATATTTCAATCTTGAAATGAAACATAATTGCGGCTTGTTTGTACAAATAAGCGTAGGAAGGTAACACAATAAAATTATGGAGGATAATCAAAAAATGAAGATCGTCGGGCTTGTTGGGAGTCTGCGGAAAGATTCTTTCAACAAGGCCATCATGCGCGAGGCCGTGAAATCAAGTCCTGAGTACGCGGAAATCGAAATTGTCGAGATCGATTTTCCCCTTTTCAATCAGGATCTGGAAAACGATATGCCCGAAGTGGTCAAAAATTTCAAACAAAAAATTGAAGCTGCCGACGCCGTTTTGATTGCTTCCCCAGAATACAACTATTCTGTCCCGGGAGTTTTGAAAAACGCCATCGACTGGGGTTCGCGTCCTTATGGCCAGAGTTGCTTCGAAGGAAAGCCGGTCGGAATCATGAGCGCGGGAGTCGGAATGCTGGGCGGAGCCCGGGCGCAATACCATTTGCGTCAAAGTTTCGTCTTTTTGAACATGCATCCCCTTAATCGCCCAGAAGTGATGGTGCCAAACGCAGCTGACAAGATTGAGAATGGAGAAGTTAAAGACGCAGAAACGAAAGAAAAAATAAGCGAACTGGTCAAGGCCTTGGTCGCAAAAGCAAAAGAATCAAAAACATCTAAAAGCTAACGGCCAGTTTTTAATCATCCTAATCATCCTCACAACATTGCACTTTTTCGGCGTGAAAAATGAAAGGGTTAGTTTTGTCGCGCGTCCCGACAGCACGCAAGAATTTATCTGTCATGTAGCCATCTGTTTTAGTCGGAGCTTTAGTACTAGGCAAAAAAACTTGAATCACGTCCCCTTCTTCATCCACAACTGTCACTTCGTTATCCATAAAATTTTTAATCTTCCCATGAATAGCGGCATTATGTGGAATTTTGTTGTGAGACCAACCGCCCAAGAAACTGCCGACACCCATGACACCGAAAAAGATTCCCAGAGCCAAAGCACCCAAAAAGAACCAGACAGCGAAAGTGTCTGTGCGTTCGCACTTTCCGCAAAACAGTTCAATGCGATTGGCAAAATAAACCGCCAGCGCCAGCGCTAATATGAAAAATATAATGTAATCATATGGCAGGGTGGCGAAAAAAACTTTGGCGCCAGGCATGCCCAACCCCAAGAATTTTTCCAATCTGGTGCTCGTAATGAAATAGAAAATCAAACTGACAAAAACTGCGCCCGAAATGACCATCAGAAAAAGTGCGCCTTCCAATCCCAGTTTTTCCACCACAAAGACCAAGCGACTGCGCATCCTGACTTTCTTGCTCTTGATGTCTGCCATCACTCGTGTTTTTATATCTTTCTTTTCTTGATCTCTATCGACATTACTCATATCTTTTTTCCTTTATTATTATCCCGCTGATTATTTTTTTCGATTTCGACCGCCATCTTTTTCTTGGCACGATTAATGAGCGTACCGACGGTATTTATAGGTTTGCCTAAAATTTCACTGATATCTTCATATGATTTGTCCGAATAATAGCGCAGCACTAGCACTTGCTTATATTTAAAGGGCAGACGATTGATCGCCTCGTCCACTTCAGTTCTAGTTTCTTCCCTTATCTGCGTCACGTCCGCCCCTTCAGCTGAACTGGACATCTCCAACATATCCTTGGTAGCAGTGATGTCTTCCCAAGGAATGAAACGCTTCAATGATCTTCTTTTAATGTGATTGACTGCTTCGTTATGCGCGATACGATAGATCCAAGATGAAAATTTGCGACCAGTGTCATAGCTGCGCAAATTCCGAAAGGCTTTAATGAAAACATCTTGCAATAAATCTTCCGTCTCCTCGCGGGCACCAGTCAGCCGGTAGAGATAGGCAAAAAGCTTACCTTGATATCGTTCAATCAGTTCAGCATACCTCTCGGGATCTTTCTCGCGTACGATCTCGACGATTTCATTATCGGTCAATTCTTTTTTTGGTTCGTTTTCAAGCATTGTTAGTACTAAAAATTTATGATTTGTATTTCAATGTAATAATGATACTATAATATCAGAAAAGGTGCGAATATCTAAAAAGCCTAACTTTTTACCATGCTTATCCTCTCTATTGAAACTTCTTGCGATGAAACGGCAGCAGCTGTCACAAAAAGTGAGTCAGCTGGTTTTGCACTGCTGTCCAATATCGTTTCTTCTCAAGTAGCACTGCACGCCGAGTGGGGTGGCGTGGTGCCGAATTTAGCGGCGCGTGAGCATTTAAAAAATATACTGCCAGTTATTCAGGAAGCTCTCCAGAAAGCTAATGTCAAACAAAAAGACATTGACCTTATCGCCGTCACTAACGGCCCAGGGCTCATCCCCGCGCTCCTCATTGGCGTCAGTGCTGCCAAAACATTGAGCTATCTATGGGGCGTGCCGCTTATCGGAATCCATCATATTGAAGGCCATATCTACGCGAACTTCATTCGCAAAGTCAAAAGTCACCCGCCTGCCGGCGAGGCAGGAAAGTTAAAAGTTAAAAGTGAAGAAGTCAAACTTCCCCTTCTCTGTCTCGTGGTTTCGGGCGGGCATACGCAACTTGTGCTCATGAAAAAGCATTTGGATTATGAAATTATCGGGGAAACGCAAGATGACGCGGCTGGAGAAGCTTTTGACAAAGTGGCGCGCATTCTAGAGCTGGGTTATCCGGGCGGACCAGCCTTAAGCGCAAGAGCAGCCAATTACAAACAAATTAAAAATACTAACTATCAGATACTGGACACAGTCTTGCCTCGACCAATGATTAATTCTAAGGATTTCAATTTTTCTTTCTCCGGTCTAAAAACAGCCGTCTTATACAAAT
>JAHFOP010000040.1 GCA_023261605.1 Candidatus Moraniibacteriota bacterium
CTTCGCCTTCCAAAAGCGCAGAGTGAAGCATTCCCTGTCCTTGGAGACGGAATCGATCAGACAAAATCCATTTCCCCAAAGGATCATCGGGTGGTGAGAGGACGAAGAACTCCCGGTCAGCATTGCGTGTGACCAGAAGCGCACCATCAGGACCGAAGTTCACTGTCTGCATACGGTTGGCATCCCCAGGGCCATAGATATCGGGAAAGATTCTGATGCTTTTGCCTTCAAAGTTAGCAGCGCCTCGTATCCAGTTTACTTTCAGACAAAGACCTGCTTCATTTTCGGTCGCTATGATCATACAGATAGCCGGTTCAAAATATGCCGCTACCGCAATCAGGGTGTCATTGCCAAAGGGCAAGCTCGCGATTCCCAGCGGCTGAAATCCCAAAGATATACTGATTAAACTCTCCCTCTGATACCTTGGAATGGCAAAAGTAGCCCCTTGATTACCCGAATAACTCAATGCCTGCGCCTTCGTATAGTCCGTATTCATATCTCCCTCTCCTTTTTCTTTTTTTCGGCATTTTTTAATTATAGTCAAAAAGGCTTACCGTAAGCGTTTTTGATTAGACCCTAAGCCACCATGATAAAGAGCTGTTTGCGTATTATAAACACACAGATGTGTTTTTGTCAAGATTTTTTGTTTTTATTAATAAACTCATATTTGAATTCTGCCAGCTTCCAATCTTCAAGATTGTCGATATCTTGAACTAATAAATTATCTAGGATTACGGCTCCGGAGTTTTTCTCAAAAAGCTTCTTATTTCTCAGAAAAGCATCCTTCCACATCCAATAGAACTGCCCGCTGTCATGATATGCCGCCGGTAAATCCTGCGATCTAGTATTCATATTTTCAGGCCACATCATTTCAATTTTTGATCCGGTCATTTTCAACGCCCGCTGGATCGGATAGCCAAATCGGACAATGGGAAAAACAGAATCAAATTTCTCATCGATTAACAAGGTGCAGCAATTTTTCAGAGTTGCTCCATCTATCAAGGGAGCTGTCGGATAAATACAACAAAATATATCAAATTTTATTGATTTTTCCTCGTATCCAGCCAAAACTTCTTCAATTACGTCGGCAGTTGTAGCATGGTCATTTGAATTTTTTTCACTTCGCATAAAAGGCACGCTCGCTCCATATTTTTTCGCCACCCTTGCGATCTCCTCGTCGTCGGTCGAAACCATGACTTCGTCGAAAAGCCTGCTGTTCAGAGCAGCTTCAATCGAATACGCGATTATCGGTTTGCCCAAAAAATCTTTGATATTCTTGCGAGGAATCCTTTTGCTTCCTCCGCGAGCCGGAATAATCGCTAGTATTTTTTTATTTTGCATAAAAATCTTTGATTACTTGGATAACTCTTTCCTGTTCAGCATCTTTCAATCCGGGATACATCGGCAAACTGATTATCCGCTCATAAAATTTTCCAGCTTCGGGACAACTTTCCTTTTCATATCCCAACTTCTGATAATATGGGTGCCAATGAACCGGAATGTAGTGCACTTGGCAAAAAATATTATTTTCTTTCAAATAATTAAATAATTCCAATCTCTTTTCTTTATTCTCAACCTTGATCACAAAAAGATGATATGCATCTTTGCTCTCCTCGGATTGCCTGAGTGGTTCAATCTTGTCAATATTCGCAAAAGCTTCATCATATTTTTTAGCAATTTCTCTCCTTCTTTCGACAAACTTATCAATTTTACTAAGCTGACTGATGCCCAGTGCGCATTGAAAATCAGTGATTCGATAGTTGAAACCGAGTTCTTGCATTTCATGGAACCAAGGTCCTTCGCTTTTATTTAACAACTTGTCCGAATCCTTAGTGATTCCGTGACTTCGAAACATTAGCAGTTTTTGATACAGCTCTTCAGAATTGGTCGTGATCATGCCTCCTTCGCCGGTCGTGATGTGTTTCACCGGATGAAAACTAAACACCGCCATATCTGAATGCGCGCAATCTCCGATTTTTGTTTTTTCATATTCAGCGCCCAATGCATGACAAGCATCTTCAATGATGATCAATTTATGCCTGTCGGCTATCTCTTTGATTTTTTTCATCTCACAAGGAAGTCCGGCATAGTGAACTGGGATCACTATTTTTGTTTTGGAAGTTATTCTCTCCTCAATTAAATTTTCATCAATCAGCCCATTTTCTTTTATGTCCACAAACACCGGCTTCGCGTCACAATACAACGCACAATTGGCGGATGCGGCGAAAGTCATTGGGGATGTGATCAATTCATCTCCCGACTCCAAGCCTGCCGCAAGACACGCCACATGCAAAGCCGCGGTGCCTGAAGAAACAGCCACGGCATATTTTGCGCCAACATACTCCGCAAATTTTTTTTCAAATTCTTGTATTTTTGGACCCGTGGTCAAAAAATCCGATTCAAGCGTTTCAATCACTGCTTGAATATCTTCTTCATCAATTGTTTGTTTCCCATAAGGAATAATGTTCTCTGCCATACTATTTTATCGGTTCAAAATTAGGATCGACATAAGTCCTGATCAACTCCCGCATACTTTCAATAGTTTCCCATCTATCATTTGTTCCGGAGTTGTACTGAAAACCCTTGGGAACTTCATGTGCATTGAAATGCTTCAGATATTCTTCTTTATTGGCATCCGAAGATAAAATCGCATAATATTTGTCGAATTCAATCGTGTTGAATGAATCACTGGCTGTGATCATCTCCTCGTGCAATTTTTCCCCTGGCCGAATTCCAATGTCCACTAACTTGGCATTAGGCGCAATGGCTCTAGCCACCGTTTCAATTTTGTATGAAGGAATTTTGGGTACAAAAATTTCTCCTCCTTTGGCATTTTCAATGGCCCAAAGCACCATCGCGACACCATCCTCCAAGGAAATATTAAACCGAGTCATATCCATATGCGTGATTGGTAGAACATTTTCTTCCTTGGCTTTCTTCATAAAAAATGGAATGACCGAACCCCTTGATCCCATTACATTTCCATAGCGCACAGCCGAAAAGCGCAAATCACGACTTCCCTTGATATTATTAGCGGCAATGAAAAGCTTGTCGGAAACCAGTTTTGTCGCGCCATACAGATTGATTGGCGCCGCCGCCTTGTCAGTTGAAAGTGCCACCACAATTTTGACATCGGTCGCCAGAGCGGCATCAACAATGTTTTGCGCTCCGCCAATATTGGTTTTAATAAATTCATCCGGATTATATTCAGCCAACGGCACATGTTTCAAAGCCGCCGCGTGAATGATCACATCAATGCCTTCACAAGCTCTTTTGAGTCTGGGAAGATCACGAACATCGCCGATGAAAAAACGCACTTGGGGAAATTTATCAATCGGATACAATTGCGCCATTTCAAATTGCTTCAATTCATCCCGCGAATAAATCGCTAACCGTTTAACGTCTGGATATTTTTCCAGAATTGTTTTGACAAACATTTTTCCAAAAGATCCCGTTCCTCCAGTTATCAAAACTGATCTCTCATTAAGCATAATTTTATATAATTAAAAAATAATTTTATATCGCTAATCTATAAATTTCCACTCCAATAAAGTGCTCAGAAATCCTCCTCGACCATTACCTCTGGCGGTGTTATTGTCATTGATCTGAAACGATAATATGTCCCCCGGAGAATCTACATTGAAAGCCTCAATATTCTTATCGCTAGTGAAATTTATATATACAACATATTCTCCCACACCCAAGGAACGTCTTGGAATTTTAACTTCGACTTCAACCTCACCCAGAGGACTATGATCAAAAAAATTCATCTTTATATCATTGCTATCTGAGATTAGAACAGCAGTATCAGATTCCTTTCTGGATATTTGCAAATAGGCATAAAGCCCTGGTATCTTTTCCTTGATTTTGAAACGAAAGAACAACACAATATTTTCGTCACTTTCAAAAATGCCTTTTTTTTCCAATCTCTCATTGCAAACCTTAGCATAAATCAATTGGAATATTTTATCAACCTGATGTGCAATATTTTTTTCAGTATCTAGATCATCATGGTTATTTTGTTGAAGATAATGATTCACAACAGAATCAGCATCGCCAGTAAAAACTATTTCGCCATTATTGAGAAGTATTCCCTTTGTGCATAATTGCTGTATCGCTGCCATATTATGACTCACAAATAAAACCGTCCTGCCATCTTGTTTGGCAATGTCCCCCATCTTCCCCAAGCATTTTTTCTGAAATTCGGCGTCTCCGACTGCCAGCACTTCGTCCACGATCAAAATTTCCGGCTCGAGATGCGCGGCCACGGCAAAGGCAAGACGCACATACATGCCACTGGAATATCTTTTCACCGGCGTGTCCAAGAATTTTTCAATGCCCGCGAACTCCACGATTTCATTAAATTTACTCTTGATTTCTTTTTGCGTCATGCCCAGAATTGCGCCATTGAGATAGATGTTCTCTCGACCCGTCAACTCCGGGTGAAATCCGGTGCCCACTTCAAGCAGTGAAGCCACACGGCCACGCAAGTGAATTGAGCCGGACGTTGGCGGAGTGATTTGAGAAAGAATTTTGAGCAAGGTGCTTTTGCCGGCGCCGTTTCGGCCAATAATGCCAATGACTTCTCCAGGCATCACGGAAAAATTGATGTCTTTCAAGGCCATAAATTTTTCTTTTTTTGACGAAGAATTTTTGGCGAAAAAAAATTCCAACGGCTTTTTCACAAAATTCATCAAAGAATCACGCAACGTATAATACGGCTGCGCATTGTGGGTTAGGATATATTCCTTGGACAAATTTTTGACTTCAATAATGGGTTTTGTCATATTTTTAGGCTAGATAGCCATTTGTTTCTTAATAAACTCTTTAAATTCGATAACTCTGGACGACTGATCCGGCTCAATCAAAAACGGCTCAACATCCTTCGCCATATAGGCAAAATCCAACTCTTCGCAACGCGCCAATAATTTTTCAATAAATTCATTCTTTGACATAGAAAGAGTTTTTTCTATGTAGGAAAAATCCGGTTGAGTTTTTCCATACAAATAGCTCACATCATAGAAATCTCTGCCTTTTTCCCTTTTGCGCCCTGTGATTGCCATAAGTTTTTGAGCAAGTACAATATCAATTGGATTTATGAGAATTGACCGGTAGATATCAAATTTGTTGAGCGTATGTACTTCGGGACTGAAAAGTTTTTCCTTTTGCACCGTGTCAATCCGCACAAGAATTTTTTCAGAAACTGCCGAACTAAGATTTGCCTCTTGCAAAATATGTGGGAATTTTATGTAGCAATGATAGGCGCCCTTTTCAACCAAACGAGCTTCCATTGCAAATCCCTTAAGTTTCATGTCCCCAATAACCATATCCATCAGTTCTTGAAATTCCCCAAAAGACAGCCCAAAATTATCGAAATCTAAATCTTCCGAAAAACGATTTCCGTCATAGACAATTCGAATCGCTGTGCCACCAATGAAACTTAGCTGCGTGCTTTTTTTCTGTTTATAAATAGAATCCAATATTTCATATTGCAAATATTCCACCAAAATACTTTTCGAAGAAGTATTTTTGGTGTTTGAATAATATTTTTTTAATTGAGAAAATGTCAGCATATTTAAAATAACAAATTTATGTTGCGAGTTAGCTTTTCAATGTTAAATTCCTTAAGATAGGACTCTAGTTTTTTTCTATTAATAATTCGCTCAAGTTCGTCGTGGTTAATCCTTAATCCGGAAATATCTTCTTGATCATTGAGACGCCCTAAATTAAAATATAAATAATCCAACAATGCCTTTTCCGGTTCGGCAATTAAATATTTTCCGAATTTTGTTTCAATGGGAATATAACCAAAAAAAAGTTTTGGCTGAATATGCCGATAGCTAAAACTGCCAAAATCATTTGAAAATTTTCTGGTTGTCTTTGTAGTAACTCCCGTTTGAACATGAACCATTTCCGGAATCAAACCATAGTGACTCAATGCGGCTTCCATAGACAAATAGCTAGGCTGGTAAACTAAAAAAGAAATTTCTTGCTGAGTCATTTTTTCTTTTTCATCAACAAAAAAATACATCCCTTTTTTTAAGCGACTTATATAGCCCTTTTTTCGCCACAGAGACAACTGATAGCCATAGACATTGAGCTTTTTAAGCAAAATATCTAAAATATTAAAGTATGGCTTGTCTAAGGCTTTTTTAAATTCTTGGTATTTCATAAAATTATCGAATTTAATAATCTACTGAAATCATATATTAGGCTTACTCCTGCGTCAACTGTTTGCTTTATTGCCGAATACTTATCCACGCTTTTAGGCCAAATCCGCGAAAAATCTTTCAGTTTTTTTGAATTTAAACACTCCGAATAAAAACAATACTATGGAAATTCCGATAGAAATAAACAGGAGTTGAAAATTTATTGGAGTCACTCCCAGAAATGATGACCGCGCTGTTTCAATCACGCCCGTCATGGGATTGAGCGCGATGATCCAACGATATTTTTCCCCGACTAGACTGGATGGGTAGATGACCGGCGTCACATACATCAAAAGTTGGATGAAAAACGGCAAAGCGTAACGCACATCCCGATATTTCAAATTGATTGAAGCCAAAAAAAGCCCGAGTCCCGATGAAGCCAAAAAAGAAATAATGAAAAGCAAGGGCAAAAACAAAACACCAGTCAGCATCGGCAGCATGTGATAATACAACATAAAAACTATCAGGACTACGAGTGAAATTCCCAAGTCAATGAGCGGCGTCAGAGTCGAAGAAATCGGCAAGATCAATCGCGGAAAATAGACTTTTTTGATGATATTTTCATTTTCAATGATGGTGTTGCTGGCTCCGGTCAAAGAAATGGAAAAATAGTTCCAAAACACAATACCCACGAAAGCGAAAATTGGGTACGGAATCCCGTCGGATGGAATTTTGGCCAATCGACCGAAGAAAAAAGAAAAAATTGCCACCGTCAAGACCGGCTGCAAAATTGCCCAAGCAATTCCCAAGGCCGTTTGTTTGTAGCGCACCTTGATATCACGCCAAGCGAAAATGAAGGCTAGCTCGCGATATAGCCAAAGTTCTCTCAAATTCAAATCAAACCACCCTTTTTGCGGTTTGATGATCAATTCAAATTTTTTGTTATTATCGGGCATAATGGAAAAACAACTTCTCCCCTATTCTACCATCTTTTCCTTTTGTCTTCAAATATACAATAAAAGGGGCGGTAGCCAAATTGCCACAACCCCCATCTCCTTGCGTTTTGCACAACTCTTCACTTCAGATTCCCCTTAGGGCGGTTACTACAACAGCATCATCCCTCATTCTATTGAGCCGTGCATCCTTGACCTTTCGCAAACATGCGCGGAAATGCACTTCCCATTCCGCACTGTTTTTGGCACCGTTCACGGTGGCTCCCTGAAGCGATTGATTCATCCCCCAAAGACATTTCACCGTGGGTCTAAACTGAGTGTGATTGCCGATTTTTTCAGCGCTCACTACTACCGGTATGCCGTCTTTGTAACTTGGCGGCATAGGCGTGACTCTAACAATAACATTCTCTCCGAAACAGAACATTCCATCTTTCACAAGAGCCGAAACATGCGCCATCAGTTTCTTGCTGGGAATATTCTGGAGAGCCGTCAATATCGACCACCAAATCGGATGTTCCTTGGCGCACTTCATCGTGCGCGAATTAAAAAGATCTTTTGGCGGCCTAGGGCTGGTTCCGCCGGGCATTGTCCAGATTGCATTCTCAGGGTCATACATACCTATTATCATCTCTCACTCCTTAGAAAAATTGTTAATGGAACAAAAACATATATTTTGACCATTTTATTATCCTACTCCATTTTCTTTTTTCGTTCAAGTCGGAAAAAAAGCACGAAAAAACCGACCCCGAAGGCCGGCAAAAATTTCTACTAGACTATTTTTCATTTGCGATATCCCTGTGGTTTATTCTCATACCATTTCTTGAGGCTCAGGATGCTATCTTGCAAAGTTTTTTTCGATTGCCATTTGAGAATTCTTTGGGCCTTCCTGGGGTCGGCAAAGATTTCCGCGTATTCGCCTTTTCTGGCCACGGCTTTTTGTTTTTTCATTGTGACACCAAAAACTTTTTCCACTTCCGCCACAATTTCTTTGACCGAAAAACCTTGGCCGTTGCCCAAATTCAAAATCTGACTTTGACCATTTTTTTCCAAATAATTGAACGCAGCCAAATGCGCCTCGGCCAAATCCTCCACATCAATGTAATCGCGCACCGGACTTTTATCGCGCGTCTTGACGGGTGCATAGGTGAAAGAAAATGGTTCGATGCCCATGGCGCCCCGCACGGCGTTTTGCATCAAAAGTTGCGATGGTTTTTTACTGTCGCCAATTGAGCCGTCGGCCGCTGCGCCACAAACATTGAAATAGCGCAGGATGACATATTTGAAACCATGCAATTTACCGTACCAAATGAGCATTCGTTCCACCAAAAATTTCGATTCGCCGTACGGATTGTCTGCGTTTTGTGGGTGCGCTTCATCTACGGGCAGATATTTTGTCTCACCATAAGTGGCACAGGTGGAAGAAAAAATGATGTCTTTGACGCCATGTGTCCGCATCGCTTCCAACAGATTGAGGCTGCCAAGCACATTGTTTTCAAAAAACAACTCCGGTTGTTCCATTGATTCATTCACCAAACACAGCGCGGCAAAATGCAAAACAGCTGTGATCTTATGTTTTTTGAAAACTTTTACCAAATCTTTTTTGTGGCGCAAATCACCTTTTTCAAAATGCAGCGTTCCGAGTTTTTTCAAAATTTCCAATGGTTCGCGCCACCCGTGCGACAAATTATCAAACACTACGACTGCATATCCTTTTTCCAAAAAAAGTTTCACTGCGTGACTCCCAATATAGCCCGCCCCACCTGTGATGAGAATGGCCTTGTTTCTCTTTAGCATATATTTATATTTCAACTTTTTTAAATTTACCCATCTATTCTAGCATAAATATAGGCAAACTATAAGTTATGGTATAATAGGAGCATGAAAAACA
>JAHFOP010000041.1 GCA_023261605.1 Candidatus Moraniibacteriota bacterium
GCAGGGCATCGAGATAAGTCGTTTTCAATTTGAAAATTTCACGATATTCTTCGATTTTTTCAATGATTTTATGCTCACTTTTCAACTTCTGCAATTCAGCTGAAGCAGTGGAATAGCCAGTCTTGCCACGCTTAATGTCCAAAGTTGGCAATTTCATCGTTTCAAAAAGCACTTCTGCCAATTGCTTGGGCGAGTTAATATTAAATTGTGTGCCGGCGGCATCATAGATATTTTTTTCCAAATTTACAATGCGCGCGGTGATTTTTTCTGAAATACCTTTGAAGATAACCGTATTCAAACGCACGCCCGTCACTTCCATCTCCGCCAAAATTTTGACCAGTGGCATTTCAATGTCCGTAAAAACTTTTTGCAGATTATGCGCAACGCCTTGCTCGACACTAATAGTTTCGATTTTTTTGACGTAACCATTTTTCAGCTTGAAAATATAATCAGCGCATTTGCAAGTTTCGTCGGATTGATCCTCAATAGATGGAGCCAAAAGACCCAGCTGACCCTTTTTATCCGCGGGCGCACTTTCTTCACCCAATTCTTTCAAAACTAAGCGTTCAAATTCGTTTTTCGCGCCCGGATCCAACACATAAGCCGCGACCATAATGTCATACAATTCTCCGGCGAGCTGAATATCATATTTACCGAGAGTCTCAATTGAACTCTTCACATCATAGCCAATCTTTTTAATTTCTTTTCTTTCAAAAATATTTTTTAATTCAGCAATATTTTTATCCTTAAACTCAACACTGCCAGCGCGTCCTGTCTTCCAAGAAAACGCCACACTCAAAATTTCTTTTTCCCAATTCTTACCACCCTGTGTTTTCAAATAGAATGACACTTCTTTTTGAGCAGACAACATTTCAAAAAACTCGGCTTGTTTATCTTTCGTAACATGTTCATACTTAAAATCCTTGATGCCATTTCCTGATTCGCGTATTTGTGTATTTGCATTATCATTTGCGTCATTCGCAGGGTCGTTTCCGGGTATGCGCTTTATCAAACTAAAAAATGTCAGTTCCTGAAAAAGTTTCACCAGTGACGCCCGGTCAAATTCATGCGTCCGCGCCGCCACCAAATCCAATTCCACTGGCACGGTGCGCACAATGGTCGCCAATTGCTTACTTTGAATCGCCTGCATCTTATCGCGTTCGAGCTTATCCTTGACCGCACCCTTAATCTCAGCGATGTTTTGATAAACCCCTTCTAAAGTGACGTATTTTTTCAAAAGTTCCGTGGCGGTTTTCTCCCCGATGCCTTTCACTCCAGGAATATTGTCAGATGGATCGCCACGTAGTCCTTTGTAATCAATGAGTTGCTCTGGCACCAAGCCATAACGCTCCATAATTTCCGCCTTACCATATAGCACTGAGTCAGTCAGACCCCGGCGCATGGTGTAGACGCTGGTTTTATCACTCACGAGCTGCAGCGTGTCAAGATCCCCCGTCACAATCATCGTCTCAATGTTTTCGCTTGATTCGTCCGCCAAGCGCGAAAGCGTCCCAATGACATCATCTGCCTCAAATCCAGCCAATTCCAAAATCGGAATGCCCAAAGAGCGCACCACTTCTTTGACACGCGGAATCTGATCATAGAGTTCCTGATCAGCTTTGACTCGATGCGCCTTATACTCCGCAAATTCCTTGTGCCGAAAAGTCGGACCAGCCAAATCAAAAGTTGCAATCACATAGTTCGGTTGAAACTTTTCAATCACACTGAGCAATGTGGATGTGAACCCATAAACAGCATTCACCAGCTCGCCTGATTTGGTCATCAGTGGCGGCAAGGCATGATAAGCCCGGTGAATAATGGCATTGCCATCAATTAAGATTAACTTTTTGGGTTTATTTGGCATATTTTTGATATATTCCTAGTATATTACAATCCCCACAAAAAAAACAGCCCAAAATAATATTTAAACTATTTTAAAACCCAGTCTTTTGGACTGGGTTTAAGGTAAAATTACTAACCATAACACAAGCGGTCTTTGACTTAACTTCTCCATTTATACATATCACCCATACATATTTTGCCATTCTAGAAGTGAGTGCTTGATTGGTACAATAGTTAATGAGACCTTTTTTCGCTAGCATAATGTAAAAGTATATACTTTTGCATCACACCAATATTTTGGAGAGTTTGTTTCACTTCTGAGTGAAACTTTAACGGCAAATGTAGATAAACCACATCAGCTACGCTTTCCCCAAAATCCTTGTATTGCTCTAGGCTATGCTCCGAGCCATAATCATCTTCAGTTTTCGCTTCTCCTATGGCAATCCTACTTTCATTTTTACTTATTACATCCGGCTCGTGACGTCCAACAGCTATTGGTTCATTATAGCCAGAAAGAGCAACCATTTTTATGGAAAATCCCTGCTTTAACATATAAGCTGCTAAGGATCTTACCCTTTTATCATGTTCTGACATATTGCTTTTGGTTTTTTATTTGTTAATTATAAGAAAGTATCGACCTTAATTTTACTTTCTTATGATAGCATATCACTATTTTATATTTTAAGCAATGGCATAAATAAGTTTTTAAAAATAACTTTCCATGAAAACCTTATAATTCACCGTTTATGGGTTATTTTTCGCCTTGACAAAATACTCCTAAAATGCTATACTGTGTTGTTATGATATAGCTCTTTGAAACAAACATCGCTTCACCAATTTTGGACTTTTGGTCCGCGAAAATCCAGAATTGGTGAAGTGAAAAATTGACCGGCGCTGAGCTCATAGCTTGGCATGAACGGGATAGAAGTTAAATTATGTTTTTTTAATTTTATTCCGTTTTAGACGGAAAGGAGTTGTCATGAGAATATCACAAGAGCTGCTAAGAGATATTACATCTTCCTGGGGAGATATTAATCTCGGGGAAGATCCATTAGAAAATCATTTTTCAAAAATGGGCAATCTAGACATGAGAGATTTAGAAAAGGTCTTTCTCATTGCTGACGAAGCCAAAAATAATTGCGATTACGAAACCGCAAATACGGCATTCGCAGCCCTACTGGAAGTCCTTTTTCAGACCAGATCTGAAATCGTTGTCGAATATGAACATGACAATGATGCTGAGGACAATTACATGCATCTCGTATGGCTATCCATGGGTTCATACCGGTTGAATATCCCAGCTCCCATTCTCAAAGAAGGTGCGCTCGAGATGGCGCTCCGCTTTGAGAAAAAAAGGTTTATCAGGATAGATCACAATCGGGTTTGCAGTATATTCAACCATGAGACTCTCCTGCAGCATCGTCAGATGTTAACTGGCATTTTTGGAGAGGAGTTGCTCCTCCACGCCTGCTGCAGCAATCTGATTGATAACTACCAACCAGATTGGCTGTAGGTTAGACGGTGAACTTGCTTAGTCTAAGCAAGTTCACCCTATTATTGAAAGTTTGATCCAAAAAAATCGAAATTTCATAGTAGAAATAAATAATACAAATGAATTAAAAAAAACCGCCTTTTACGGGCGGTTTTTGTATATTTTTAAAGTTTTTCTATTTCTCCAAAACCTGCACACTACTAATGGTCACGTCAGTGACCGGTCGATCGCCAGTTTCAGTTTGAACGTTTTCGATTTTCAAAGCCACGTCCATGCCCGAAACCACACTACCAAAAACAGTGTAGCTCGGCGGAAGCGGGGCGCTGGGACTGGCGGTCACGATGAAAAATTGCGAACCATTGGTGTTTGGGCCGGCGTTGGCCATAGCTAGCGTGCCTTGCGGATAGGTCTCCGTGCCTTTCAGCTCGTCAGCAAATTTGTAACCTGGGCCGCCCGTGCCCCAAGCAGATTTTTGCGCGTCGTCTTTTGAAAGTGGATCGCCACCTTGAATCATGAAGCCTTTGATGACTCGATGAAAACGCACGCCATCATAAAATCCTGTGCTGGCCAGCTTCAAAAAATTGCCCACCGTGACAGGTGCATTCGCCGCGTCCAGTTTCAATTCGATATTTCCTAGGCTGGTCTTGAGAACTACTGTATTATATTTTTGCAACAAAGCCGCATTGTCACCCGCCCCACTTCCATTTGTGCTCATATTATTATTGTTATTATTTAGCGCATCTGTTTGCTTTTTATTCTCCTGCTCGGTCGCAGCCGCAATATTCTTGGCCGCCTGATTTTTTGTGTTGATCATGCTCTGCGCATAACCACCTGGGTCAGTCACCGGATTGGGCGTTTTAGATTCTTCTTTTTGGGAGCAAGCAGAGAAAAATAATACGAAGCTAGAGACGAATAATACTGCCAAAATTTTCTTCATAAATTTATTTTCTTTAATTTAGCTTCTTTAATTTTCAATATCATAATATTCAATTGGACAACGTTATTCTCCTCTCCTCCTCGCCCATCCAGCCAAAATCAATCCACAATGCACTTTTAGGAATGATTTCTTTCACTCGTTCCGCCCATTCTATTATAATGATATTATTTTTATTGGCAACCATCTCTTCCCAGCCAAGTGCTAAAATATCATTTTTTTCTATTCTATATGCATCAATATGATAAACATTTTGAAGTTGTAATTTATCATTTGAAATTTCCCGTTTATATTCTTTCATAATGAGAAAAGTCGGACTGGTAAATGGACCTTCCAGACCCAACCCTTCCAAAAGACCTTGCGTAAAAGTAGTCTTGCCGGCACCTAGCTCCCCAGAAAGACAAACAACGCCACTGGCAATGACTTCTTGAGCTAGCGCGACGCCCAGTTTTTTGGTTTGCGCCGCATCAATTGTAATTATTTCTTTTTGCATAAGCGGAACAAGGCCATCAAAAAAATTAGAAAAGTTTGCCTTGCAAGGCTCTTATCAATAAATAAATTCCAAAAACTATTGCGGCTGACAAAGCGGACATTGCTAAGCCTAATAATTTTTCTTTCATTTTCGTATCTTAAAATTTAAATAGTGTTTTTCGCCAACCAGTTATTGAATTCTTTCTGAGTTTTCCACAGCACCACCATTCCCAATCCCAAAGTCTTTTGAGAAACAGAACCTACTCCACCGGAAACCACCACCATTTCGAGCCATCTGAGAAATCTCAGTTTTTTGGCTCCGCTCCGCGTCAATAGTCCGTTTTTGCGTAAAAGCTTGGCTACTTCTTCATGCGTTGTGTCTTCGGTCAATTTTTCACCGGTCACTTTTTCCGCCACCATATCAATAATCATATTAAGACCACTGTATAGTGTCAAAAAATTTCCCGGGTTAGACTTGAAAGCGTTTGATTCATTTTCTTCATATTCTTCAAATTTATCCTCGGCATATTTTTTAACACTCCTGAATTTTACGATTGGGACGATACTAACCAGATAAAAAAATTCGCTAATCCGACGACTGACTGGTGCCAAAAAAAAGAGCAAGAACGGCGGGACAATTATCGCTGCCAGCGCCACTGTTAGAAAAAATGCGTCCGTTTGAGGCAAATTTGCGTATGAAAATCCGTTTAAAAACATATATTTAGCAATAAAAAAATTATTAAATCTTGAAAATTATTCATACCGGAGCGCTTCCAAGGCGTGAATTTTGGCCGCGCGAAAAGCCGGCATAACCCCAGTTATGATGCCAAGGAACAGCACGAATCCGCCGATCGCCAGAACAAAGCCGGTCGGAACATAGACGAAATAGCTGAGTTCAGTGCCCATTCTTTTGCCTAAAATTATGAGCACCTTATTGGCTAGGAGCGCCAAACCATATCCACCGAAAAAACCTAGGAGGCCGCCGACAAAACTGATAATTATTGATTCTAGGATGAACATCTTGAACACGTCATATCGTTTAGTGCCAAGGGCTTTCATAATTCCGATCTCTTTAGTCCGCTGCAAAAGGGAAACACTCAAGGTATTGAGCATCCCCATGGCGGAAATTGACATAATGATAACTCCAAAAACTACCAAGAACACTCTGACTGTACTGAAAAAACTATTGATGCCGGCAATAAGTTCGGCGATGCTACTGGTCACAAAACCCATCTGCTCCAACTGCTGTTTCACATTGTCAAACTTGGCCATATCGGCAACAACCACCTTGCCATCTTGCGCACTGTCTATGCCAAACTTATCTTGCAACATCTTAGTCGGCAAATATATGTAAGTATTATCAGAATTATTGACAATACCTGAAATGATTATTTCATTATTATCCGTCACTTTTTCCGCGTCCAAGCTCGAACTTACTTCTTTAGAAAGAGCGATGTTGTAAACTATTTTCTTACCAATGGCATCATATGGATTACTAAATCCCAAGAGATTGGCCAGGCGATCAGAAATTAAGGCTGTCTCACCATCATTGGAAAAGCTGCCACCATTGTCCCGATAATTCACCCTGAGCATATCCAGATAATCCGAAGTGGTTCCATAAATGATCACGTCCGTTTGCGATTCACCTAGAATAATTTTTCCGCCAGTGTTCACGCGCCTTTCAACTTTTTTCACTCCATCTATATTCTTTACTTTATTAACTACATCGTCAGTAAGCGAAACGAAGTTATCCAGATTGCCATTATTTATGTCAATAACATCAATCGGATTATTTTTGGTCACTTCTGAGACTATCATCTGTTGCATGCCAAAACCGATACTTAAAAGGAAAGTGATTATCCCAATACCCAAGGCTACGCCGCCAATAGTTAGAATCGATCTGGCTTTCCCGACTTTCAAATTTTTCCAACTGATATAGGCAATCATAGAAAAACTGATACCTGTGTGGGTTTCTTTCCAAGTTTCTTTGGGCCGACTTACTGCATGATGCCTCTTTTCATAACCTGCTTCACTTTCCAAAGAAACATCATTCTTTTTTGAAAAAAAATTAAGCTTCATGTTTCATTGCGTTAATTTGTTCTTTATCTATTATATCATCCATTATTTTGCCATCTACCATTTTAACTATCCTTGAAGCATAGTTCACTTGATCCGGATTATGCGTGACCATTAGCACGGTAATGTTCAGCGATTCATTGAATTCTTTGATGAGATCCATCAGCTGTACACCTGATTTTTGATCGAGATTTCCAGTCGGCTCATCTGCGATGATAAATTTAGGGTTCAGTAGCAATGATCTGGCAAAGGACACTTTTTGTTGCTGTCCACCAGAAAGATCAAATGGCCGATAATGCGCCCAATCTTTCATGCCCACGATTTCCAAGGTTTTGTAGGCTCTTTCAATCGACTCTCTGTATCCACGGCCACCGATGAAACCCGGAACTGCCACATTTTCAATAACCGAAAGAGACTTTATCCAAAAAGCTTGTTGTGGAATGAAACCGATAAATTGATTGCGAAAATAAGCGCGCCAATTTTTGCTATGCGCCCAAATATCTTCATCTTCGACAAGGATCGTGCCATTGGTCGGAGCTTCGAGACCATAAATGATATGCAGCAAGGTCGATTTTCCACAACCGGACGGACCCATGAGCATCACGAATTCTCCTCTTTTGATATCGACATTAATGCCTTTCAAAATATCCACTTTGTTCGTGCCTAAAACAAAAGTTTTTTCAACATCCTTGATCCCCACCACAATATCCGTATTTGAATGATGTTCGAATTCAGGAAAAAAACCAGCATCTGATTTAGATTCATCGCTCTGGGTGGGAGCCTCATTCATTTTTGCAATTCTTTCACCCCCCGCTTCTATTTTATTTTTTATTTCGTCCATAACTTAGTAATCCATCCAAATTTACTGCTGAATGTATTTATCACAATTTCGGTCGCGTTCTGTTTAGCCCCCTCCACTACCACCGTAGCTGAATTGGAAACAGTTTTATTATCTGCCATATCCACCGCCTCAATGACATAACTATAAACTTGCCCAGGGTCGACCGGTATAGTAATCAGGTGATACGTATTAGCTGGATCTTCCGGCGTGCTTTGTTCGAAATTTCCAAGAATAGTTCCCTTGCCAAAAAGCACTTTGACTTTAGTGAGTTCATCTGTTTCTATCTTAACATACAAATTAGCTCTTGAATCTTTTCCCAATCCAATCACTCTTCCAATAGCTCGATTGGTCGTGATGGATGGCGGTCGACTGTCAGTCAGCGTAGTAACTTTGGCTGTCATACTGGCTGCTTCCACGCCGGCAGCATCAATGCCTGTCGCAATCACTTCGTATTCAATAGCTGGATCCAGCGCTTCAATCGTGGCTTTGTGTTCAGTCGCAAGATCAGAAAGCAAATAATTATGGTAGGCCGTTTCATTTGAGCCTTTGAATTTAACCAGCGTAGTCGTAGGATGAGTGGTCGTATAATTCAATTCAATGGTTGGAATGTCCACATTCTCTTTATTTTGTACGGTGAAGTTTTCCACTCTGGGCTGCTCCAATGTACTGAACGTATATTGATCGCTAGAGAATGAATTGCTATCTGCGTCCAGACAATCGATTTGATATACATATGCCGTAGCATTTTTGAGTCCCACCATTTTTTGAATATGAGCAGTTCCACCGCTTGATTCTTTGATAGAACTCGTGAAGCTGCCCTCTCCATAGTTCAATGTACAAGTGCCACTCATATTGGTCGACCAAGAAGCAGTCGCCGCGTCCAAGCCAATGCCATCTACTAGCACCTCGGAAATGGTTGGTGGATCATTAGTGGTAAAGTTTCCAATTTCTGAAGTTCCAATATTACCATCTGGGTCAATAAATTTCACGCGATAATAATATTTAGTGGCCGCAGAAAGTCCGGTGATATCCACCTTGTGCGCCGTCAAACTGTCCACTTGCCCATTGGTCTTGCCAAGTGACATTCCCGTGCCATATTCCACAAACGAACTGGCCGCTCGATTGGTTGACCACTCGAAAGAGGCGGCAAAAGATTGCACAGTACTTGAAGGTTGCGATACGATGACCGGCGGGCTGGAATAGCGTCCTGTCGGCGTCAGTGAAAGCGTAGAAGTCGCAACAGAAAGATTATTCGTCTTATCTCTAGAACGAACATAATAATAATACAGCTTACTTTCCAACTCTGTATCTACATAAGCAGATC
>JAHFOP010000009.1 GCA_023261605.1 Candidatus Moraniibacteriota bacterium
AGCAAAAATAAAAAGTTTGTCAGCAGAAAAATTATGTTTTTTCAATTCTTCCGCGGCGAACTGCATGCGGCTCCCGACGGCGAAAAAGATGTCACCTTTGGCTTCTAAAAAATGTTTTGCGACGGCGCGGTGAGCTTCCTCTGTGTCTTTGCCCAATTCCAACATATCACCCATCACCGCAATTTTACGCGCTGATTTTATCTCCCGCATGATTTCCAACGCCGCTGCCGTGCTGACAGGTGACGAATTGTAAGTATCATCAATAATGAAAGTGTTTTTTATTCCAGGGATGAGTGTCGCGCGTCCGCTGGGCAGGGAAAAATTAGCCAGAGCCGTGGCAATTTCCACCAGATTGAGTTTGAATTTAAGACCGACCGCCACAGCTGCCAAAGCCGCGTAAACACTATGTCGTGCTAGAATATTATTCAACCTAATGGGAAGCATTGTGCCTTTATAATTCAACTTAAAAGACAACCCCTTAATTTCTTTTTTGGCATAATTTTCTTCTTGATAATAATTGAATAGAACTTCTTTGGCTTGAATATCCGCGCCGTCAGAGAAACCAAAGGTCAAAAATTCCCTTCCTCCGTCCTTGTCTTGCTCCTTGATTTTAGCAATTATCGGATTGTCAATATTTACCGCCACCAAAGCTTGTCGCAGCGACTTCTCCACCAAGGTCCACTTTTCTTTAGCCACGCTGTTTAAATTTTTGAAATATTCCAAGTGACTGCTGGAAATATCGGTAACGACGACCACTTCGCATTGGATAAAACTGGAAATATATTCCAAATCTCCTGGGCGATCGGCGCCCATCTCCAAAACCAAAATCTCCGGATATTCCGCTGGGAAAATAATCAGCCAAAAAGCCTTCAAAAAAACAAAACTCCAGCGCCAAATATCCTTCCCGCCACTTTCACATCCCAAAACAACCAGTGGCAAACCGATTTCATTGTTATAATTTTTTTCACTTTTTCTCACTCGGGCATATTCGGAAAGAACTTCGAAGACAGCTTCCTTGGTTGAAGTCTTTCCCACTGAACCCGTAATTCCGACGATGCGCGGATTGTATTTCTTGAGCGCCAAAACAGCCCAGAAACGTAAAGTTTTTTCCAGAAATAGTAATTTTCTTGATTTATGGATTTGATTTTGCATCAAGTTCTTGTTTTTTAGCGTCAGTGCTTTCTTCTTTCTTGAGCGAATATTTGTTCAGATCATGTGTGCTGTTGAATCTTTCGATATCTTTTTGTGTATAATCTTCCGTAGGCTGGATGTTTTTATAGTTCAAAAGGAATTTCATTAGCTCTCCCCAGGTTGGCGCAGCGCTCGACTCCGCCCAATTCACGCCTTTTGGATTGTCTATCCTGACTAATACAGTGAACTTGGGGTTGTTAATCGGCGCATAGCCGGCAAACGAACCGATGTTTTGACCTTCTTGATACCCACGAGAATCACCACTGGCCACTTGAGCTGTACCAGTCTTGCCACCCACCAAATATCCAGGAACATCAGCCATTTTTCCTTCTCCATTCACAACCACACTCCGCAACATTGTTGAGATTTCATTGGCAGTCTGTTGTGTAACAGCTTTACGCAGTTCCTGTGGAGCGATTTCTTCTTGCGTACCGTCTGGATGAATGACCTTTTCGACTATTTCCGGTTTCATGAGTCTCCCGCCGCTCGCCAAGGCATTGTAAGCCGTGACCATCTGCATTGGAGTAACCGTGATGCCTTGCCCGAAAGAAGCAGTGAAAAAATTTATATCTGTTTTGAAATTTTTTAGATTGGCCAAATTTCCCGCGCTCTCCCCCGGCAAACCTACTTCCGTCGGGCTGCCAAAACCGAACCGCTTAGTATAATCAAGAAAATTAGCATTCCCCAATTGCTGTTCGGCAAATATCGCGCCGGTGTTTATCGACATATCCAAAACTTGCGTCATTGTCTGTTTGCCATAAGCTTTGTTCATTGCGTTCTTAATGCTATAACCAGCTTCACTTACGGTTCCCGTGTCCGTGAAAGTTGTATCAGGCGTAATTTTTCCGGCATCAATAGCTGAAGCAAGCGTAATGGTCTTGAAAATACTGCCGCATTCATAGGAATCACTGACAGCCAAATTGCGAAAGCTTCCCATATCCTCACCTTGATAATTGTTTGGATTGAAATCAGGATAACTGGCCATAGCCATAATCCGGCCGGTTCCAGGTTCCATAACAATTATCGTTCCTCTTTGTGCCTGAAACTTGGCTATTGCATTCTTGAGAATTTTTTCAGCCTCATACTGAATTATATGATCGATGGTGAGAACCAGGCTGTCTCCGTTTTTCGCCGGAGTAATGTCTTTATCGCCTGTCGGTATCCAAAAACCGGAATTGGATTTGTCTTGCGCGAGTTGTCCGGGACGTCCCGCCAGTTGATCATTGAAATAATTTTCCACGCCGTAGCGTCCGCCCAAGAGATTGTCCTTCCATCCGACAAACCCCAAAATCTGCGACGCTAAATTTTCCGCCGGATAATAGCGAAAATCTTCATCCGACAAATGCACTCCCTCCAATTTCAAATCGTTCAATTTTTTCACTTCATCATCACTTAGGCGATGTTTCAAGACTTCATACATATCATCCGGATTGCCTAGCTTTGTTCTGAGATTATTTTCATCAAGACCCAATGCCGGCGAAAGTTCTTTTGCTACAGTATCTGGATTGGACATCTCCCGCGGAACGGCATAAGCCATTTTGGCATCCTTATTGACCGCCACGGGATAAAGCGACCCTGCATCTTGCAAAAATATTTCTCCTCTTTGCGGAAAGATATCTTCCAAAATCGAATGCTGATTATCCGCCAGCTTTTCATAATAACCGTGAGAAGAAATTTGGAGAAAATATAGACGAAAAAAAATTCCAACAACAAAAACAATCACTAGGGCGAACAGAATATAAACTCTCGTTTCGAAACTATTCCCCTTTTCTGACAGACTGCAATGACTGCCTGTTTTGTAACGGTTATTCGGCGAAGCTTTAAAAGCCATATTCCATTAGGTTAAATTTTCTATTTCATGGCGACGGGACCATTAAGTTCAAGATAAGTTACATCATTCAAATCCACCAAGTTTAGATTTTCCGTGAATTTTTCAATATTATACATTGACATAAGCTCCACTTCCTGAATCCTGTTTTTCTTATTCGTTTCCTGAAGAATGGCCAAGTTATTTTGCAATTCTTTGAGCTCATAGCCTTTCGCTGTCAGGCTGTTGACCTGGAACAAATAGAAAGCACCGGAAAAGACGACAACTGCGGCCAAAATAAGACAGGCGCTCTTCAATTCCAACTTCAACCTGATTTGTTGCGAACTTTTTCGGTCAACACTTTTTCTGGCGCGCGTACTGCTACAGTTATGCACGTTCAAAACACTCCAGTTTGCGCCTGTTGTCTTGGGTCTCCGGCCAGAACTCTTCTTTCTGAGATTCCTGAAGCCAGCTGCATTGATAGTTAAAATTCCCAACATTAATTTTCAGTCCCCCTGAAAATTATTTTTTTTATTTATATTTTCTCGGCTACCCGCAACTTGGCGCTTCGGGCGCGCGGATTGTCGCTGATTTCTTTTTCACTCGCGACAATCGGTTTTTTTGTGATGACCTTCACAATCGGCTTTCCGTCACATGCGCATTGCGGAAAAGTCGGTGGGCAAATGCATCCCCTTGCATTTTCCCGATATATATCTTTAATAATCCTATCTTCTAACGAATGAAATGCGATCACTGCCAGCTTGCCTTCCGAACCCAATGATTGAACAGCTTGCGGTAAAAACTTTTCCAGATTTTCGAGTTCATGATTAACTTCGATACGCAGAGCCTGAAAAGTTCGTGTGGCTGGATGAATTTTCCCATGTTTATATTTTTCCGGTACCGCGCTACCGATGATTCCCGCCAATTCTACAGTTGTATCTATCTCTTTGTCCTTGCGGTAGGCCACGATTTTTCTAGCGATGCTTGTCGCGAATCTTTCTTCGCCGTAATTTTTGATGATCCTTTGCAGTTCTCCCAGCGAATATTCATTCGCAACTTTCCGAGCAGTCAATTCCTGCAATGCGTCCAAGCGCATATCCAACTCCTCTTCTTGCATGAAACTCATGCCCTTGCCGATGAGTTGATCGCTCGACCAACCCAAATCCGCCAAAATCGCATCCACTTTTTTAATTTGTAAATCTGCCAGAATATTTTCTAAATTGGAAAAATTGTCATTGACTAAAATTATTCTTTCATCGTTTCCGTTTTCTTGTTTGAAATTTTCTAACGCCAGTTTGTCTGCATCGATACCTATCAATCTTCCGTTCGTTATTATCTTTAAAATTTCTTGACTGTGTCCACCGCCGCCGAACGTCGCATCAACAACCACCGAGTCTTTTTTCAGATCCAGCATTTCAATCGTTTCTTTCAGTAAAACAGGTTTATGAATTGTCATTTGTAATTTGTAATTTCTTTAATATACTCCCAATTTCCCCAACTGTTCTGCAATCTCATCGGTATTTTTCTCCGCATTCTTTTTGTATTCGTTCCATTTCTTCTCATCCCAAATTTCTAAACGATTGAAGAGTCCGGCAATCACCACATTTTTATCAAGGCCTGCATATTCTTTCAAATAGTCCGGCACCAAAACTCGCCCTTGCTTGTCAATCTCACAATCAGTCGCGCCGGCGAGCATCAAACGCACAAAGCTCCGTGTGGCTGCTTCTCCGACAGGCATCGATCCCAATTTTCCAGCAATCTCTTCCCAAGTTTTCATTGGATAAACAAACAAACATTTATCGAGTCCGCGCGTCACCACCACTTTGTTTTTCAGTTCACTGCGAAATTTGCTTGGCACGGCCAATCTTTTTTTCGGATCAATTGAATGTTGGTATTCGCCGATGAACATAATATAAATTTACCACTTTCCCCCACTTTTATACCACGTGACTCTATTTTACTCCACTGACATACATCGGTCAACACGCCACTCCACAAAAAATATCATCAAAAAAAGCCCACGAATAGGCCTTTTCTAAAAAAGTTATACACAGTTTTTACACTGAATGAAAATTATATCCAGAATTTACTATTTTATATGTTCATTATCTTTTCCACGCTCATAACTACATCTGGCAACTCAAGACAAACTCCTTCACCATCAGTCGCGCCGGAAAAATGCCCGGCGGCGTGTTTCACAATGACTTGCGCTCCAAGTCCTTTTTTTAAAATGTCAGCATATTTCAAATCGACATATGGATCGTTATCAGAATGAATGGCAAAAAATCCATTTTTGGATTTGGATTTAATCTTAGCGAGATTAATCGGTGTTTCGAAAAAATTCTGAATTTCATCAAAGCCGACATTCTCATTAAACCCAGCTACAAAAATCACTCCGCCGACTTTTTGTGTTTCACTTAATGTTTCCAAATAGCGCATGATAGCCGCGCAGCCGATGCTGTGACCAATGAGCACCAACTCTTCATCCGACTCGCCAATAACCTCTTTGAGAAGTGACACCCACGCATCCATCCGCGGATTTTCAGTGTCCGGGAAATTCGGCACGGCGACTTCGAATCCCCGCGCCTCCAATTCCTTCTTCACCCAAGGATACCAAGCATACTGCGAATCCCCACCCCAACAATGCACAATAATAGCTCGTTTCATAAAATTATTTCTTAAACAAATTATTTTCCACAAAATCAAAAGCTGCGTTATGCTGTGCATTTCCTTTTGTCAACTTTCTGGCTTCTTCCAACCTGACCCATCTCGTTTCATGAAATTCTTTGGCCAATTTTTCTTGGTCAGGGGAAAATGCATTCTTGTCGACCGACACGAAATGCCAGATGTCGAAATGTTCGCGGCAAGGTTGTTTTTCAGGATTGTATATTTCAGAAATGGTCAAAAACAGCGGCTCGCTAACAATCAAATCATCAAAGTTCAAGCCCCACTCTTCATCAATTTCTCTTTTCAAGGTTTCTTGTAAATTTTCATCTTCATCAATATGCCCACCATTCACCAGCCACAGTCCCGCCTTTTTATGGTCACCAACGAAAATTTCTTGGGTGCCTGGATCAATAGCCGCGAAATATGCACAAAAATGTGATTGCTGATTTTCTTGAATCGTCAGTATTCCTTTTTCCAATCTGGCCAAAAATTTTCCAGTTGCCGAAAGACCCGAGAGTTTACTTTCGATAATTTCTTTGAGTTCAGTGTATAGTTTTGAGTTTGGCATTTTTTAATTACTGAGTTTATTCATGAATTTTTTATTTTAAATAACCCAACCGCCTGAACAGTTCTTCCGAAGGCGGCGTCAGTTTTTTGTTTTTAAGTTCTGAAGCAGGCGTCCAAACATACTTCCCCAGTTCATTCCCCAAGGCCACTTCAATTTTTTCCGCTGGTTCCTCAATTGCCACTCGATATACCGCGAATTCCATCTCACACAAAACTTTTTCTCCGGTGTCCTCCAATGTTTTCTCCGACACTCCCCTTCCCGCGTCATCAATCAAAACAAGTTTACACGTTGATATATTGATGCCTGTCTCTTCCTTAATTTCTCTTATGAGGGCTTGCTTTTGTGTTTCCCCCTCTTCCACTCCGCCACCCGGCATATGCCACAAGTCAGGATATACTCCACCTTGATTGGGGCGTTTCATACACTGAAAAATCTTTCCGTCATTGGAAACTATCATCGCCGCCACAATATTTCGCTTAATTGTTCGCATAGAAGTTTTATTTTTCTAATACATTGATTATTGCCCCGCCAACTGATCAGTCTCAATTAATAATTTTCTTGCATTCCTTGCTTCCGCATCTACATTCCATCGCCCCAGTCAGTTGCTTTGAATAAGTTGAGGTTATTTCTTCTCCTTTCTTAATATTTCTAATCGCCACATCAGACTTGTTTTTCACTTTTGTATTTGGTTCACAAGAATGATTCACGTATCGTTCAGGCGGTTGCATCAAATGATACCTTCCTCCAAATTTACCGGCGTATTTTAAGTCATTTTTAGGCAATTTAGAAATATCCGCTTTTTTTATCGGTTTTGGATTCCATCCAAGAACAACTTCACCCTTTTTGAAATCAACCGCCGCAAAAACACCCTTGCCGTTGATTTGAGATTTTTTTACGATGACGTTTTGTTTCATAGTTTTATTATTTATCCTGCCCACTCCTCCACCTCCTCAAATATCCCATCCCGAAAATCAACTGGTTTATATTTCAAAATCGCTTCAGCGTTTTTGCGACAGTAGTCGAGTTCGGATTTGTTTTGCGTTTTTGTATAATATTTGAAACTGTCGAATGTGTCGGCGGTTTTTATGATGAGCGCCTCTTCACCGCATTCGGCGGCACGCCTGACAAGTTCTTCGATTCTCTCATCTCCATTTTCGATTGAGCGGTCCTTCGTGTTGGCTTTCACCAGTTTCAAAACATCTCCACCAAATCCTTTCTCGAGCAAGTCTTGAGTCACATTGCTCCACTCCAGAGTGTCATGTAAAAGACCGGCCAAAACAACCTCGCGGGAATATTTTTTCTCATAAAGATACACTCCTACGCGGATGTCATGAGACAAGACCGGTTTTCTTGAGCCTTCTTCTGACACCGGCATATGCTCAACTAAAAACCGTACGGCTTTTTCAAATTCTATATCGAATGTTTTTTGCATAATTTATATTAATTATATCTCATCCACCTCTCCGCCGCCTCATAACTCAGCCTCAAACGATCTTTGAAATTTTCGTCAGTTATTTGCAAGTTCACCTTATCTGCGAATTCTTCTAAAAATTTATCATGGTCTGCAATAAACTTGTCGACATCTCGGATGGATTCGTCATATTTTTTAGCAGCATAAAGTTCCATAATAAAACCTTTGCTCAAATCAAAACTGATCATAAAAACTTCATATTTACCGAGCAATCTATCTTTCCAATCTTTCCAAACCCGGTCAATGCTAGCGTCGTAAATGAAAGACGATCCTTTTTTAAGAAGTTCATCAATCCGCTCATCGCGCCTTTTCAGATATTCCTTCTCGTCGAACTTGCCGAGATCTTCCACTGTTTCCGTCCGCATAGCATCATTGTTCAAGATCGGCAGACCCAATTTCCAGCTCAAATAGTATGCCACCGGCGTTTTGGAACAGCCGACCGGCCCGGCAAATGTGATGATGAATTTTTCTTTTGGCATAATATATAAAAAATTATTTACTCCTCCAGTCCCACACCAAAAACCCCGCCCATTTGTCTCCATCTTACGCCAAAAGCCGGCTGTTGGCAAAATAAAAAAGAAGGCTACTTCCATGAAGCACCCTCCGTGATTTTATATTACTTAGAAATCCAGACCGTTTCAGTCCCTGCCCAATTTCCTTTTCACAATCTCATTCAGCCTCTCGGGAGGCATATCAGCAATCACCCTATCCAATTGAGACCTTGTTAGGGAAACATTGCCAACTTCCACAATATCATCATCGCGCTCTCCTTCGGGAAGTCCCATTTGGCGCCTGATGATGTTATTTTTTGTCCTGGGTGAAAGATTTTTAATAACCTCTTTCGCTTGATCTTCTGGCAACTCCAAGTTGCCGATCCTAACCATTCTTTTAGTCATTTTCCCTCCATAGGATCAATTTTTATCACTTTCTCGCCACAAAAAAATTAAAGAACATTCCTGAGATGATAAACCAGTATATATCTAAAAAATGCTTTTTGTCAAAACAAAAACCGGGGTTCGAGATTGTTTTCGAAACTCCGGTTTTTTTACTTCTCCCTCTATTGTCTTGGGATTTAGCCTCTGAGCTTCTCAAGCTCGGCAAAAATCTCAGGCACTTTTTCCTCCTTTCCCGTCAATATGGCAGCGGGAAGGATACGCAAGGTTGTCCTTGGACAACACACTTGCTGGGGAGATTCTGAACATAAAGCAGCATCAATAACCTTACCAGCCTCGGGTCCCAACAGGCTGATGATTTCCCCAATCGTCATTTCTTCCAATTTGGTCCTTTGCTCTTCCGACATCTTCTCCCCCTCCGCACAAATTTGAATTTTTACAGACACACTGTCTGCCTCCTAAAAACACCTACCAAAAAGAGCTTATGATTGTATATCAAATCATTTAATTTGTCAATGGCATGGCACATCAACAGATTTATTTCTTCTTTCTCCCCATTCTCACTCTTTCGTTTTCATTCAAGTATTGTTTTCGCAGGCGCACGGATTTTGGCGTGACTTCCAGATATTCATCTTCGTTCATGACTTCCAAACCGCGTTCGATGTTAATGTCCATTGGTGGAATGATGTGAATGGCTTCATCCGCTCCGCTGGAACGCATATTGCTCATTTGCTTGCCTTTGGTCGGATTCACCGCCATCTCGTCACCCTTGATGGCATTGCCGATGACTTGACCTTCATAGACTTCTGCGCCCGCTCCGATATACATCGTGCCACGCTCTTGCAAATTGGCCAAAGAAAATCCCAAGGCTTTTCCAGTGGCCATTGAGGTCATTGAACCCACATCTTTCCTTTTGATCTCACCAACATATGGACGGAAGCCCAAAACACGTGAGCACAAAATACCTTCGCCCTTGGTGTCAACAGTGAATTGTCCGCGGTATCCCAATATGCCGCGCGTTGGAATTTCAAAAATCATTTTAGTTTGCGAGCCATGCGGTGCCATATCCACCATCGTGCCCTTACGTTTGCCAAGTGTTTCAATAACTGAACCGGACATCTCACTCGGCACATCGATTGTCACTTCTTCAAATGGTTCGCTTTTCACGCCGTCAATTTCTTTGATGATGACTTGTGGCTGAGAAACTTGCACTTCAAATCCTTCGCGACGCATGTTTTCCAAAAGGATGGCGATGTGCAATTCTCCTCGGCCACTGACGCTGAAATATTCAGAAGTGGAAAAATCAATTTTAAGCCCCATGTTCACTTCCAATTCTTTTTCCAAGCGTTCGCGGATCTGTTTGCCCGTCACAAATTTGCCTTCACGTCCTGCAAACGGCGAATCGTTCACCAAAAAGCGCAGAGTGATGGTCGGCTCATCAATGGCGATGGCCGGCAAAGAAACTTGACTCGCTTCTTCACAAATCGTTTCGCCAATTTCGATACCAGGAAATCCGGCAATCATCGCAATGTCACCTGCTGTCGCTTCCGCAACTTCTTTCCGATTAGTGCCTTCGAAAGTATATAGTTTTGTCACGCGTCCCGTCGTTGTTTCGCCGTTCACACGTTTGACTGTCAAAGTTTGACCCATGGCAATTTTTCCATCATAGATGCGTGCCACCGCCAACCGTCCCAGAAAATTGTCATAGCCTAAATTGAATGGTTGCGCCAAAAGTTTGGCGCTAGGGTCACCTTTGGCCGGAGCCACTTTTTCCAAAACGACATCCAAGAGTGGTGTCAAATCTTTGGCCACATCGTCCATATGACGTTTGGCCACACCTTGTTTGCCAATTGCATAGATAGTCGTGAAATCCAATTGCTCGTCCGTCGCACCCAAATCTAAAAACAACTCAAAGACTTTTTCTTGAGCGGCATCTGGGTCAGCTGCCGGTTTGTCAATCTTGTTCAAAACCACGATTGGTTTCAATCCCAATTCTAATGATTTTTTCAAAACAAAGCGGGTCTGCGGCATCGGACCCTCTTGTGCATCCACCACCAGAATCACACTGTCAATCGATCTGAGAACGCGCTCCACTTCCGAGCCGAAGTCGGCGTGACCTGGAGTGTCCACAATGTTGATTTTAGTGTCTTTGTAGAAAATGGACGTGTTTTTCGAATAGATAGTGATGCCACGTTCTTTTTCGAGAGCATTCGAATCCATACTGACGGCATCGTCCGTGACCATGCCGGTCTGACGCAAAATTGCATCGGTGATTGTTGTTTTGCCATGGTCAACGTGCGCGATAATGGCGATATTTCTGATTTCCATAAGATTTTTTGTAATTAGAAAAATTAAAAACGCTGTTTCTCAGCGATAAGTTAAGTAACCAATTGATAATAGCAGGAAAATAAACTTTTGGCAAGGCACTATGCCGGCTCCGGCCTTTTGGATTCAAATTTAGACTTTTTACCGATGAAAAATGTTTTTTCGACGCTGATCCAGAAGATGACCATAAAAGTGAGCCAACCCACACTGGCCAGCATCCGCGCGTCAGGAAAATAGAAAAAAGATATCCAGCCCAAGATAACTAGGCTGGTACAAGTTGGATGGGCACACTTGCCATAGACTCCAGCGCGGATGATGCGCTTTTCCGAACAACTTATGAATGGAAGTCGATTTCGCCAATAGATAACACTGGCGAGATGGTAGAGCAAAAAAAGAGCCACTGGAAAAACAATAAGCCAATGATTGAAACTTTTTTTGAAAATTATTCCGGGGGAAATGGCATAAAAAGCCAAAACCACCCCAATGGCGATTAGGCTCCACAAAACCAAATGAGTTATTATTCTTTTGTGGCTGAGCATATATTTAGAATTTTATCCGACTAGCCTTTTCTCAATCACTTCCCACTTCAGATTTTTCATGAACGATTCCAAATATCCAATTCGATTGGTGCCATAATCTATCATAAACGCATGTTCGAAAACATCCACATTCAAAATCAGTTTCAGTCCAGCTGGATGTCCCTCATTGTGTTCGTTGATCCAAAAGTTAATGAGTTTGCCATTTGTTGGATCGAGATAGAGTGTCGCCCAACCGATGCCACGCATACGCGCAGTCGAGAGAAAATCATTTTCCCACGCTTCGATGCCGCCAAAACTTTCTGTCATCGCCGCTGCCAACTTTCCTTCTTTATCCAACTTGCCATTCCCACCGAGAGCGGAAAAATAGAATTCGTGCAAACGCATTCCGTCAAATTCCCAACCGAGCCGGCGTTTAAGTTCAGCGTATTCCGGCGTGTCCGTTTTCACCTCGCGCGCAAGATTATTGAGAGCCGCCAAAAGCTTATTGGTGTTTTTGACGTATCCATCATACAACGCCAGATGGATGTCCAAGGCTTTATCGCTAAAGCCTACCATGCCCTTAAGACTCGAGAAGTCTTGTGTTTTGTAAGTTTCCATAAAATTTTGTGAAATAAATTACTACTTTTAATACACTTATATTTAAGGGTATATTTCTACCACTTGAAAGCCTCCTTTCCCCTCTTGCACACCTGAGAAAGTAATTGTATAATTTAAGTGTAATACAAACATAAAAATAAAAAGTCGTCCAAAAACAAGGCGGCCAAAAACAATGGAGGAAAAAGATAATAATAATGAAAAAATTCAATCTCTCCGCGAGATGATTTATAGCGCGGAGAAAACTTTACAAGGAGCCAAGACAATGCTTTTGCAGTTGGAAGGCAAGAAGAAAGTCGGGCGGAAGAAAAAGTTAAACGAAGGTGGCACGGAAGACGGCCGCGTCATTGAAGGATCTTTTGACGGTCAAATTATGATCGGCACTGACGGCAAGCAATATCCTGTGCCAGCCAACTATGCTTCAAAATCAAAACTCGTCGAAGGCGATGTTCTCAAGTTGACCATCACTTCCGATGGATCTTTCATTTATAAACAAATTGGGCCAGCTGAGAGAAAAATAATCTTGGGCGTTGTTAGTGTTGATTCGGACGGAAATTACTTCATCGCAGCCGAAGGTAAAGCCTACAAGGTTCTTCTGGCATCTATCACCTATTTTAAAGTAGAACCAGGCGATGAAGTCACCTTGGTCATCCCCAAAGATATCGACTCTGATTGGGGTTCTATTGAAAATGTTTTGCAGAAAGGCCATGTGAACATAGCTGAAAAAACACTGCCTAAAAAGATGCGCAACATCGATGATGTCCTAAATGAAACAACTTCTTCCTTTTCAGAAAAAGAAGCAGCACCACAAAAAGAAATAGCGGCAACCTCAAAAAACGATTCCCTGATGGATGAATGGGCACCCGATTTGGAAGAATTGAAATTGGAACTTGAAAAAAACGAGCAAGATAAAAATTAATACATAAAAAATAAAATGGAATTGAATCAAGAAACCATGCAAAACGAAAAAGAAGCCATGGTCATGAAAGATTATTGGTTAGGTATTGTGGCAGGGCTCCTCATCGGCCTCATGTTGATGCCTGTTCTCAAGATAGCTAAAGCTGACCTATATTTGAAACTGCGGTTAGCAATCTTGCCTTTTTTCGTGATTGGCGCGCCGCTCGGATTAATTTTTTGTCACGCTCTCAGCAGAAAAATTCCAGCCATGTGGCAATTTGGGAAATTTTTCCTGACCGGCATCATGAATCTGTTGGTCGATTTCGGAACATTGGCCCTGGTGACAGTTCTTTTCAAGAAGACTCTCGGCCTAAATTCAACTGACACATTATTAACCGTTGGTGTAATAATCACTTTCTATTCCCTGTTCAAAGCCATCTCATTCACTATTTCCAACGTTAACAGCTATTTTTGGAACAAATATTGGACATTCGACAAGCGCGGTGACAATAAATCAGAATTCGTTCAATTTTTCACCGTCAGTATCATCGGCTTCATCATCAATGTCGTCGTAGCTTCATTGGTCTTTGGCAATGTGAGCCCGCTTGGTGGCATGAACTTTGACCAGTGGGCTCTCGTCGGAGCCGCCTGCGGGTCTATCATCGGACTGTTCTGGAATTTCTTCGGATACAAATTCATTGTGTTTAAGAGCTAGCTGTTGGCTTTTAGCTTTTAGCCGTCAGATACCAAACATTAGAAAAACAAAAGCCGAAGCGTGAAGCTTCGGTTTTTTTATTGTTATTTTTATTCCAAAACAATCATGGCCTTTCTCCCCTTTGCAATGTCGTTGACATTTCCTGGGAAATCATGAATGGCATTGTAGAGCGTATCAATATCATAAGAATAGCTCTTACCTCTACGCGTTCCGGGATCATTGGTGATGATCTCCTGTCCGTCGTAACCAGTCAGCACTAAATTATGATAGAGTGGTCCAGGTGGCGTGAAGAATGGATTTTCGAGCAGTTGACCCGCAGCGGGGATAATAATTGGTTTTCCAAGTGCCAGATATTTTTTCAAATCAGTCTCAGAAAAATCATAAACAATTTTTAAATTTTTTATGCCATAAAAATCGCCGGCCAGCTTGGTTGTCTCGGCCGCGTTTGTATCTTTATAGTCACCATAATTTTTGATTTCAAATTTCACCATTTTTTGAATTTCTTTTTCGGCAATTTTGGACGTCAATTCCTTTTTGTTCAGGTAATATTCCAGCATAACCAGCGAGGCTTCCTCGCAAGATTCTTCGTGTAATGCGTCCCAACGGCCAAGCGGTGCCTGCGTCGTAAATGGAACTTCGATAGAAATTTTTTCCGCAAGCGGCGCTGTGGTGATTTTTGGCTGCGCCTCAATTATATTATCTTCTGTTACACTGGGCGTCTCGGAAATTTTTTCCTTGATCTGCGTAGCTAATTTTTCATTACCGCTATTATTTTCAACCGCCACTGTTCTTATTCCACGGATGAAATTAATTTCACTATCAATCATATACCCCATATCCGTCTTCATCCGCAAAAAAGAAATTTTGAAAGATTTTGTCTCACTGATCATTTTGAGTTCCAATCCGACCAAGGCGGCCATTGCCAAAGACAAAACAGCAAAATTTCTCCATTGCAATTTTCTTTTGGCAAAAACAACCAGCATCTCAAGAATAAAAAATACACTCGCCGCGTCAAAAAAAGCATCAATGACTTTGCCGGTGCGGCCAACCACGAAAGTTTGATGAAACTCATCACTCGCGCCATAAAATCCGGCTAAAATGAAAACCCAAAAGAAAGCATAGCGCGGATAAAGTTTATGTCCAAAATAAAAAACCCGCCACAGCAAAATCGCCAAAATGGCAAACTCCACAAAATGCGCGCCTTTTCGCAGCACGATTTCTTCCGCCGTGCTGGGCAAAGCATATTGCAAACTGGGAATGGAAGAAAAATAAAAAATGACTCCCGCCCATATGAGCGCGGGGAAATAGTATTTGAAGAAAAATATAAAATGGTTTCGCATATCTTTAGTGTATAAGAATAACAGCAATCATACAATTGAAGACTGATAATGTCAAGAAAATTAGCTTAAATTATATAATCCGAAGTGTCTGTATTTTGGTTTCTTGGCAGTCGCGCCGAGCAATGCTATAATTTGAAAAAAGGGGCCTCTCCTCATTTTTTGTTTCAAGCTCCCTTGCTTTTATAAACTTTCAACTATTCACTATGTCCGAAACACTTTATCGTAAATATCGTCCGAAAAATTTCGCCGAAGTCATTGGTCAAGCGCACATTGTGCGCACACTTTCCAATTCGGTGAAAAATGGTCGCATCGGCCAAGCCTATCTTTTCACCGGTCCGCGCGGCACCGGCAAGACTTCCATCGCGCGAATTTTGGCCAAAACTATCAACTGCGAAGCATTGCAAAATGGCCAACCATGCGAGAAATGTGCGTCTTGTAAAATTATTGATTCCAAAAAATCACTCGACATCATTGAAATCGACGCCGCGTCCCATACTGGCGTGGACAACATCCGCGAACTCAGAGAAACTGTAGCCTTAGCTAATGCGTCTTTGAAATATAAAGTCTACATTATAGATGAAGTCCATATGCTGTCCACCGGTGCTTTCAACGCCCTTTTGAAAACACTGGAAGAACCACCCTCTCATGTCGTTTTCATTCTGGCTACCACCGAAATCCACAAAGTGCCGGAAACTATTCTCAGCCGTTGCCAACGCTTCGATTTTGAACGTCTGCCGATTCAGAGCATCATCGCGAAGATGGAACTCATTGCCAAAGCAGAAAAAGTGACCATTGAAAAAGAAGCTTTGGAAATGATCGCCATCAGTGCCGAAGGCGGGATGCGCGACGCAGAATCACTCCTCGGTCAAATCATTTCTTTGGAAGACAAAAACATCACTGTGGCGGAAGTTGAAGAACTGCTCGGCACGGCTGATAGCGGCCGGATTGCTGAAGTTGCCACCGCCCTCTTAAAAAAAGATTCCGCCGGAGCCATTGCCAAGATCAACAAACTTTTTGAAGACGGCTTTGACCTGCAAGTTTTCAATAAATCCCTCATCAACTATCTGCGCCAATTGATGCTTCTCAAAATTGACCCCAAACTGAAAAAATATTTTTCTTTTGAAGTGCCTGAGGAGCAAATTGAAGTTATGTTAGTCCTATCCGCTAACGCTGAATTAGCTGCCATGCTAGATGCTATCAACTTTTTTCTCGACGCTCAAGGCAAAATTTCCGCCTCCGTCCTGCCGCAATTGCCACTCGAAATCGCTATTATCAAAGCCACACACACTTTTCCAGCTCCCCTAGTAGCAAAAAATATTCCATATAATTTATCAAGTGGAAAACCAAATGCAGTGAAGCATGAATCGCAAAGCATGAATAAAGAAACGAACAACAAGCAAGATGAAAAAATTATACAAGATACAAAAAATATATCCGAAGCAGAAATATCTCAAGACCCAGAACTAGATCATCAACAAAATCAAACAGCTAATATCTCCTTGGATATGGGCGATGTGAAATCAAATTGGAAAAAACTACTCATCGACATCCGCCCTTTCAATCATTCTCTGTCGGTTCTCCTCTCCAATTGCCAACCCATCAAGTTGGTTGGCGCCGAAATCACCCTGGCCACACCGTATGATTTCTATCGTGAAAAATTGACCGAACATAAGAATAAATTGACAGTCGAGGAAGTTTTTAGTAAGATACTGAAAGCGCACATCCGAATTAGCATTGTCCAAGATAAGGCACTGATCATCAAAAAGCAGGATGCCGTGGCGGTCGCCGAAAAACCCAGCGAGCAAGACTCCCTCCTCGACTCCGCTCTGCAGATTATGGGAGGAAAGGTTGTAGAATAACAGTGAATTTTTGTTTCATGCTAATATGTTAACATGTTTCATGATTTTAGGTGGGGCGTAGCCAAGTGGTAAGGCAATGGACTTTGACTCCATCATGCGTAGGTCCGAATCCTACCGCCCCAACAACGACTTTTAAAGTTTTTAATGCAAAACTAACGAGCGAGAGCTCACAAAAAAACAGGAGGTGTACCTTGGCAGACAAAGTCTCAAAAAAATTTGAAGAAACATGCGAAGCTGTCTCACCAACAACCAATGCTTACTGTGGCAAGCCAGCTACGCATTACTATGCGAACTGCGCACTCTGTAAAGATTGCGCCCAAAAGTTCATAGATCGAGGCGCCAATCCAGCACCATTCCTGATTCCGCCTTAATGAACAATCGTTTCACGGCTTAAATTTGAAAATTATCGACATCTACAAGTCCCCATTGTCGCTTGCGCATCTTATGCAAAGGCGACTTTTTTATACAAAAAAATAAAAAGCAGGAGAAAATAAATTATATTTTTTCCTGCCTCTATGAATTTTTGATAGCGAAGCAAATCATGTCATCTTTTCCCGAATAAAGGATTTTCTTCTAAGAATTTTAGAATTTCTTCCTCACTGGGTGATTGAGTTTCCCATCCGCCATTGATGTGCTCCATGTCGCATACAGGACAGCGGGCAATGGAAAATGCAAAGGGACTACCATCGCCAAGCATTGTACATCCAGATCCAAACCACATTCCCTGGCTATGGTCATATCCACAGCTGGCGCAAGTAACTTGCCCAGCCTCTAAGTGAGCAAGAGTGCTTCTAAAGGTCAAGATTATACTTTTGTCTTGCTCCCCGTAATGACCCATAATCCTCCTGGTAACAATTTTTTCATCTCCAAAAGCTGGAGCTACGAATTTTTCCACACTTGGCTTTTCAGTGTCTGTTGTCATGACTTTCTCCTGTTGAAAAGGATGATTGTTGATAGGTACTAGTTTACAATTACACTAGCAATTGAAAACTTTTAAGTCAAGATTTTTATATTTTAATGCAAATGCGTTCCAAATACGTTCCAACTTCGTCCCATTTGGTCAACTGACACTTTTAAACAGCTTATGTTAGCTGTTTTTTTGGTTGATGGATTGACAAAATATAGAAAAGAGAGTATAATAGAATATCGTATCTTAAAAATGCATTCGAAGTTAATTAACAGCCGTTTCCTGGCCAGCTCTAGCACTGTGCTGGAGGCAGCCAGAAATGTGTTGTTAATACTAGAAAAGGAGTACAAAAAATGGAACAGGGCGGAATTAAATGGACCTTGCCTACGGCTGACGCACATATTTTGACGGCCAAAGGAAATCCTTATGGCGATCCTCCGGACGTAGGTGCGTATCTCCGTTATGCTTTTAAAAAAAGAGGCCTACAAGAACTTCTACAGCGAGGAAGCGAAGCTGAACTGGAAAGTGTGCACGTTCTCTTCTGCGCCAAGATACGCGATAGATCATTGTCCAGAGTAAGCAGTGAAATGAGAAATCTATTTTCTTTCTCAGCGATGAAGATTGCCGAAAAACTCAGCGATCTCACTGGTCAAGAGTGGGTCGCACTTGAGCCGGAACCGGAAGAAGCTGTCGCCTAAAAACAGCTGGGCGCATAACCATGCAATGCTCGGGTAAGTAGTGAAGTCAACAAGATTGACTTCACTACTCCCGAGCTTTTTTATTTACAAAAAAACGATCCGAAGACCGTTACTATGTTCATGGAATTTCAGACCATGCCCAATAAAGTTAGGTTTAGGTCAATTCAGTTGTTGATTCTATTTTGCCCTAATTGTAATAAAAAGGCAATCCTCTTGTTTTTTCTGGCAATAGGTGTAATCTTAATCTAATCATAAGTTCTAATTTTTCTTAAATTTATGTTCAATAATCCTGCTACAAAAGATATATTAGCTAGCCTATATGCCATTAATATAGACCAGCTCAGGCGACCAGAATTAACAGGTGTTGGTTTCGATTTTCAAGATGTCGCTGACAAAATTAGTGACATTGCTAATGTCTACAAAAAGATTGATGATAGTCAAGAAAAAATTACTCTGACCACAGAGGAAGAAAATAATATACAAAGTAATATAAATGGCCTTATATCAAATGTAATAAATCCGGTAATAAGTTTTTCAGTTAAAGACAATTCCAACGCCTCTCAACAGTATCAGGATATTATTAATAATTTAAACAATCTTCACAATGCCTTTATTGCTTTGACTAGGCCACTTACCACTGTAATAGATATATCAAATTTAACTCCAGGACAGCTAAAATCAGAAATTAATGCGTTTAGTGATTTCAGAAATAGTGCAGAAAAAATATTGAAAGAATTAAATGAAAAGAAGGAATCCGCAGAAACAATTATTAGAAAAGCATCTGGCATTGGTGCGACTAGTAGTTCTGGAGATATTTTCTCAACACAAGCGAAAGAACATCAGGATCTCGCTAAAAATTGGTTTAGGGCATCCATTGCTTCATTTGCCGTACTATTCCTTGCATTTATATTTATTTTTAACTCCTGGCCTCCATTTGAAAATTTTAATATTGCACAAATAAAAGATAATGTGACATTAATTCATGCTCTTGTTTTCAAATTATTAATTCTTTCGTCCATATATTTTATTCTTCACCAATGCGTTAAGAGCTATAAAATCAATAAGCACCTTTATGTCATAAACAAGCACAAGCACAATGCATTATCGGTTTATCCTCAAATATTAACTGCTGGAGAAGATCCAGAAACAAGATCCGCCATAGCTAGTCAGGCAGCTAAGTCTATTTTTGAACAAGTACCCACTGGGTATCTTGATTACGACGATGACCCAAGGCCAGTCAATCCCACTGCAATTGTAAATAAAATAATAGAAAGAAAGGCTTAATATCTGTTGCATTTTAAAAACAATTTAAAGCTAAATAAGTTCCAACTTCGTCCCAAGTTCCCAACTTTTTTTAAAAAACCAGTATTTTTTAGTGCTGGTTTTTGTTTGTGAAATATCCATTGTTTTAGTATAATGGTTATATTCAATTAACTCATATATCTATGTCTGAAAAAAGATTTAACATTGAATCAAAAGCATTTGAAATAAAAAGGATTATTTATCCTGATTCGACGCCCATTTCTTCTGTAAAGCCAATTGAGGAGGGTGGCTTATTAGTAAGAAATGTTGATGATTTGAAAGAATTAGTAGAGGCGCCTCTTTTGGAAGCTTGCCAAGTTTTATTCATTAAAGGAATTAAAACTGTATTTTCATCCGCTAATGAAAAAGATGTCGAAAGCGGATATGTTTATATTACAATTGATTATAATACATTAAGTGAAGAAAATAAGAAAATCGCCCTAAATGCAGGCGAGCTAGAATCTGTCCATGGCTCAATACAAAGTCAAGGTGTATATATAAAAATCCCAATCACCGAAAACTCTACTGTTGGAGAGATCAAAGAAAAATCGTTAGGGATTGCTCGTTCATTTAGCGATCAAAGCAACAGAAAGTTCGACATTCAAAGTTAAATCAGGTATATAAACGTAACTATTCGCTTTTATAAACGAGATTCTAACATTATCTAAAGTAGTCAACTGACAAAAAACGCACCGGCGATACAGCCACATAAATAGATTCCGCCATCATCACACTCCCTTAGTAATCCTAAAAACATCCGCATCTCGGATGTTTTTATGTAAGCAAGTAACGCGCAAACCATCTGGCAATGGTGATTTGCAAAAGAGAAAACAATGCTACAATGAAAAACATTTCACCAATTCCCTTGAAAGACCATTGGGTATCAGCGATGTTGAAAAAGGTAGCCAGTAAAGATAACTTTAAAACAGCCAGTAGAATGAGCAATTCCACTATCGCCAGCATCCCCAGCTGTTGCTTTTGCGAAGTTATCAAGGAAAAACCAAATGCACGAGGAGAAACAGCGAGAAAAACAAAGCCAAAAATAATGAAGGCTAATAAAACCGGAATGTTAGAATCCAAATTGCCGCCCTGCATCACATTCAGGAAAAACACACTGGCCAGTCCCAACGCTTGCACAATGGCCGAAACTGCGGCGAAAGGCAGAATATTTTTGAAAAATGGCTGGGCGCTGACCGATTGAGCATTGTCTGAAGAGATAATCACCCAATACGTGATCAACATACCGGCCATGCCAATCGAAACATAGTTGATGAGTGCCATGTTGAGTGGCGTGAGTGGAAAGGCAAATCCAAAGGCACTGACAAAAGCGAAGAAGAAAAATCCAGCCAACGAGATATTGATGAAACTGCCGGAAAAAATTTCCAAATTGCGAATAACGCTGTCCGCCAGCTGCACGCCCCCAGGCAGCGCCATGAAACTGTTGTTCATCAGCACCACTGCCGCCAATTGCCTGGTCGCGGGAGCACCATCAAACATCGCAATGCCCAGATCGGCTTTTTTAATGGCCAAGGCATCATTAGCGCCGTCCCCCACCATAGCTGTGAAACCGTCCTTTTTTAAAGCCTCAATAATTTTTTCTTTTTGCTCCGGCACAATCCTGGCAAAAATCGTGAACCCTTTGGCTTTTTCACCGAATTCTTCTTCGCTCCACCTCTCAATTTCTTGGCCTGTCACAATCTTATCCGCGCCGTTCACGCCAGCCGCGGTGGCTACGGCGCGCACTGTCTCTGGATTATCCCCAGAAATAATACGAATGCGCACCCCCCTATTTTGAAAAAAGTCAATCGTGTCTTGAATGCCTTCGCGCAGATTGTTATGGAAAACAAAAATAGCCACGACAGAAAACATGACCTCAGAAAGATTATCCGGTAAAGTTTTTTTGTCAGAAGAACGCATGACGCACAAAACTCTTTTCCCTTCTTTCACGGGCGCGCTCGAAATATCCTGTATCCATTTTTTTTCATTTTCGTTTGCCATGTGTGACAAAAAAACATCCGGCGAACCGACAAAGATATTTTTTTCCTCATTATTATTTCTAGCCCGAACTGCGCCATAGCGGCGCCACGAAGAAAAAGCGCGCGCCTCAATGATTTCACCGACATATTTGGCATCAGGCATATATTTTTCACTGCTGCCATCGTCTGACTTGAATCAGATGTGCCTTGTAAATAGGCCGCCACAACTTCCTTGGCCACTGCTTCTGTCAGACCGACGGGCACATGCATCGCTTCCACTGTTAGAAAATTTTCCGTTAGCGTTCCCGTCTTGTCCATACAAAGATTTTTGATATGCCCGAGTTTTTCCGTCGCGTTCACTTCCTGTAAAAGAACTTGACGCTGGAAAAGATGCGCCGCGCCATAAGCAAAAAGCAAAGTAGCCGCGAACACTAGGCCGGCTGGCACCAAGACGCTCGAGATAGCTCCGATATTATTCACAATCAAAATATTGGACGCGTGCACAAAATATCCGCGCGCTACGATGAAAGTAATGACCAGTAAAAGCAAATAGCCGGTATATTTCACAAGCTTGTTGATCGAACGCTGAATCGGACTGAGATTGACTGAATATTTTTTGATGCCTTCGGTCATCCGCGCAATGCGGCTTTCTTGAAAAACACCCTCCGCTTCCACAATACCCCAACCGGACGTGACCACACTACCCGCCAAAAGATGCTCACCCACAAGGCGTGGCAAAGAATCCGATTCTCCGGTAATGAGCCCTTCATTGATTTCAAAGCTGTGCGCAGAAATCAAAAGACTGTCAGATGGCACTTGGTCGCCAATTTTAAGTTTCAGTCGATCTCCCTTGGCAATTTCCTCGGTCAGCACCGCCACCTCCTCTCCTTTTGCATTCAAACGCAAAACCCGCGGAGCGGTCAAAAGTTGCAATTTTTCCAAAGCCAGCCAAGCATTGATATCTTGAAAAAGTCCGGCCAAAACATTGAACGCAGAAATGATTCCCAAAAAAATAGCGGCGCGATGGTCGCCAAAAACAAAAAGCATGGCCACGACGGAAAAAATGACACCATTGGTCAACAGAAAAAGATTGCGCGACACTATGTAACCCAAATCACGCAATTTCAAACGAGAAATGCCGGTGATTCCCAATTCAAAATTTTTCCTAAATTCAGTTTTATTCTCGACTTTATCCATATGCTTTATGTTAACGCACCCTCGCCATAAAGTCCACCTTTACAAAAAATTAAAACTGTGCTAATGTGCTGTTTAAAGTTCCTTTTATTGGCAACCGACCCAGGAATCAAATAAATTATTGCAAAGAGAGGTGTGTAATGAATTTGAAAAACGATACTACCAACTGGAAGCCCGCGTATTTACCCATCATCATATTGATATTTCTGGGAGTAATGGCCTTCATGCCGATATTAAACAACATATCCAAAGAATCGTCCGCGATAAAATATACACGCGGTTATGAAGCTTTTCTGCAAGGAGATTTGGTGGGCGCAAAAAAATATTTCACTGAAGCGACAGCGCTCAATCCGGACGATGCTCAATTGAAAAAAAACTTATGCCTCATCAATAGCATAATCAATGACTATGATGATCCGGCTTGCACATATGAAAGTACCGGAGAATCAGAGGAGTAAAATTATCTCCAATATCCGAAAGACCTATGAATCTTCAACAATTTTTCATAGGTCTTTTTTTATATAAAAAACAGGGCAGTCCGAAGACTGCCCCTAATATACGCATTGTGTGTTTTCATTTTTGGGCTATTTTAACCCAAACTTTGAGCTTGGGGTTTCCCCACTTTATGGCATCTTCATACCTATCTATATAGATATCTATATGATGCCTACCCTTGACGCCTGCGCCTGTATCTTTAACCTCAAATGTTTTGCCAGTTTCTGGCACATAAAAAAGAGTCCCTTCGGGATAATAATCAGTATCAGCGGCGACGATATTCTTTTTAACTTTTTTACCGCTCGCTAAAATAACCTCATCGTCAGCTCTTTCACCGCTCTTTGTTATGCCTGTGCCAGTTCCATTTCTTTTTCTGATTTTTTTGTAATTTTTGATTCCTTTTGGAATCGAATCACAAGAAGCATATGCAGTAACCACAACGTTTTTCACCATTTTGGGTGCAGAAAGATTGACTGGCTCTGATTTTTTCGAATTTTGTGGTTTTTCTTTTTCAACCAGTAGACCAGTCAGTGTTTCATTATCAATCACAAAGCCCAACATCCCCAAATTTTCTTTCAAGTAAGTGCGAATGAGTTCATCACTTATATTGTTCTCTCGAGGATTTTTCACCTCTCTCTGACTCTGCAGAGCTGGAGCAACATATTTAATAGACTCATCCAGTTTTACGGATTGATAACAAGCCAACACCGCTAGCGCTAATAAGCTGATCAACAAAATACTTTTCTTCAAAACTATTTCCTCCTATTTTTAAAAGATCTATTGTAAACACTATAGACGGCAAAAAACGTTGTTTTAAGCCGTTTCTTATTCTACATGATTTATACAACGCTGTCCACCAAATGTAACACTTTTCTCATTTTTTCCCATAGACAAAGGTTATTCCGAAAATAGTCAGCATGATAAGCACAATTGTGCCGCCGGTGGAAAGATTGAAATAGAAAGAAGCAAAGATTCCAGCCACGACAGAAATCAATGAAAAAATTTCCGCGTAGATGATTGTGATCGCGAAACTTTTTTTGAGTTGCAAAGCCGTAACCACCGGAATGACAATGAGCGCGGAAATGAGAAGCACGCCTACAATTGGAATGGCCAGGGCCACAGTAAGTGCGGAAAGAATGATGAGAACAGTGTTTAGTCGTTGCGTTTTCACGCCGCTCACTTTAGCCGCTTCTTCGTCAAAAGTGATATACACCAGCGGTTTGTAGTGTATGCCTAGGGTTGTGACTACGATAATGGCCAAAACGAAAATCATCCAAACGTCGTTCATTGTGACTGTCACAATACTGCCAAAAAGATAGCTGAAAAGATTGGCATTGAAGCCGTGCGCCAAACTCAAAATGACCACCGCTACTGCAAGTGAACCAGAAAGAAAAAGTGCCAAGGCTGACTCGCCATAGACTTTCTTGGATGTTCTGAGGCGTTCTATGCCGAGCGATGCCACCACAGCCGCGCCCAGGGCCGCTAGGACTGGGTTTATACCTAAAAGCAATCCTATGGCTATGCCTGCCAAAGACACGTGCGAGAGAGTATCTGCAATCAAGGAATAACGCCTGAGCACCAAAAAAATTCCAATCAGGGGGGCAATAACAGCTACAATAATCCCCGCTTCGAGACCCCGCACAATGAAACCATATTGGAAAATATTGGCTAACGTTTAAGTATGGTGATGATGAGTTATAATCTTGACATCCTCTCCGCGCACGTTCAAAGATTTACTCTATGCCAGATATTCTTCCGGAGAAACATGACACGTCAATGTCTTGTCCACACAAGCAATATGCATTACTTCTTGCGTCAGTCTTTCAATGTCATGCGACACCAGCACTAGAGTTATGCCGAAGTTCCGATTAAGTTTTTGAAGCAACGCATAAAAACTGTCCTGATTTTTTTGATCCACTCCCGTAGTCGGTTCATCTAAAAAAATAATCTCCGGATGGTTCACGAGGGCCCGCGCGATGAAAATCCGCTGTTGCTGCCCACCAGATAAGTCGCCAATAAGACGATCTCTTTGTTCCCACATCCCAACTTTTTCCAAAGCTTCTTTCACTGCCGCCCTATCCACTTCAGTAGTTTTTTGAAATATTTTTTTATTCGCCCACCGCCCCATCAAAACCACCTCAGACACGCTGGCCGGAAAATTCACATCAAAATTGACTGCTTTCTGCGCCACATAACCGATGCGCTGCCAGTCATTAAAATCCTGAATGTCTGTACTAAATAATTTTACCCTCCCTTTTTGTGGAGAAATCAAATTTAACATTACTTTTAAAAGAGTTGTCTTTCCAGCGCCATTTGGTCCGACCAGTCCGATATAATCGCCTTGATGGATGGCCAAAGTAATATTTTCTAAAACATTTTCTTTTTCGTCATAAGCGAAAGAAATATCTTCCAATTCTATAATATTTTTATCGTGATTTACTGGCATTGCAATGCAGTTTTTAGATTAGTTAAATTAGCTTGCATGATTGTTATATAACTCTTGCCTTGCGCCGCGCTTTCACCGCTCAGTCCTTCCAATGGATCGAGCACTAGCGTTTGGGCGCCAACTTCTCTGGAAATAGTCTCGGCCAGCTTCGGACTAACAAGGCTTTCAAAAAAAATATATCTGACATTATTATCTTTGGCAAATTTCGTCACCGCCGCCAATTGAGCAGGAGAAGGCTCAGCGTCTGGCGTCATGCCTGCAATTGAGACTTGCCGCAGGCCATATTCCGCTGCTAAATAGGCAAAGGCACTGTGCGAAGTAATGATATCTTTTTTAGCACAACTCTTCAAGTCTTGTCGGTATTGCGCGTCCAATTTCGCCAGTTGGTTTTTTAGAATATCAGCATTAGCTACGTAATAATTTTTATTGGCCGGGTCAACTTGTCCAAAACCTTGCGCAATGGTATCAACCATTTTTTCAGCCAGCAGCGGATCGAGCCAGACATGCGGATCAATGCCCATATGAGAGTCTTCCGTCACTTGCCCCGTGGTCAAGCCTGCACCCGCCACCACTATTTTAGTTTTTTGCGGGTTAATGTTTTTTTGCACGTTGTCTTGCCATGATTCCAATCCGCCACCGTTTAAGATGATAAGTTGACTGTTTTCCATATTGACTAAATCCCCCGAAGTTGGTTCATAATCATGTGGTTCCGCGCCAGCCGGCACAATATTGCTCACTTCTGCTTTGTCGCCACCAATACTAGATGCGAAAAAATAGAGCGGATAGAAACTGGCCACTACTTGCAGATTGTTGGAATCAATATTTCTCGAAGATGACTGATTCTTTTTGACTGCCCAAAAAACCAACCCAACCAGGATAATCAATAATAATATGACTGTTATATTCCTCTTCATATGCTTTAAATTTAGCATGCTAAAGAGAGCCAGTCCAGCAGTTATTTTAGCTTATTGACATATTTTTTTGCTAATGATAATCTTTCCTCACATCCGATTGGGACTTTCAAATCAGCCCAGTAACAGCCGGAGAAAAGGAGGTGGTGATTCATGCTGTGGGTAATTAAAACTAGCCTCTAGATCTTACTCTTTTGTTAACAGCAAAAGTAAGATTCCGCGGCATGAAGCGTTTTATACCGCTTTGTACTTGCGTTAGGGGCGCTGGGCCATTCTTGTTATCCCAAGAATGACCCAGATTTATTTTTTTAATAAAAAAACCGCCCTTTGTTGGGACGGTTTTTTATTATCCTTATTCATTCCAAAAGATTATTTCAGGATCACAGTTGCACCAGCTTCTTCCAATTTATTTTTCATAGTTTCAGCTTCTTCTTTGGTTACCTTTTCTTTGATACTTTTATGTATCTGTGGATAACTTTTTGTCTTCTACTTCTATGGTCTCACTTCGCTCCAAGAACAAGCTGGGCAAGTAACTTTGGTGTCAATACAAGAAGCGCCGCACTTACTAGGAGGATAGAGTGGAATTGGCGAACCGCAACCATTAGTGGGAACCTTTGTGCAATGAGCAGTTTCAGTTGTGATGAGTTGTCCGCAATTTGTCTGATCACAAACATTCCCAGTGCTTACAGGAGCACAGGTCGGTGCATAAGTGGGAACTTTAGTGCCAATACAATTTCCACAACCATTCGGACTGGGATAGGACACCCCACTACAGACGGCACCAGCACCGGAACAGTCAGGGCCTTTACTACCCCAGCATGTTCCGTTGCAACCATCACCAAATGAAGTTCCCGTGCAGACATTGGGTGCATTAGCACAGTCAGGGGTACATGGAGCGGTAACAGTGTATGGCATGTTATATTTAGTATACCAATTAGCATACTGATTCAACCAACTACCAGTAAATGCTGCACTATAACTTCCAGATACACTCTGAACATTGGCATGGGCTGTTCCCGACCATGAACCATTTAGTATAGTTGATTGCGCTCCGTTTATATTTACTTCTAATTTAGTATACGAAAGCCCATTGCTACAGTTTATAAAAGATATTGCTCCAGTGGCCACTGCCTGCTCTGACGGACTATATATAGCCTTATTAAGACTAACGGTATATGAAACAACGGGGAATACAAAGCTTTCGTAAGTTCCGTAGACTGTAAACGTATCCGCCTTCGCCTCATTGCCATTTGAAAATAACATGCCACCAGCCAGGATTAGAAAAATCACAACCAAGGAGCCTTTTTTCCTGCGTATGAATATTAAAACTAATGAAAAAATGAACAGTAGGACTATGCCAGCAATAATACCACCCGGCCAAAAATTTAATTGGGGTTTCTTTGCCACTACTTGTGCTAAAACCGGCGC
>JAHFOP010000010.1:0-396 GCA_023261605.1 Candidatus Moraniibacteriota bacterium
TAGAAAGATTGGGAATTTCCTTGTTACCATCAACCAGCAAAATGCATTTGCCCCCTCCCCTGTATTCAGATGAGGGCTGGGGAGGGGTTGGAAAAGAACGCATCAATTCCGTTACCGCGTTTTTCATCGCCAAGTGTGTCGCTTCCAAAATGTTTATCCGGTCAATCGTGACGTGGTCACAAATGCCCACCCCAACATAGAAATTTTTCTGGATGAAATCAAACAGTTTTTCCCGTTGTTTCTCGGAAAGTTTCTTGGAATCACGAATCAAATTGAATTTTTCCATATACTCCTCTCCTATACTCGGGGCGAGTGAAGGCAAAACGCGCAAACTGCACGCTGAGGCCACGACGGGTCCGGCCAGTGGTCCTCTCCCTGCCTCATCAATTCCGATAA
>JAHFOP010000010.1:406-2887 GCA_023261605.1 Candidatus Moraniibacteriota bacterium
TTATAACCTTGCGCTAAAAATTCACGTTCTTCTTTGAAAAATTGGCCTGTTGACACTTCCACCGTTTCTTGCGATAATAAATTTTGTGTTTTCATAGTTCTTTCGTTTAATATTTCTATCTTATCACATAGGATAGAAATGAATATAGGCCTGTATACAAAGAAAACAAAAAAGATCCGAACTATAGTCGGGTTCTTTTTTGTTATGGAGAAGGCTTTGTGTTATACTGACAGCATAATCATCCTGCCGGCTCCAAGGAGCAATCCGGATTTCGGAGGAGATAAAAATATATGCTAAAACTTACCTCCACAACAAGGCTGACCCCTATTATTTAAATAGTGGTTTTTTATTTTTCTTTATTAATGCTAAATTTTAAGTTCTAAATTTTAAATCAAATCTAAATGACTAAATTTAAAATTAAAACATTTAAAATTCATTTAAAATTTCAAATTTAGCCTTTAGAATTTTATGCCTAAATTCACCCACCTCCATGTCCACACCCACTATTCCCTCCTTGATGGCCTCGCCAAAATTGACGACATTCTTGACCGTGCCAAAGAACTCGGCATGGATTCTTTGGCCATCACTGACCATGGCGTGCTCTATGGCGCGGTGGAGTTTTTCATCAAAGCCAAGGCGCGCGGGATTAAGCCACTCATTGGTTGTGAGATGTATCTCACGGCCGGAGACTATACAAGCAAAAACAATACCACTGAAGATCGCACGCGCTTCCATCTAATCCTTCTGGCTAAAAATGAAATTGGCTACAAGAATCTGATGAAACTCATCACCTTCGCCCACATCGATGGTTTCTACTACAAGCCGCGCATCAACCGCGAACTTCTGAAAAAATATTCCGAAGGCCTCATTGGACTCAGCGCTTGCGTGGAAGGTGAAGTGCCAAGCGCAGCCGTAAAAAGCGGGATGGAAAAGGCCACGCAGTTGGCCTTGGAGTATCAAGAAATTTTTGGGGTTGGCAACTTCTACTTGGAATTGCAACATCATCCTAAATTTCCCAATCAAGCCATTGCTAATGAAGCACTCATCCAGATTGCCCACCAAAATAACATTCCACTAGTCGCCACCAATGACATTCACTATGTCCGAAAAGAAGACAATGAAATTCAAGACATCCTGCTTTGCATTCAGACGAACCGCAAAGTGACCGAAACGAACCGCATGAATCTGATGGATTTTGAACTCTATCTCAAGAGCCCGGAAGAAATGGCCGAGCATTTTAAGGACGTGCCGGAAGCTCTCAGTAACACGCAAGAGATCGTAAACAAGTGCAACGTGGAAATAAAATTAGGCGAGACTCAATTGCCACACTACGATGTACCAGAAGGTTACACGGCTGAAACATATTTATTGAAGCTCACCGAAGAAGGTTTGCACAAAAGATTTGGAGACACTTTCAACCAAGTGCACAAAGAAAGAATGGCTTATGAGTTGGATATTATTAAAAAAACTGGTTATGCTTCCTACTTTTTAATCGTGCAAGATTTCGTTAACTGGGCTCGTTCTCAGGGCATCGTGGTCGGACCAGGACGCGGATCGGCCGCTGGCAGTTTTGTGTCCTATCTTATCGGAATAACAGATATTGATCCCATAAAGTATGATTTGCTTTTTGAACGTTTCCTTAATCCTGAAAGAATCTCCATGCCTGATGTGGATATGGATTTTGCCGACGACCGGCGCGATGAAGTCTTGGCCTATGTGCGAGAAAAATATGGTGATGATCACGTCGCTCAAATCATAACATTTGGAACCATGGCTGCTCGTGCCGCCATTCGGGACGCCGGCCGCGCGCTCGGCCTCCCCTATGATTTTTGTGACCACACTGCCAAACTCATTCCGATGTTTTCCGACATCGCCGGCGCTCTCGAAAACGTCAAAGAATTTTCTGATTTGCGCGAGAGTGACCCGAACGGGAAAAAACTAATTGATTCCGCCGCCCGTCTTGAAGGCGTAGCACGCCACGCTTCCATGCATGCCTGTGGCGTGGTCATCACCAAAGACCCAGTGGTGGAATATACTCCCTTACAAAAAATTATCGGCAAAGATTCTGGCATGGTGACACAATACTCATCTTCTACTAAATCCAGTTTCATCGAAAAGATTGGCCTTCTCAAGATGGACTTTCTGGGTCTTAAAAACTTGACCATTATCCAAAATACCTTGCGCATCGTGAAAAAAATCCGCGACATCGATTTGAAGGTGAATGACATTCCAGAAGACGACAAAAAAACTTTCCGACTCCTGCAAGAAGCGCGCACGACTGGCGTTTTCCAATTGGAAAGTTCCGGCATGAAAAGATATTTGAAAATGCTGAAACCGAATGTCTTTGAAGACATCATCGCGATGGTGGCGCTCTACCGTCCTGGACCGATGGACTGGATTCCTGACTTCATCGCCAGAAAACACGGCGAGCGTCGCATTGAATATCTACATCCAAAATTGAAACCGATTTTGGAAAAAACT
>JAHFOP010000010.1:2899-4141 GCA_023261605.1 Candidatus Moraniibacteriota bacterium
GATGTTCTGCGAAAAGCCATGGGAAAAAAAGTGTTCACTCTCATTCAAGAACAAAAGATCAAGTTTATCGACGGCTGCATCAAACAAAACATTTCTGGCGCGGTGGCGGAAAAAGTTTTCGCCTACATTGAACCGTTCGCTGGCTACGGCTTCAACAGGAGTCACGCAGCGTGCTATGCCATGGTCGGCTATCAGACCGCTTACTTGAAAGCCCACTTCCCAGCGGAATTTATGGCCGCCCTCCTCACTTCCGACCAAGACAACATCGATCGCGTCGCCATTGAAGTGGCCGAATGTCGTGAAATGGGCATCGAAGTTTTGCCACCAGACATCAATGAAAGCTTTGAAGAATTCGCCGTCATCAATGATACAGAGAACAAAACCGTCAAAATTCGCTTTGGTTTGAATGCTGTCAAAAATGTTGGCCACACCGTGGCGCATGAAATTGTGGAAGAAAGAAAGCGCGGTGGCAAGTTTCAAAGTTTCACTGCTTTCATTGAACGCGTGCGCCACAAAGACCTCAACAAAAAATCCATTGAGGCCGTGGCCAAAGTCGGCGCGCTCGACCAATTCGCCGAGCGGAACGCTGTCATTGCCTCGATTGAAAACATCATCCTGCACAGCAAAAATTTAGACCGCTTGACCGGCACCAACCAAGGCAGTCTCTTCAGTTTGGAAGAAGTGAAATTACCGGAGATTAAATTGACCGAAACAGCGCCGGCCGAAAAGAAAGATCGTCTGACTTGGGAAAAGGAACTGCTTGGGCTCTACATTAGTGATCATCCCGTCAAAGAATATCAAGAATATTTCGCGCGCCTGGCCGTACCGATTCGCAGCGTCGGGCTCGAACACGTCAACCAAAACATTTCCATCGGTGGCATCATTTCACGCATCAAAAAGATCTATCTCAAAAATCAAAAAATGATGGCTTTTGTCACCATCGAAGACATGGATTCGTCCATGGAAATTTTGGTTTTCCCAAAAACTTTGGATGAAACCGGTTCCATTTGGGTGGAAGACAAAATCATTCTGGCCACCGGCAAACTCTCCAACAAAGACGGCGAGTTTAAGCTCTTGGCCGACAGTGTGAAACTGGTCACGCCCGCCGAAATGGAAAACCTAGCCCGCATCACTCACACCCAAAAAACCAATGGCACTGTCCCCGCTCCGGTCTACTCACTCCAAAAAAAAGAAGCTCCTATAGAAGTCTCTAAAAATGATTCGCCGAGCGAACCCAAACCG
>JAHFOP010000010.1:4151-27603 GCA_023261605.1 Candidatus Moraniibacteriota bacterium
ATCTCTCCGCGCTTTTTGACCGCTGCGACCTCGGCTCGACTAAAGTCTATCTAAACATCGGCGGCAAAAAAATCGAAACACCATACTGTGTGAACCACCTTGACGGCCTAACCGAAAAAATCCAAGGAATTATTGGGGACGGGAAGGTGTATGTGACAAAATATTAACCACAAAAAAATCCGTCTACTGATAAATTCATAGTAAACGGATTTGGCTTTAGCCGGCAACTCTGACATCACACCCTCCTTGCTTTTGATATTGATGTTCTATCCTCTACGACAAGACTAAGCAGTAAGCACTGACGAAGTCTCTCCATCTCATAACCATCATCGTTTTCGCTCGATTGCACGCTTCTGTGTGCATTTCTAAGCAGTTCCTCCACATTGTCTTCACGGAATCTGGGGCCATTATTATTTCTCATAATCAACCTCCTCTTTGCGATAATGCTTTTGCAAAACAACTCCTTACGAGCCGGTTCCTCTTTTCAATTTTCTAGTGTAACGATTGATTATACATCTAAAACACCTTTTTGTAAAGGGCGCGGGTGTTTCTTGGCTTAAATAAAAGACAAAATTATATCTTTTTTATTTCCCTTCTCCTCTTTTTGTAATCCGGCACGGTGCGTGTCACTAAATCCCAAAACTTCGCGCTGTGATTAAACTGGCCAAGATGGCACAGTTCATGCACGATTATATAGTCGCACAAGTGCTCCGGCAAGTAGATGATGCGGTAACTGAAATTTAAATTGCCCGAGCTGGAACAACTCCCCCAACGCGTTTTGGTGTTTCTAATTGAAATTTTTTTCCACTGATATCCATATTCCGCGTTGAAATGCTGCAACTTCTTGGCCACAATCTCGCGCGCCAATTCTTTATACTTTAAATAGTCTTCGCGCGTAGCCAGCGGCAAAACGCTCGAATTATTTTTAAAATTTTCCAAGCGTGAGAAAACCCACGCCGCTTTAGCGCGCAAAAACGCGTCTGCCATTTGGCCGCTCACGCGCATGGGCACGCTCATTTTCACGCTCGCATCCGCGGAAACCGAAAGTCGCATACATTTAGAGCGTCGATTTTTTCTAAGCGTGTAAATTATTTTTTTTCCGTCCAATATGATTTCCTTTTCCATATGCATGTTTACCAGTATAGCAAAAAAGCTCTTCTTAAGTAAGTGCTGCTTTGAGAAATACTCGGTTGTATTACTAGTAAAGATAACTACTTATACAAAAAATATGGGAAAAAACGATCCTTTCAAAAATGCTATGCGACAACTAGCCGAAGCTAACGAAATTATCAGCATCGATAAAAATATCTACGCCCAACTCCAGCACCCGCAAAGGGTTTTGGAAGTCTTTTTGCCAATCAAGATGGACGATGGACATGTCGAAGTATTCACTGGCTGGCGTTCGCAATACAATGACGCGCGCGGACCATACAAAGGCGGAATTCGTTTCCACCCAGACGTTTCGCGAAGCGAAGTGCAAGCACTCTCCGCTTGGATGACTTGGAAAACGGCCGTAGTCAACATTCCGCTCGGTGGAGGAAAAGGCGGAGTGGCGGTTGACCCGAAAAAATTGAGTGACCGAGAATTGCAAGAACTTTCTCGAAGCTACATGCGCGCCATAGCCAAATTTGTGGGACCAAACCTTGATATTCCAGCGCCAGACGTCTACACCGACCCACGCATCATGGGTTGGATGCTGGATGAATATGAAAAAATGTTCGGAGCTCACACACCAGGAGTGATCACCGGCAAGCCACTCAGTATCGGTGGTTCGGAAGTTCGAGAATATTCCACCGCCCAAGGAGCGGTCTATGTCCTCCTGCGCGCCGCGGAAAAATTAGGTCTTGCCAAAAATTCCACCGTTGCCATTCAAGGCTTCGGCAATGCTGGGAGTTTCATGGCTGAACTTTTGGAGAGAGCAGGTTACCGCGTAGCAGTTCTCAGCGATTCACATGGAACAATTTGCAACTATATGGGCCTTAAAGTGGCTGAAGTGGCTACTCACAAAAAAAACACCGGCTCAGTATCGGGATATTCCGGTGCTAATAATGAAGGAGAGAAACATTGTCTTGAGCATGAAGTGGACATTCTCATTCCAGCCGCTCTGGAAAATTCCATCAATGCCGAAAATGTCAATCTTATTAAAACAAAATTGATAGTGGAATTGGCTAACGGACCAATTTCACAAGAAGCGGAAAAAGTTCTCAACAGAAAAAACATCCTCATCGTTCCGGATATCTTGGCCAATGCTGGTGGAGTGGTAGTCAGCTATTTCGAACAGGTACAAAACGCCAGTGGGTATTACTGGAAAAAAGAAGAAGTGTTGACACGTCTCAAAGAAATTATGGATCTCGCTTTTGACGAAGTCTGGAAAGAAAAAGAAAAAAATCGTACCACGATGCGGCTCGGTGCCTACACCCTCGCAGTCCGGCGCGTTGAAGCAGCAATGAAAGACCGTGGCCGAAATTAGGCCAAGCGTATCACCATCTAACAACCTTGAAAACTTCTACATCCCATAAGCCGAAGAAATGGTTTTAATAAACCACGGCAAGACGACCGCCAAAGCAATAAGTGGCAGCACAATCGTCGCCACCGTCACAATCAGCGTCCACAGAAAATATTTACGCATCTTCTCAATCGAGACATAAATATCCTCCAGGCGTTCATCTTGCGCGTCCAACCTAGTTTGTAAATCTTGCTCCATAAAATTAGTTGGTTGCAAAATTAACTGCTATATCAATGACGATGTCTTGTGTGCCAGCAGAAATTTGCGGAGCGGAAATCGCTTTCGGAGCCGCGCTACCGCCAAACCCTTGCGATGAATCCGAGGCGGTTGGATACAAATTACCATCAGTCATTGGCGCGTCTTCATACCAACTCAAAACTTTGCCCAACTTTTTGATACCGGCTGCCTCTGCTAGCGCGGTAGCCTTGCCCCGAGCGTCTTCAATTGCCATAATGCGAGCCTTTTGACGCAGGTCGTTTGGATTGTCGATTAAATAGTTCACCCCGTGCACCTCATTAGTGCCGTTGTCACCCGCTGCCGCCACAACCTTATTCACCAAATCAGTATTCTTGTCCACGGCGCGCACTTTGATGTCCAAATTCTGACTAGCATTATATCCGGAAATTTTGGAAGTTCCATCTTTGTAATCATAAGCCGGCGATAAATTATAGCTCTCCGTTTTAATGTCGGGAGTCGGGATGCCTTGAGTTGTCACAGCGTCCGTGATTTTTTTAATTTTATCATTCATTTGAGACAAAGCGTCCGCAGCGGTGGCAGCTTTTTCCACTCGCACGCCAAGTATCACTGTGGCAGTATCCGGCACATATTCAATTTTGCCCTCGCCATACACCGTAATTTGATTTTGCGCCGAGTGCAATCAACAAGAAAGCATATTTTTTCTTCTTGCCTCCTCCGTGGCATCGACATTCACTTCCACAATCACACTTACTAGCGCTTGTTTCTTCCATATTTTTTTACCCTATATAATAGAGTGAAGTTAAAAAATTATATTTGTAGTACATATTTATATAATGCATTATAGCACAAAAAAAAGCCTCGATTTACATCGAGGCTTTCTGAAATTCAATACTAGCGCGGGAAGACTATAAAACAGCTTCCTTAGCCACTTTCGCCAAGCGAAATTTAGCTACAGTTTTGGCGGCAATTTGAATCTTTGCTCCAGTTGCAGGGTTCACTCCCATTCTGGCCTTTCGATTCACTTTGACCAATTTTCCAAATCCAGGTAGAACGAATTCTCCGTTCTTCTTCACTTCGGAATACGCCATCGAAGTCAAAGCATCCATGAATGCTACCACTTCCTTTTTAGCTAGACCGGTTTTTTCGGCCAGCGCGCTCATGATCTGAGCCTTTGTCATTTTTGCCATTTCGTTTTGTCCCGCACGAAGCGGGATTGATTAAATTAATTACCTTCCCCTATACCCCAGTATTATAGGGGTTTCTGAAAAAACGCGCAACACCCCTAAAAAATGTTTGTCAAGAAGCGGTATAAGCCGTAAACTCTTGCGGAGTTTTTTCCACTTCTTTTTGCACAACATATTTAGGATCAATCTCTCTGCCTTCTAATAAAGCCACCAGATTTTTTTCTTCCTGAGAGTCCAGATCTTTCAGCTCTCTTTTCCTTTCAGATAAGATTTCGTGCGCCGTTTTATTTTCATTATATGGACGACTGCCCAAAGAATCAAAAACATCCAGAACAGACAGGAGTCTGGCTAATCTTTCATATTTAGGCTTTGTTATACGTCTTTCTTCTTTATTTTCTCGACCAATATTTCTGCGGTCTTCTCCACTCCTTGGATAACCTTTGATTTCATGATGGCGGATGACGATTTCCGCTAGTTCATCATCTCCCAGTTCTTTTATTAGTTTCCAGCCGATTCTTACATGTTCATGCACCGTGTCAGTTTCTGCTTCAGAAAGTTTGCTGGGTTTGTTAAGAATCTCCGATGGTATGCCAATTTTCCCAACATCATGTACTAGTGCTGAGCGAATAAGAAGTTTTCTGTCTTCCGGAGTAAAATCCATCTTTTCGGCAGTCGAAATGACCATCCCTGCCATCCTGACTGCATGCTTAATATCCGCTTCGCCGCGTTTTTCCAAAATTTTCGCCAACAATTTCCAAACAATTCTATCCCCTTGAACGAGCTCCAAGACTTCGCGGGGAAATTTTTCGCTCAATGAAACCTCTCCATCTCGAAAATGAATATTTTCAATGAATCTCACGGGATCTTTCTCTGGATTATCTTCTGGCGAAACTCCCTCATGCTCCAGTTTGTATTCTCCCTCGAAAAAATTATGCATAATATTTTCTGTCCTTACACTTTTTTAAATTGACTTCTGGGCGCGCCACAAATTGGACATATTTCCGGTGCTTCGCCCTCCGCTGGATAACCACACACACCACAAACATAATAGTCAGCGTCCGCCACTGTTTCGCCGGCTTCAAGTTTAGCTAGAACATCTTGGAAAAGTTTTTGATGCACCTCTTCCACTTTTTCAGCATTGGTAAAGCTAATTTTCGCTGCCGTTTCTTCCACTTCCAATTCCGCAATGAAGCCCGGATACATTTTCTCAATTTCAAAAGTCTCGCCGGCAATCGCACCCTTAAGATTTTCCAATGTCTCTTGCACACCACCCATCGTTGCCAAATGTTTCAAAGCATGCACCGTTTCGCCTTCCGCTGCCACGCGAAAGATTTTGGCCAAGCCCGCTTGCCCTTCACTTTCCGCCTTGGCCGCAAAGGCCAAATATTTCCGATTAGCTTGTGATTCGCCAGCGAAAGCCACTGTCAAATTTTCCTGAGTTTTTGACATAAAATTATTAAAGTTAATAGTTAATTATATTATTTTCTATTATATCACACAAAAAATCTTCTCAAAATCGACTACGCGTCCCTTTCTAATGTCTATTTTTTCTTTTTTAAGCATGGATAGTTTCCTCTTTTCTCCAAAAGCAAAACCGCCGACTGTTCCGTTACTCCGTACCACGCGGTGACACGGCACACTAGGCCCGCCTCGCGTCGACCCGTCTCGACTCGTCAAGAAGTCTCTTCGAGACGAGGCGGACGAGCGGTCGTCTCCGCGAGTCGAGGCGGGAGCATATGGATTACGATTAAGAGCGTTTCCCACCGCCCGCGCACTTTTTGCATTTCCTATATATTTAGCAATTTCTTGATACGTCGAAACCCGCCCACGTGGAATTTTTCGGCAAGCGGCATAAACAGCTTTTTCAAATGGAGTGATTTCTCTCGACATAGCCTTACTACAACAGCCGCGAGCTATTTCTTCATCGCTTGCATTTTCAGACTTTTAGGCATTTTTTCGATAGCGTAGCGGAGAGCAGTGCGTGGCATTTTCGCCTTATTTTTCATAACATACAAAAAGACTTCTTTCTGATGTTTCTCAGCCGCCACTTTCAAGAGCCAGCCATAGCCCTTTTGCACCATATCATCTTCATCAGTCAAAAGAATGTCAGCAATTTCCAAAACGTCCGGCAAAAATTTGCCGCGCTTAGCTGGGATAATAAGACTGACCGAGGCGGCGCGTTTGAGCCAGCGATTGCGCGACCGTGTCCAAGTTTTCAATTTGAAAACATTCTCCGGATACATCTCTAAAAATGCGCCAACCGTATGATTGCAAAAAGTGTCACATTTGGCCCAGTTGTCGATATAGTCAGAAATCCAGCGTGCAAAAATTCTAAAATCACTTGGGACATATTGTCCGCGTAAATTATATGACCAATCGCACGCAATTCGCGCTTCGTCATTATACCCTGAACGGAAAAGCTCTTCGCATAAAATAAAAATCTCCTTTTTCTCTAAATTTTTCAGCTCTTGAAAATATTTTTTGCCAATCATCACCACTTCTGCCGAGCGAACGCCATATGTCCTGATTGGTTCCTTGAAAAATCGCTGCTCACTTGCGCGAATATTTGCATCACCTTTCTTTCTAAGCTCTTTTCTTATTCTGACAATTATTTTAGACATACATATAATTTGAAAAAATTATTTCTAACTCTCTCGCCGCAGCTGCGCCAACACTAAGCGTATTTTCTCATAGCTGATACTCTCCGGCAACAATTCTTTTATGGGTTTGAGTCTTTGCGTTCTGAGGTTGGTAGCAACTTCTATGATTTGGTCTTGCTCCGCCGAAGAAACCAGTCTTTCAATGTCTACTTCTCCGCCAGCCACATACCAATCGATGAGATGCCCCAAAATGGTGCTCTCGCCAAGCGAGCGCATTTTGGCAATGGCCAATGGCGCATGACCTTGCTCAAATAAGCGCACCGTTTCTTTCACTGTACTACCGATAAGTTGCCGCTTAACTTTTTGATGCAAAGTGTCTCCGACCGAAAATTCTTCCGTTTTCTTTTTCCACTTCAAACACACATCACATCCGAGGCAATTATGTTTTTCTTTAGTATATTCCGGATCATCAAAATATTTGAGAATCATTTGTCGCCGACACTCGGCACTCTCGACATAGGTAGTCATCTTGTTCAGTTTTTGATATTTCACTTCCAAAATTTCTCCAGCTTCTTCCCAACTTTTCCCTTGCGCCATGATGAGTTTCCGATCGCCTCGCAAGAAAAAATTGTGCATGTTGGTATCCTTTTTACTGTGCAGTAAAATGCAATAGGCTTCCTCATTATCACGGCCAGCGCGGCCAGCTTCTTGATAATAACCTTCGAGACTCCCAGGCATACCCGCATGAATAACAAAGCGCACATCAGCTTTGTCCACGCCCATGCCAAAAGCCACCGTCGCCGTGATAACCTTGAAGCGATTTTCCATGAAATCATCTTGAATTTTTCCACGCTTGGGCGCCGCCAGCCATTGCCTTCCAAAAAGTCTGCCAGCGTTTCTGTTTCTTTCCGCGTCAAAGCATATACAATTCCAGAGCCTTGAATGGATTTTATGATACGCAACACTTCCAAATAGCGCTCTTTGGGTTTCAAATTTTTTTGCACAAAAAATTTCAGGTTCGGTCGGTCGAACCCGCGCACGAAAACCACCGGATCATTGAGTCCAAGCCGTTCAATGATATCCAGCTTAACTTCCGGCGTGGCTGTGGCGGTGAAGGCCGCCACAATCGGACGGCGTTTGAGCGACTTGATGTGACGTTTAATGTTCAAGTAGTCCGGACGGAAATCATGCCCCCATTGCGAAACGCAATGCGCTTCGTCCACCGCCACAAAACTGATGTTGAGTTCGGAAAAAAGTTTGACAAAACTTGGCGCGGCCAAGCGTTCCGGCGCGATGTAGAGAATTTTGGTCCGACCACTTAGGAGTTCCACCACGCGCGTTTCAACTTCGGCCGGTGTAATGCTACTATTCAAAAAAGTGGCCGCAATGCCGCGGGCATTGAGCGCGTCTACCTGGTCTTTCATAAGCGCGATGAGCGGAGAAATGATGACCGTGAGTCCCGGCAGTAACATGGCCGGCAATTGATAGCACAACGACTTTCCTCCGCCGGTCGGCATGAGTGCTACCGTGTCACGGCCAGCGATGATTGCTTCCACGATTTCCTTTTGCCCCGACCGAAATTCCTGAAAATTGAAATATTTTTGTAAATTTTTTTCTATATCCATTGCAATGATGATATTCTACCAGTGTGATGATATCACTGTCAACACTCCCCTGTGGATAACTCTCCGCATTATACCAGACAAACTGCTTTTGAAAAAATAAAAAAGGCCTTTCGATGGTTTGAAAAGCCTTTTACACTTTTTGCTTCGCATTGGAAGCAATAAGTTTTTTCTGCATGCATATTATTTCTTTCTAGCCTCAAGGTATAGGTGAATTTTTTTCTCTAAGATCTGCAATCTATTTGTTTCATTGCCGTGTTGACCAAAACCAGTCGCAAAAGTAAGAATCACCCACACAGCGACTACTATTGCAATCAACCTCAAAGCTTTCAGCTCATCTGTCTTCTCTTTCTTTTCTTCATACATGAGTACCCCCTCCGAAAAAAATTTTAAAAAAACTATTCTCTTCATTTCTAGCGCGTGCAATGCACACCGACTAGTCTTACTACAAAAAAACCATATTTCTATTTCAATCTCCGATATATTTTCTCAAACCATCAAAAAAAGGCCGCATTGGCCTTTAGCTACATTCAATCATCATGACGCGTCGCACGCCTCCGACCGGCGGAAAGCATCCACCACCCGTCCCGGCGCCATGATTCGCACCTTCATTAATCAGTTTACTTGTTGTTTCTTTTTTCATAACTTTTCTGATTAAGCTTGATTGTATTGTAGCATACTTATATCAAGAGAATCAAACAAGCACCAAAAAACCCGACACGCTGAGCGCATCGGGTTTGGTTAATGAAACTAGTCTATTTTTGGCAGATCAGTTTTTTTCTTGCGTCGGCGATATTCAGCGCCCAAAAGAAAAGCTATGATGGCCGCCAATATCCACCACCAGAAACTGTGATGCGAACCGGTTTCATTGTTGGAGGTTGCCGCGCCTTCCACTTGCCCAATGCCACTATTTGGCTCTCCTTGGTCGGCAGTCACACCCTGCTTCTCCTGTGTCTGATTCTGATTTTCCGTCGTGGTAGCCCCAGCTACAGCGCCAGCAGGAGTCGGAGCAGTACCCAAATCAGTCACTGTCACCTCTCCATTCCCCTTAATCGAAACGGAAACAGTTTTGGTGTCACTCTTATTCCCCGCCTCGTCCAAACTCACGAATTTGTAATAATATTTCTCACCAACTGCGACATCTTTGTCAGTCGTGCTTTCATCCTTGTTATCGTTCTTAGCCAAAAGCGATCCGGAATTGACATGGAAATCTTTGCTCGTGCCTTTATAGATATACACCTTATAAATATCATCATTACTCGCATCCCAATTCAATTTGATTGCATTTTCACCTGTGTCATAGTGCGCATCCAAACTTTTGACGGTCGGTGGATTCTGGGTGTCAACTTTGACATTCTTCACTCCGATTTCGCTATAGTTTCCAGCTAAGTCGAGCGAGCGATAGTAGAAGACATGTTGTCCATCCGAAATCTCCACCGGATTAGCATAGGTCGTCCAAATGCCCGTTTTTGAATCGAGCTGATATTCAATCTTGTCGAGCTGAGTATTGTCACTGGCTGTCAAAGTGATGGTCGGATGAGAATTGTACCAACCGTTGTCGCCGTTCGGGCTCCCCGGCTTAATTGATAGATTCACGGTCGGAATAGTTTTATCGAAAACGATGGTTAATGTATAGGTGTTCTCTTGATTGCCAGCATTATCCATTGCATGTGATTTAACTGTATAAGTATCCTCGACTAATGCAGTGGCGAGTGCATAGCTCCAAGTGCTAGTTCCCGAAGCATCATTCAAAACTTCTGTTGCGCTATCTGTCCAAACTGCTCCGTCCCAATATTTGCTATCGCTAGAACGTTGGACAGAAACTTTCACCCCTGCCACTCCACTTAGATTGTCACTAGCTGTACCCATCACCGTTCCATTCCAATTATTGTAATAGACGATGCCATTGTCATCCCCGCCGGTTATTATACTTTCAGGTTTTGTCAGATCAATATTAGCGCCATTTGATGTTGCTGGCGTTGTACTGCAATTACCAGCTTTGTCACACACATTCGGCGTAACACTGCAAGTTTGATTTGCTCCTTCAGTAGTTATGCCACACGTAACCGGCGTACCTGACACGATACCGTTCGCGTCAGAATAATTAAATGTTGAAATCTGCGAAGAATTGTACCAACCAGAAAAAGTTGATTTGGAAGAAAGCGTTGGCGCAATATTATCAACTGTCACTTTCCAAACTGAACTCCAAGCACTTTGATTTCCCGCGGCATCGATAGCTCGAACTTGCCAATACCAATTTCCGTCCGGTGCACCAGAAGAATGAATCATATTGCTTGGCAACACTCCTGAATGCCACAGTTCCGAAGTCAAAACTCCATTTGACTGCGCTGGATTAAGGGACGACTGAAATTCATAAGTTATCGGCAAATTATCCACCGAAACATCCCAATTAAAATCAAAATTATTTGTGGCAATCGACTTATTGTTTGGCGTTCCATTGATTGGCACGCTTGGCACCGTATTATCAATATTGATTTCCCAAGGCCCTCCCCAGTCCGAACAGTGGCCAAGATTGTCACACGCCCTAGCTCTCCAATAGTATCTTCCATCCGGCTCACCCGGATTCATAATTTCCGATGAATTTAATGCCACAGAATTGTAGAGGAGCGAGGAAAAATTAGTATTCCTTGAAGATTGATAATAATAGACGACGGACGAACCACTAATAGATTCGACATCGCTCCAATCTGATTTATTGGAATCTGCTGTATGACGATAGACCCCACTTATCGGCGCAATGAGCGTCGGTGCAGCAAGCTTATAATCAAAATCCAAGGCGACATAATCATGCTGAGTCTTTATACCAGATAGTGAAAAGAAGGATCTTCCAACGGCTTGAAATCTAATCTTGAGATTATTTATTTTGTCCACTGTATTGACATAAGTACTTGGGATAGTAATCGTGAAAGTTTTATCTTGATATGGACTATCTATTTTCACATCCGACGCTAGCACAGCCCAAGAGCTTCCGTTATTAATCAATAAACGCGCTTTGTAATTATTATCAAGAATAGCTAGAGCATCTCTTTGATATTCGAATTTAAGTTTCACGTCACCATTTACAATTGCTCCTGTTGGCAAGCTAGGGGCGAAACGAAATTCGATATATCGTCCATCACTATAATTAGAAGTCGTCCAAGCACCATCTGACTCCATTCGATTATCATCACTTGCTTTTAGTTTATCGTTTTCTGAGGCATTTACTGTCATAACTGATCCGTCGCTAGCATCTATCGTTTGGGTCACCACGAAAATCGTAAAGTGATTGATGTCAGTCGCTTTAACCTTGTCATTTTTCACATCTGCCTCCACAGTTGACATTGTTTCCGCTTTATCCAGTTGTGATTTTTCTTCGGCATATTTAATTTGCACATCCCCACTCCCTGAATTTGGTAGGGTTAAATCATATTTGAAAGTTCCATCCTTCATATCAGACGTAATATCATACGCTTTATTGGATAGCGCGCCCAGTTCTGCAACTTGCTCATCAGTCAATGTTATTTCTTCAATCGTTAAATTTCCGGCTTTTCCGGGTAATTTAGTGAAGGTGACTGTCACATCTTCATTTTGCGGGGCAACATAAGGCTCCCCTAGCTCAATGGGGGTGATTGTGGCTTTTTTTCCATCAACCTCCCACTTTGCTTTCTCAATTGTTGGAGTTTGCACTTCCACTACCTTGGAGGCTTCCTCTGTTTTCGGAGTTTCCGGAGCTTCCTCTTTTGTTTCAGTTGACACTGCATTTCCGATCGACTCAGTGACTGCCGGCACCACTTCTTCCTTGGGTGTTTCAGTCTTAACTTCAGAAGTAGCAGCGGATGCTTCAACTGTTGCCACAGTTACATCCCCTTCCGCCGCCATCGCCGGATTGGCCAAAACTAGATTCAACGAGCACATCTGCAAAACGAAAATTGGGATCATGAAACTGGCAAAAATTTTCTTGGCGGTTTCCAAATTACGTTTTTTAAAGATTTTTCCGATCATACTTTTTAGTATTTAGTAGTATTTAGTAGTATTTAGTATTATTTAGATATATTTAAAAAATAAAAACCGACCCAAATCAAAAAACTTCTTTTTTGATCTAAGTCGGTTTTGCCATTCGACTCCCCGCGTGTTCGTGAGCAACCAATCATTCCGGATTTATTTGGAGTTTCTCACACGCGGATCACTGCCTCTTATTGTAATATTTGATTGTATACCTTAATTAGACTATACCACCTACATAAAATAAAGTAAATATTGTTTATCCACAGCCACCTCAGGACATCGGGACGGCGACAATCCCATTTGACCGTTCCTATCATTTTTTGTATACTTGAACCATGCTTAGTCGAAGCGTTGACGCGGCCACCAACCGCCGAGCTTCTGTAGGACCTGACACATCTGGTCAAAAAAGTGTCCCGTCAGTCGTGACTGACAGGAAATTTGGGTGGAACCGCGGGAATCAAATTTTTTGCAAAAAAATAGCCCCGTCCCAGAAATCTTCATTATACTTTTTGCAATTTTGCAATAGTATTAAAAGATTTTTGAGACGGGGTTTTTGTTTATTCTCTTTCGAGAATAAACCTAAGTCTTTCCTCGGTGAGAGAAAGGCCGCATACCGTACAACTTCCTGTTGGCTCAATCCGCATATCGATGCCATGGTCTCCGGTAATCAGCTTTATCGGAATTGTTCCCGAACAGTCCTGTTTGACACAAGAGATGAAAGGCTTCTTTTTCGCTTCTTCTGCCATGCTATCCTCCTTGATTGAAATAATAATAACAACTGCTTAATTAAATATTTATCATTAAAACAACAATATGTCAAAAAAAACGACTCCCGATAATTTGGAAACCTTGCGCCACAGCACAGCACATGTTTTGGCCATGGCCGTTTTTGAAATGTTCCCGGAAGCCAAATATGCCATTGGCCCAGCCATTGAAAACGGCTTCTATCAAGATATTGATCTCCCGAGAACCCTCATTCCGGAAGATTTGGACATCTTGGAAGAAAAGATGAAGGCCATCATCAAAGCCAACTTTCCATTTGAACACGCCGAAGCCCCGATTGATGAAGCGATGCATGATTTCGAAAAAGCTGGACAACCCTATAAAGCTGAGATGATCAGGGATTTGAAAGAAAAAGGTGAAAATAAAGTTTCCATTTACAAATCCGGCTCACTGGTGGACTTGTGCAAGGGGCCCCATCTCGACTCAACCGGAGAAATTCCACTTGACGCTTTCAAGCTGACCAAAGTTTCCGGAGCCTATTGGAAAGGTGATGAAAAGAACAAAATGTTGCAACGCATTTATGGCGTCGCCTTCGCCACCAAAGCTGATTTGAAAGACTATTTGCATATGCTCGAAGAAGCGGAAAAAAGAGATCACCGAAAACTGGGGAAAGAATTGGACTTGTTTTGCTTTTCTGATTTGGTCGGACCAGGACTCCCGCTTTACACTCCCAAGGGAACCGTTCTTAAAGATGAACTGCAAAAACATATCGAGAGCGTTTGTCGAAAATATGGCTTTCAAAAAGTTTCCGCTCCCTCTTTGGCCAAACCAGAGCTTTTTGAAATATCCGGCCATGCCAAAAAATTCGGTGATGAATTATTCCACGTCACTTCAGAAAAAAAGCATGATTTCGTTCTAAAGCCGGTCCAATGCCCTCATCAGACCCAAATTTACGCCTCCAAGACAAGATCTTACAGGGACTTGCCCATTCGATATATGGAATCAGACAAGCAATACCGCGCAGAAAAAACGGGTGAGGTCGGCGGGCTGTCCCGAGTTTATGCCATCACAGTTGAAGACGGCCACTCTTTTTGCCGAGTTGATCAAGTGAAAGATGAGATAAAAAACATGGTGAATATCATCAAAGATTTATATAGCTCTATCGGATTATGGGACAACCATTGGGTTTCTCTTTCTGTCAGAGATTATGAACACCCAGAAAAATATATCGGCGAACCATCCGATTGGGACATTTGTGAAAAAATATTGCAGGAAGTTTCTGATGAGATGGGATTGGAAGCCAAAAGATGCGAGGGTGAAGCCGCGCTTTATGGGCCAAAACTGGATTTCATGTTTAAGGATGCCACGGGACGCGAAATCCAAATTCCGACCGTACAAATTGATTTTGCCACACCGAAAAGATTCGGTTTGGAATATATAAATGAAAAAGGCGAAAAAGTTCCGCCCGTTATGGTTCATCGTGCAATCCTTGGATCTTATGAAAGATTCCTCGTTCTCTTGATCGAACATTTTGCCGGTGCTTTCCCAACTTGGCTCTCCCCTGTCCAAACTATTATCCTACCTATAAGTGAAAAATTTAAAGACTACGCTTCTTCCGTTGAAAAACAACTCCTCGAAGCCGATGTGCGCACCGAAATCGATGCCTCCGACGAATCCCTTGGCAAACGCATTCGCGCCGCCAAGATGCAAAAAGTACCATATATTTTGGTCGTTGGTGGAAAAGAAATAGCCAGCAACACTGTCGCCGTCAATGCGCGGGACAGCAAGGATCAAACGGTTATGCCAGTGGGAGAGTTTTTGGAAAAAATTATTGCCGAAATCAAAGAGAAGAAATAAATTGAAATATTATATAAAAACTTTTGGTTGTCAGATGAACATATCAGACAGCGAAAGAATCGCTGGGTTTTTGGAAGCGCAAAAGTTGAAACCAGCCAAGGATATCGCGACGGCTAATTTGGTCATTTTCAACACTTGCGGAGTGAGAAAAATGGCCGAAGACCGGGCATACGGGCAGATCCACAATCTCTGGAAAAATAATCCGCGCGCGAAAATAGTTTTGACCGGCTGTCTCGCCAACCGTAAAGATGTGCAGGAAAATTTGAAAGATAAGGTAGCTTTGTTTTTCCCGATAAGCGAATTTAATAAGTTTGAAAATTGGATCATTGAAAATTCTAACACCACCAAATGCGACTATTTGCATCTAACCCCAAAGTACTCTAATAAATTTAGTGCCCATGTCCCTATCATGACCGGCTGCAACAATTTTTGTTCCTATTGCGTCGTCCCCTACGCCCGTGGACGAGAAGTTTCACGCCCAGCCGAAGAAGTCTTAGCTGAGATAAAGAAGATTATCGCCAACGGCGCGAAAGAAATAACCTTGCTGGGACAAAATGTTAATAGTTATAAATCAAAAAATTATAACTTCGCAAAATTATTAAAAGCAGTCGACGCCCTCCCGGGAGATTTCTGGATTCGCTTTATGACGCCGCACCCCAAAGATATGACGAACGCGCTGATTGAAACTATTACTAGCTTAGAAAAAGTCTGCGAGGCGGTGCATCTGCCCATCCAATCTGGCGACGACACTATCCTTGAAAAAATGAACCGCCAATATACTCGCACGCACTATTTGGAACTGATTGAAAAAATCAAAAAAGGTTTTGCCCAAAACAAACCCGGGACAATTTTTTCACTTTCCTCTGATATCATTGTCGGCTTCCCCGGCGAAACTAAGGCGCAACTGGAAAAAACTGCCTCAGTTATGAGAAAAGTGAAATATGACATGGTTTTCTTCGGTCAATTTTCTCCGCGTCCACTCACTGCTGTGTGGAAATTGAAAGATAATGTCCCTAAAACTGAAAAAGTCCGCCGCGAAAAATATCTAAACGAAATTTTATCCCAAACTGCCTTGGTGAATAATCAAGAATATCTCGGAAAAACTTTTCTCGTTCTAGTGAATAGCGAAAAGAATAGCAGATATTTTGGCCAGACCCGCACACTCAAAAATGTGAAAATTGAAACCGACCGAAAAAATTTGATCGGCCAATTTGTTGAAGTGAAAATTACGCGCACTGCCACGTGGAATTTAGAAGGAGAAACATATGAAAAATAATAAAATTATCGTCATTCTCGGCCCCACTGCCAGTGGAAAGTCCTCAGCCGCCATTCAGCTTGCCAAAAAATTCAACGGCGAAATTCTAAGCGCCGACTCCAGACAGATTTATCGTGGCATGGACATCGGCACGGGCAAAATTGAAGGTAAAAGTTCAAATATAAAAGGCAAAAAAATATTTTTATCAACTGGCATTGCACACTATGGGATTGATATTGCGAGTCCCAAAACTGATTACAATGTGGCGAAATTCAAAAAATATGCCGACCGCGTCATTGTGGACATTTTGCAACGTGGCAAAGTGCCCATCATCGCCGGCGGCACTGGCTTTTGGATCAAAAGCATCGTGGACAATGTGACATATCCCGAAGTTGCGCCCAATCAGTTGCTACGTAGCATGCTACGGAACAAAACCACCGAAGAATTATTCGCTATGCTCAAAAAACTTGATCCTAACCGCGCCAAAAGCATTGATGCCAAAAATCCTGTGCGCCTCGTGAGAGCCATCGAGATCTGCAAAGCTATCGGCAAGGTTCCCATGCTCAAATCTGAAAATAAAAAATATGATTTCCTTCAAATCGGCATCGCCCGCGAGAAAGAAGAATTGGATGAAAGAATAAAAATTAACGTCAAAAAAAGATTTGGGAGTAGCATGATAGAAGAAGTCCAGAAACTCCACGCCGCCGGACTAAGTTGGAAAAAAATGGAAAGTTTCGGACTTTCCTACAAGTTCATTCCGCAATACCTGAAAAATAAAAACAGCTCCGAAGAAGAGCTGATTGAAAAAATATACGCCGCCGAAAAAGATTACGCCAAGCGGCAAATGACTTGGTTCAAAAAAGATCCGCGAATTGTGTGGTTGCCTGATTATCAAAAAATTGAAAAAATAGTAGAGGAATTTTTGGGAAAATAACTTTATAAAAAATTTGAGGCGGTACAGTTATTAGCTGTCCGCCTCTCCAGTCTCTACGCCTTATATGCCGGGTCACAAATTCCTCTCCCTCGACATTCATCACAGCCATTTGAACAATCCAGTTCGACTGCTCCTCCGGATTTTTTCTTGATGAAAGCTGGCTTCTTCCCATTGAACCCTGGATTTGCTTGTGGCCAGGTCTTCTCCGTTATTGGACTATCAGCATTTGATGCCGGTGCTTTATCTCCTGCGCCGTCTGTTATACAGCATGGACTTAAATAACACATACATCACCTCTTATTTGATTGTTCTTTGGCTTATGCCCTCACAAACCGATATTCTATTGAAGAATACTCCTCTGCGGAAGAAGCTCCGACACTGACCAAAATTCTTGCCTGTAACATCTCATCTTTAATTATACAGCTTGGGCAGTTTACACTCGCAACTTTTCTACCACCGTTCGGAAAATTGATATCCCCTAGCGGTACATTGCGATTACTGCATTTTGGACAAAAACCCATGCGACCATTACTTGAAACAGGAACTTCAATAATTCTCTTGCCCATGTTCTCTCCTTCCTCTCCCTTGAATTTTTAAGGAGCTAAACTTCACTCCTCCGCTAACTGACCACCTTATCATAAAAAAAGCTTTCCGTCAACGGGAAAGCTTTTTCAATGTCAACTTGATATTTTTTTCTTGATGCAATCCATAGCACTCTTTGGATTAGCCTTGCCGCCCGATTCTTTCATAACTTGTCCCATCAGAAATTTCAACGCATTCTCTTTGCCGCTCTTGTAATCCGCCACCGAACTTTCATTTTTGGCCAGCACCACATCCACCATTTTTTCCATTGCGTCTCCACCGTCCAATTGCGCCAGATTTTTTTCTTCCATGATTTGCGACGGATCGCCGCCAGTTCGGTACATTTCGGCGAGTACTATTTGCGCTGCCGAAGAATTTATCTTTCCACAAGCCACCAAACCTACCAACTCCGCATAATTTTCCGGCGTAATTCTGATATCTGCCATCTTATGATCATGTTCTGCCAGGTGTTTGCGCAGTTCTGTAATTATATAGTTAGCGGCCAATTTCAATGCTAAGCTTCCCGCCGCTTCAATTTCATGGCAAGCAATTTTTTCCTTGATCTCACTCGCCACCTCTTCGAAATATTCCGCCAAGTCTTTGTCCGCCGTCAAAATTTCCACGTCATTTTTTGGCAGTCCATATTCTACGCCAAAGCGGACAGTTTTAGCCTCCGGCAACTCCGGCAATTTCTTTCTCAGATTTTCCACATAATTTTCATCGAACTTGAGTGGCGGAATGTCCGGTTCTGGAAAATAGCGATAGTCATGAGCCGATTCTTTCTTGCGTTGAGAAACAGTTTCGCCACGATTAGCGTCCCAACCACGCGTCTCTTGCGCAATTTCCTTACCTTTATCTAAAAGTTCTGTTTGACGTTCGATTTCAAAGGCAATGGCTTTCTCCACAAATTTGAAACTATTGATGTTTTTCACTTCCACTTTCGTGCCGGATAATTTGTCCGCGCCTTCTTTATACAGTGACACATTGGCTTCACACCGCATCATGCCTTTTTCCATATCCGCGTCCGAAATTTCCAAGTAGCGACAAATCTGCTGCAACTTCTGACAAAACAGGCGCGCTTCTTCACCCGTTTCAATGTCCGGTTCGGTCACCAGTTCCATGAGTGGCACACCAGCCCGATTGAAATCAACCAGCGTATAGTCAACGCCTTTTGGATGAATCAGTTTCCCCGTGTCTTCTTCCAAATGAATTCTGGTCACACCAATTTCTTTCTCGCCAATTTTCAATTTCCCTTTTTCACAAAAAGGTTGGTCATACTGCGAAATCTGATACCCTTTCGGGAGATCCGGATAGAAATAATTTTTGCGATCAAATTTAGAATCCAAGCGCAGTGTACATCCCAGCGCCAAGCCAGCCAACTGCACGGCTTCAATAGCTTGCGCGTTTGGCACCGGCAAAGTTCCGGGTTGCCCCGTGCAAACCGGACAAATGTTCACATTCGGCTCGCGCTCCAACCCCAGCCCATTCTTGGAATCACAAAACATCTTTGAAGCGGTCTTCAACTCCACATGGACTTCCATCCCGATAACTGGTGTATATTTAGGCATATTAAAATATATCTAACTATTATTCTCTCTCTATCATTCTAGCCAATATCTTTGAATTTAGCAATATTTGGAAAATACTGGCAAAAAAATTCGGCAAAATCAAAAGACCTTGCCGAAACCACAAACCTCCTTATTTTTGGATTTTTTCCAACACGCGAAAAGCATCCGCAATAGCCTTTGGTAACCCTGGAACTCGACTTGCCGCTCCTCCTGAGGTGCAAATACGTACGCCTCGTACCGCCCCTTCGCCCTCAGGAACTACAGACACATACCAATCACCGTTACCTCCAAGTTGTATTACGAGCTCCATTCGTCGAGCATAGTCTCTGTCATCCGTTAAATATCTGACCTCGGACATTTGTCCTTCCATGTATTTCCCTCCCTATTTATAATATTACGATATAAATTATTCTACGTTGAAAACATTCTCCGTGTCATAATATTCCCGCCAATTTTTGTTGTAGAACTCGAACATCCGCTCCAATCTGTCTTGAGAAAGTTCTTCGAGGCCGAGCTCACCCATAAAATCCAAAATTTTCTGTTTCGTTTCACCCAATTTTTCTTGCTCCTCAGTTTGGATTTCAAATTCCGACAAATAGCCATACCCAGCATTTTTGTCGATGGTGATATAGAAATCATCCTTGCCATATTCTTCCCTTTCGCGCGACCACTTGGCTTGATAGGAAAAGCCCGCTTCTTCCAACAGCTTGTCGAGCGCGTCCATCGGAATGCCCGCCGCTTCCTCGAACTCCATCCTGAGAATGCCATTCGAAGAAGTCGTGTCATCCACTGAGGCTTTGATCACAAAAAACGCTTCACCATTCATCTCGCGCGTGCGCAAAGAATGATTCTGCCCTTCTTCCAAAATTTTCTTCAGCTTCTCTTTTTTATCATCCGAAAAAAGCGACAGCAACTTCTCTTCCAATTTGGCAAAATCACCGTCGTTCAAAAAATAGTGATTGAGCTGCTTGTACTTGTTTTTCATTTCAATCCCAGCTTCGGTTAAATACTTAGTGGGGTATAAATCATGATATTCATTTAAATATACTACTCTTCTAATTTTCTTTGATACTATATTTTTTGCACACTCCATACAAGGAGAATCCGTAATAATAAGTTCATCTTCCTTCTTAGCACTTTCTAAACATATATCTTCAGCATGAGGATAGTTGCAGGATATTTTCTTTGACTTTTTTCCTCCACCAATCTTGTAAGCCTTGAATTTTTTGCACGAATTGCAATCTCCTAAGCCAGAACTTCCATCTTTAATAAACTTGCCATTCCTTATAAGAATAGCACCGACTTTCCTTATATTGCACATGGATCTTTCCTTGGCTTCAATTAGTCTGACTTCAAAATCACTGGTATGCAGACAATCAACTTGGTCAACATATAAAACTTGGCCTCCAAGGTTTTTTATTCTTTCCCCCTCCTTAATATAGCCAGATTTAACCTGAGAAACTATGCGAGTAAACTCAAATTTTTTCGGATTAAATTCGAGACTATTTATAACTCGATATTTTATTTTCTTCGAAGACAGAAAATTTTCCATGTCTTTTTTTCTCCATTCAAAAGAAAAGAAGGGTCTATTTTGTCCCTTTTGAATATTAATTCTCAAGTCTGGCTTCAATCCAATTATAATTTCAGAAAGAATAAATTCATTCATAAATATTTTCATGCCATTCTCGATGAATTTTTTGTGATCTGAATGCAAAATATCGAAACCTCCTCCTATATAAAGAATATCTCTCATAAATTTACTTCGTTACTTCATACTTCAGCACCACTGAATCATCATTAATCTTTTCAACTTCTTTCAGTTTCAAATTAACATCAAAGTCACCTTTGAAAAGTGACAGTCCGTCACCAAAAATTTTCGGCTCAATTGTCACCATGATTTCATCCACTAATTTATGTTCTAGAAACATTCCATTAATAAATGCGCCGCCGCCTAAAATTGCAGCTTCATATCCCATATTCTCTAATTCCTTAATCACTTCCTCCGGTTCACCTTTGACCCACTTCACTCCTTCAATTTCAGGTTGATTCTCTCCCATCGTGAATACCACATTTAATCTATCCTTCAAAGGAGACGGAAAAGTGACGAAAGTTTTGTCGCCCATAATCACCACACCCGCTTCTTTCGAAATTTTCTGAAAAAACTTTTTATCTTCTCGAGAAGTCCAATCGGGAAAATGATTATCCGATTTGGCAATCCGGCCATCCAGTGTCGTCGCCATGACCATGATGATTTTCATTTCTTTATAATTTTATGACTTAATAATTTCCTGCTTTCTTTTTTTCATCTCTCTAAAAAAAATATCTCGCGCGGTTTCAGTATAGAATCGATTGTTTTTCCTAAATTCCAAAAGTTCTGCTGCCGTATTATCATACTCTTTCATATCACTATGAAATTGCTCCTTGAATGTATCCGACAGATTATCCGCATCTATGAGCAACCGCTTATTTACATTTCTTGGATTTCCAAATCTATGTGATTGAACGATAGAAACAATCTTATTAATCTCCCCTTTCCCAAAGCCCGCCACAGCCAAAATCTCACTTATAGTTTCTTGAGCAAATTCTATGTGTTGTCTTTCGGCCTCATTTTTTATCTTTTTATCTTTCCAGCCTAATTGAAGTTTTTTTGAAACTTTCGACCATCCGGTATCATGCAAGATCGCGGAAATCATAAGCATATCCTCATCGCCTTTTTCTTTTTTCAGCAGCATTTCCATCGCCTGCACCACACCCTTTGTGTGCACCACAAAATCTTTCCGCACACTTTTCTCAAGATACGGCAAGGCGAGTTCCCAAATTTGTCTATATTTTTTTTGCACTATATTATTTAGAATCCCCCAATATTCGCAATCTCAGCTCTGAGAGGAGGATGCGGGTCATAATTTTCCAATGTTATATCCTCTATCTTGAAATCATCAATATTCTTAATCTCCGGGTTGAGTTTCACTGTCGGGAATGGTTTTGGTTCCCTCTTCAACTGTTCATTGATCTGTTCCAAATGATTGGAATAATAATGCACATCGCCGAAACTGTGCACGAATTCGCCCACTTTCAGTCCAGTTACTTGCGCCACCATCTGAAGCAGTAAGGCGTAGCTAGCAATATTGAACGGCACACCCAAAAAACTATCCGCACTGCGTTGATAGAGCCCCAGATTCAATTTGTTCCCCTCCGTCACCGCGAACTGAAAAGTGGTGTGACAAAACGGTGGCACCTCGCTCCGATTTTCCGGTGCCGCCATAGCATAGATGAAATCCGGATTCCACGCAGAAACGACGTATGATTTGCGAAAAGGTTTATCTTTAAGGCCTCCAATCACCCAACCCAATTGATCAATCTCCCGACCGCCACTCCCCGGCCAACGTCGCCACATCCGTCCATAGATTGTAATCAGGTCGCCCCATTTCTGCACAAATTCACTGTCTGCTGATTCACTTTTGATTTTGGTGATAAAATCCGTTTGAGCCATATCTTTGTCCGGCTCATTCTCCAAACAATGCTTATGAAATCTTTTCCAGGCCCATTCGTCCCAAATATGCACGTCGTTATCCACTAGATATTTAATATTCGAAGATCCACTTAAAAACCACAAAAGTTCAACTGCGATGCCACGAAAAAAAGTTTTCTTGGTGGTCAGCAATGGAAAGCCTTTAGAGAGATCGAAACGTATCTGCCGCCCAAAAAGTGAGCGGATAAAAGGCGGCTCCACTCCTCTATCTTTATACTGCTGCAAAACTTCCGGCGTGAAAAACAATTCCTTATCCGAACCGTTGTCCATGATATCTTGCAAAAGATCTAAATATTGATATTCGGGATGTTTTTTATTTTGCGACATAAAATTTTGAAAATTAATTCTTTAAAAATACTTCTCCATTATACTTTCTGATCATTATATTTCTCTTTTTGGCCAACTCCAAAGACTCGTCCTCTTCTTCTTTCTGCTCTCCACCAGTCTGGATTCTTTCGTAATCCTGATAATAGACAACTTCCGAGATGCCAGCATTATTAAGCGCTTTCATGCAATCATAACAAGGAAAAAGGACACTATACATGGTCGCACCTTTCAGCCGGCGCGTATCTTGCGCATTGATTATGCCATTTATTTCCGCATGCGCGCCACGACATCGCTTCAACTTACCATTTTTTGGATCGCCATCCACTTTCGCGCAACCAACTTCCAAACAATGATCATCGCCTTCGGTTGGACCATTGTATCCCAAGGAGACTACTCTCTTATTTTCATCCACAAAAACACAGCCTGTTTCATGAAATTTACACGCTGCGCGTTTGGAAACCATAATAGCCAAATTCATAAAAGTTTCATCCCAGCTCATTCTTTTGATTTTTGGATTTTCTTTGCTTACCATTTTTTTATTCATTAATTATTTTAAAATTAT
>JAHFOP010000042.1:0-1986 GCA_023261605.1 Candidatus Moraniibacteriota bacterium
GTTTTGGATTGCAAAGAGGATAAGTGTTTCCAGGTGGCGGCCAGCGCTCCGCAATCAGTCGATCACTTGTGTGAAGATTGCCGCGTACATTTCCGCACCTTGTTGGAATATCTGGACGAACTCGATCTGCTCTATATCATCAATCCCAGACTGGTACGTGGCTTGGATTATTATACTAAAACGGTTTTTGAAATCTGGTCAGCTTCCGAGGACGGTCGCAAGCTCTCCTTGGGTGGCGGTGGACGTTATGACAATTTGATGAAAGCGATTGGTGGAGAAGATACGCCAGCCATCGGTTTTGCTATTGGAGTGGAGCGTATTATTGAAGAAATGAAACGGGTGCAAGCCAAGCCATATCGACCACCAAAACCAAAAGTCTTTTTGGCACAACTGGGAGCTCTCGCCAAGAAAAAAAGTTTGCGAATGTTTTCTGATTTGGAAAAAAATGGAATTTTGGTGGCCGAAAGCTTCGGTCGCGGTAGCTTGAAAAGCCAACTCAAAGTAGCCAACCGATTGGGCGTGGAGATTACGCTCATTTTGGGTCAGAAAGAAACTTTGGACGGCACTGTAATAGTGAAGAACATGAGTACCGGTGCGCAAGAAACCATCAATGCCGAAAAACTGGTAGATCTCATCAAGAAAAAACTCAAGACGGATAATGTCGTGGTGTACCACAATGCGTAATGTGTATATTTTGCAAGATAATTGAAAAAGAAATTCCAGCTGAGATTGTCTTTGAAGACGAAGAAATTCTGGCCTTCAAAGATGCGAGACCACTCGCACCGGTGCACATTCTCATCATTCCCAAAAAGCACATTGCAAGCATTGATAATCTGGAAGACACAGACGCACTGCTAATGGGAAAGCTGATTGTAGCCGCGCGCACACTTGCCCGTAAGTTTGACATTTCCGAAAAAGGGTATAGACTGCTAATTCGGGTGGGCGAGTGGGGCGGACAAGAAGTGCCACATATCCACCTGCATCTGATTGGTGGCGCACAGTTGTATGAGGAGATACGCCTAGTTTAGCGATAAACAAGTCAATTTCATTTAATAGGATAAATAGGATATAAAAATCATGATGCATAATTCATGTTTCATGACTCAAAATAGATTGGAGGTTTCATTATGATTGAAGAAAAAAGAAAGAACAGAGAATCAGCGGAAAGCTTGATTCGCAGGTTCAGCCGACGCGTGAGACAAAGCGGTGTTTTGATGCAAGCCAGAAAATCCCGTTTCAGAACCAAAGATAAGACCAAGCGCGAAATGATCAGCGGCGCGCTCTACAAAGAAAAAGTGCGTAAAGTGGTCAATAAGCTGAAAAAAATGGGCAAGTTTGAAGAAGAAAACTTCCGTAACGTTAAAAAGAAACTCATTAAAAAATAAATCACATGAGTCTTAAAACACAAATTTTAGAAGATTTGAAAATGGCCATGAAAGCCGGCGACACAATGAAGCGCGATACTCTCAGGATGTTTGATTCGATGATTAAAAATGTTGAGATTGAAAAGCAACAGCGCGAAGATGGTTTGTCTGACGAAGAAGTGCAAGAGGTGGCCACTCGCGCTGTGAAGCAGAGGCGTGATGCAATTGAACAATATAAGGCTGGCGGACGAGCTGATTTGGTGGAAAAAGAACAAGCTGAAATTGAAGTTCTAATGAACTATCTCCCAGCACAAATGAGCGAAGCAGAAGCGACCACTGAAGTGGAGAAGATTATTGCCAATCTCGGTGTCACGTCGAAAGCTGACATTGGGAAAGTTATGGGCGCGGCCATGGGGCAACTCAAAGGAAAAGTTGATGGTACACTGATAAGAAAAATCGTCGAAGAAAAATTGCAATAGGATATTATTCTTCTATACGAAAAACAACTCTCGCAAGGGGGTTGTTTTTGTTTTGCCAAATTTTGAGGAATAACGTAAAATGTTGATAAGGAATATATTCTTTATCAGAACACTTGCAAATTTTTGAGTTTCGTGGTAGTCTA
>JAHFOP010000042.1:1996-8864 GCA_023261605.1 Candidatus Moraniibacteriota bacterium
GAAACAAGAGACAAGAAGGCAACATAAACCTCAACCTCAACGTAGGGAGAAGCAAATGGCTCGTAAGAGAATCGGTCACAGGAATAACTTACCAGAAAAAGACAAACCGGAATCTTCCTCTTCAGCAGTGAACGTAATTGAGTGTATGTTGCTGGGAGAGATGAGAGTTGGTAAGCGCCGGGTGTCCAGCAATCCAATCAAGATTTATATCCCGTTCAAGTCGCTCGGCCCATTTCATGCCAGGGATATTGGTTTGAAAAAATTGCAGAAATTTGCAAGAAAAGAGATGAAGGCCGTTCAAGCAACTAACGTGGCCTTTTCTGATGTTCGAGTAAAGAATGGAAAGTTTATTATTCCCTTGAAGCCGAAATTCACCAATAGGAACGCCTTATATGTCAAGAGTTCTCGCAAGGCGTTTGGTGATATAGTTTGGTTCGAGAATGAGAAAAAACATTCAGTTGAAACCATGACGGCAACGGCGTAAAAGCATTCCCGGACATTGTAGCAAGAAGCGGTCTTTGACTGAAGTCATCGACCGCTTTTATTTTTGCCAAAGCCTTGATTTTGGCGTAAAATATTGGTAAGGATAATAATCCTTACATTAATCCTCCAGATATATGGAAAATAATATAACGAGCAAATTCGGGTTTGGAAAATTGAGCAAGAGGCTGGAAATAGTTTATACAGGCAAGAATCTTACGTTGCCTAAGGATGTTCAATCGGCAGTGGATGACTACTGGGGTAAGATATTGAGAACTGGCAAGAAACTTTATCGGGGGGAAGTTTTTCAGGTTGTGAATATTTTTGAAAACGATAGTAGCCTTAAATTCAACGTTGTTCTTTCTGATTTTGCTCACTATCTTTATAGTCTCCATAAAAATATGTCAGGAAAATATGCTTTCAGGAATGTTCATACTTCCTGCCTGATTGAAACAATCAACGACACTTTCATTTTTGGGGCGATGGGCAAAAACACTTCTATGGAGGGCAATGTTCAATGTGTCGGCGGTGGGTTGGATTTTGATGATCTTAGCGGTAAAAGACTGGACTTGGATCATAATATTCAAAAAGAACTTATGGAAGAGGTGGGAATTGATGTTAAAAACAAAAATCTGGTAAAATCCTTAAAATTAGAATACATAAATTTCAGCAAGCATCCCAAAGCTATCGCTGCTATTTTTATCTTAAAGCTGAAAATAACCGCGGCTGATTTTCAAAAAAATTATGAAAAATTTGAAAAATCATTGAAGAAAAAAAGGCAACTGCCGGAGTTTGGAAAGATGATTTATCTTAAGAAAAATAAAAATGAAGTAGTAAAATTTCTCAAAGGTAGAAAAATAGAAGGCTATTTAGAGCCACTTCTCAAGGAGAGAGTAAAACGATGTCGTGATTAAGGCGAGAAATAAATAATTTCAAAATATTATGCAAAAATGGAAAGTGCTCAAGGAAGAAGATGTTTCTCCGAGCAAGTGGTTTCCGATTAAGAAACATTCGGTGGAGCTGGGCAATGGCAAAATTATTGATGATTATTTCATTTCTCCGATGGGGAGCGTTGTTATGGTTTTGCCGATTACAAAAAAGGGTGAAGTTGTTTTGGTTAAACAATATAAACATGGTTTGGGTGAGATCGTGATTGAATTGCCAGCCGGTTTTCAACAGGAATGCAAAACATTGGAAGAGTCGGCAGTCGCGGAACTGGAAGAAGAAGCGGGGATTAGAACGGATGTCAAAAATCTCATTTCACTTGGCAAGAATGCTAACAATCCAACTAAGATATTTAGTGTGGTTCATGGTTATTTAGCCAAGGATTTGGAGTTCAATTCGATTCAACAATTGGATGGGAATGAAGAAATAGAAATTTTGATGGTGCCAGCCAAACGAGCAATCGAGATGGCGATGAATGGAGAGATCTGGGTCGGTGATTCAATAATTTATCTTTTGAAAGCATTCTATAAGTATCCGGAGCTTTTCAGATAGATGTAAATCAAGGAGAATTGGAAAAAATAATTTTTTAAACATTATATAAATGGAACTTGATAAGTATATAAAAAATTGCTTTGAAGTTTTGCCTGGTTTAGCCGACTATAATTATCCATGGGAAATTACCGCTAAGGCCAATGAAATCGTTGGGAACTATTTGACGAATCTTTCACTGGTGGAAGATTATGAGATAAAAAACGGTGTGGCTATCCATAAAACGGCCACTGTTGAAGAAGGTGTTATTATGAAAAACAATGTTGTTATTGGAAAGAATTGCTTTGTTGGTGCTGGTGCCTATCTACGAGGCGGCGTTTTTTTAGCAGAAAATGTCAGCGTCGGTCCAGGATGTGAGATAAAATCCAGTTTTATTTTTTCAAAATCTAGGATTGCCCATTTCAATTTCATTGGGGACTCAATTGTTGGCGCAGACGTGAATTTTGAAGCCGGTGCTATTGTGGCCAATTTTTTCAATGATACAGAAAAAGAGGTCGAGGTGATTTTTAATGAAGAAAGAATCCAGACAGGAATGAAAAAGTTTGGTGCACTGGTTGGTGATCATGCCAGAATCGGAGCAAATGCTGTTCTTGACCCTGGCTCAGTGCTACCACCAAGCGCAATAGTTGGCAGACTCGAACATTATGATCAATTTAGGAGCGTGTAAAATAAAAAATATATACAAGAAGATAATTTTTTCAAAAATCCGGAAAGATTAAAAGCCTCTATTCCGGATAGTGATGCAATCGGTTGGATTGATACTTTACGCCAGGGGAAGTTGACGCTATTATGTTTCATCTCAATCAAACTTATCGCGAAATGAAAAACCCAAAAGAAAAGCGAATTGATGATGAATTGGAAAAGGTTGAACACGATCTTTATCAGCGATATGGAAAAATATTAGATAAAGAGCAGAAAGAGTATTTAAGAAAATCCATAGCGGAAAGAGAGGAATTTCAGGACTAATTATTTTTCCCAAAAACTTGAAAGAATTTTGAAGAATGATGTTTTTTATCATATTGGTAAGAAGGTGTGGAATGAAAGAGAAAATTTGACTAGTGATAACGTTCTTGCTATATAATGATCAGGCGTGGGTTTGTGGTATAAGAGTAAATTTACAATTGGAGGAACGTTATTATGAAGAATTTGATTCCGATGTGGCAAGACATTACAAGGCTGGGAGTTGATGCCATTGTTAATGCGGCCAACAATTCACTACTTGGTGGAGGAGGGGTTGACGGCGCCATTCATCGTGCGGCCGGACCGGAACTCTTGGCAGAGTGCAGAACTCTCGGCGGATGTGGTACTGGCGAAGCCAAGATCACTAAGGGGTATAGGCTTCCGGCCAAATTTGTTATTCACACGGTTGGGCCTGTCTATGGCAGAAACGGTGGCCGAGATGCGGAGGTGTTAGCCAGTTGTTATCGGGAAAGTCTAAAGCGAGCGATGGAGAATGGTGTCAAGACAATTGCTTTCCCAGGCATTTCGACGGGCATCTTCGGGTATCCCAAAGATGAAGCAGTGCGAGTTGCCGTTTACACGGTTAAAGATTTCCTTACGGAACATGCCGACTGTAGCATCGAGGATGTCATATTCGTTTCGTTTTCACAGGAAGACTATGAACAGTATAGAGCAATACTGAATGCCTAATGGCTGACAATGCATCGTTCCTTGTTTGACAAGAGGGTTCAAAATTGAATCCTCTTTATTTTTTTAGCGGAATAACCTAGGTTGCCAAAAATCCCGAATTCAAGCATAATGGAGGATATGAAACTCAACGTCGAAATTAACAATCTTTCCTCTTGTCGCATCGGGGAAGATTTTTTTATTCAAATCGTGAAAGAAACTCTCAATTTGAGTGGTTATGATTTTTTGCGCGTTAAAAATGTTTCCGTGAGTGTGGCTTTGGTGCGACCGGAGGAGATCAAAAAGTTGAACAAGGCATATCGGCAGAAAAATGCGGTAACGGATGTTTTGTCGTTCGCGGAATATAAGAGTCGGTTAGCGCTGGAAAAAGTTGGGGATAAAAACATATTTCTCGGTGAACTGATTTTATGTTATAATGACATCAAGGAATATGCCAAGACGAACAAAGAAGATGTTCGGCAAGAGCTGGCACGTGTCGTGTCACACGGACTGCTTCATCTTTTAGGTTTTCGGCATGGAAAAAAAATGTTTCAGTTGCAGGAAACCGCGGCGGATAAAATTATTCGGCGGGGTAAATAATTCATTTTCATAAACACGAATCAGTATGAATAGGTTGCATCAATTTTCCAAAAGTCTCTCTTTCGCTCTGCGCGGGTTGCGCTACGTTATCCGTAATGAAAAAAATTTTCAGAACGAATTGGCCATTGGACTCGCGGTCGTGGTGGCCATGATATATTTTCAGGTAACGCGCGCCGAGATGATTGTTCTAGTTATTATTATTATGGCAGTTCTGATTATGGAATTGGTGAACACGATTTTGGAAAGAGTGGTGGATATTCTGAAACCGCGCGTGCATCCCTACGCGCGTCTAATAAAAGATCTGATGGCAGCTAGTGTGCTTTTGACTTCCATTTTAGCAGTGATTGTCGGCATTATCATATTCATCCCGTATATAATGAAGCATTAGCAGGCGCGAAAAAACTCAGTTGTGAAGGTTGATTTTTTGTAATATAATTTAAAGGCTTAGGGATGAGGGATTTTAATCATAAAGTATTTAAAAAATGTCCAAGAAAGATATTGTTTGCGCCATTGACGTAGGATCGTCTAACGTTCGAACCATCATCGCTCAGATAATCAGCAGCGAAGAAAAACCCAGAATCATCGGAATTGGCGTTTCGCCGTCTTTTGGTGTCCGAAAAGGTATGATTGTGGACATTGAAGAAACTTTAAAATCGATCAATGACTCAGTGGAAAAAGCGGAACGTACAGCTGGCGTGTCCGTGACTGGTGCTTTGGTGAGTATCGGTGGCAATCACATCTCCTCGCAATATTCCAAAGGAGTGATTGCAGTGGGGCGAGCCGACGGCGAAGTGACTGAGGATGATTTGGAAAGAGTGATTGCGGCGGCGCAAGCCATTTCTATTCCGCCGAACAAAGAAATTTTACACATCATCCCCAGAAACTATTCTTTGGACGATCAGAAAAACATCAAGGATCCGATGGGTATGAACGGCGTCAGACTGGAAGTGGACGCGCTCATCATTGAAGGTTCGACCCCCTATATTAAAAATCTATCCAAATGCTTTGAGTCTGCCAGAATTGGCATTGAGAGTTTCGTTTTGACATCGTTGGCCGCCGCGCGCGCCGTTTTGACCAAACGACAAAAAGAACTGGGCGTGGTCTTGATTGACATTGGCGGAGGCACAACTTCTGTGGCGGTTTTTGAAGAAGATGATTTGCTTTTGAGCACGGTCTTGCCAATCGGCGGCAATCATATCACCAATGACATCGCCATTGGTCTTCGAACTTCCATTGATGTGGCGGAAAAAGTGAAAATGGAATTCGGCAACGCGATTCCGCGAGAAATCGGGAAACGTGAAGATATCAATTTATCCGAACTTGATTCTAGCGAAGAAGGCATCGTTTCTCGTTACCATGTAGCAGAGATCATTGAAGCGCGCTTGGAAGAAATTTTCACCATGGTGAATAAAGAACTCAAAGCTATTGGCAAAGATAAATTGCTACCGGCTGGTGCAGTGTTGACTGGTGGCACAGCCAAGCTTCCTGGGGTGATTGACTTGGCCAAAGAAGTTCTGTCTTTGCCGGCGCAGACCGGATTTCCCATTCCGCTCGGCGGGTTGGTGGACAAGGTGGATGAGCCGTCATTCGCCACGGCTGTGGGTCTTTTGGTTTGGGGGGTGGACGATACGGTGGCTGCGGAAAAAGGTGGATATAGTGGTAAATTCAGAGAAATTTTCACCAAAAACACCGGTGGAAAGGTGGGGAGTGTGAAGCAGTGGCTGGAAAAATTTTTACCTTAAAATTGAGAAAAAGCCATAATTTGACACGAAGCACTTTAGTATGGTAGATTTAAGTACTGGAATATCCCAGTTTTTCAAGAGAATTTTGAATAAGCGGGAGAGGCGATAGGCTCAAAGGAACTCAAAACCAAAAATAAAAACTCAAACTAAAAACGCTGGCGCTAAATGTTTCCGATTTCAAGGCTACAAAGTTGGGATTTATTTTTGAATTTTGAGTTTATTTTTTTAAGTTAAATTTTTTTCGAAATATTATTATAAAAACATATGGCAGAAATAAAACCCCCAGTAGAAACTTTTGCTAGAATCAAGGTGATTGGTGTCGGAGGCTCTGGTGGGCACGCGATCTCTCGAATGATTGAATCCAAACTCAAAGGTGTGGAATTTGTGGCGATCAACACTGATGCGCAAGACTTGCATCACAATAAGGCGGCGGAAAAAGTGCATATTGGGAAAAACTTGACCAAGGGACTTGGTGCAGGCATGAATCCAGATGTGGGACGCCAAGCGGCCGAAGAAAATCGTGATGAGATCCAAGAAATTTTGAAAGGAGCAGATATGGTTTTCGTGACTTGCGGACTGGGTGGCGGAACAGGAACGGGCGCGGCACCGATCGTGGCGGAAACAGCCAAAGAGCTCGGAGCGCTCACTGTGGCGGTCATCACCAAACCTTTTAGTTTTGAAGGAGCTCAAAGAAGAGCCATCGCCGAAGAACGCTTGGAGAATCTGCGTGAACGCGTAGATACGCTTATCACCATTCCCAATGACAAGTTGTTGCAAATTATTGATAAAAAAACGACGTTGATCAATTCTTTCAAAATCGTGGATGATGTGCTCCGCCAAGGCGTGCAGGGTATTTCCGATTTGATTACAAAACCGGGGATCGTGAACGTTGACTTTGCTGATGTGAAAGCCATCATGTCTAACAG
>JAHFOP010000076.1 GCA_023261605.1 Candidatus Moraniibacteriota bacterium
AGATCAAATGTCAATTTAATATCATTATCTTGCGAAACTATCTGAGCATCGTATATATTGACGGTGGCAACTGTGATAGGCTCTCTTGCTTGTGCTTGGTCTCCGGCTGGCGGAATGTTTTGGGTGGCGTTTGTTGGCACGGCATCCTGAGCTGACACTGCATTGAAAAAAGCCATTCCGAAAATGACTCCTGCCAACACTAAAAACAATCTTAGTTTACTGTTCAAGAGGGAGGGGTGGTTTTTCATTTTTGTTTTATTAAATTTTATTTTTATACACTATTTATACCATAAAAATATGTTTTTGAACATCCAAAAGCTAAAGTGTGTATAAACTTTTTGATAGCTAAACAAAAACCCTGCCACAATAGCAGGGTTTTTGCGTAAGATAATCTTTTTGAAAGATTATTTCAAAGTCACAGTTGCACCAGCTTCCTCCAATTTCTTTTTCATAGTTTCAGCTTCTTCCTTAGTCACCTTTTCTTTGATAACTTTTGGAGCGGCGTCCACTAAGTCCTTGGCATCTTTCAAGCCCAGACCGGTGATTTCACGCACAGCCTTGATCACATTGATTTTTGAAGCGCCACAAGCGGTCACTTCCACATCAAATTCGCTTTTTTCTTCTACAGCGGCACCAGCTTCAGCTATAGGAGCGGCTCCCATCATCATTGGAGCAGCAGCTGAAACGCCAAACTTTTCTTCCAACACTTTCACGAGTTCGGATAAATCCAAAACGCTCATCTTTTCAATCTCAGTTACGAGCTTTTGAAATTTTTCTGGAACCTCTACAACTTCTTTTTTTTCTTCTGTCATAATATTAGTCTTTAGCTTTTAGTCACCAGTTATTAGCTCTGACGTTAGCTAAATTTATTAAAATTAAATTATTTAACTGTTACACTCTCTAGTTTTCTTTTGATTCTCCCACTGCTTTCAGCACTTGCACTAAACCACGCAAGTTTCCAGCCAATACATTAACAAATCCGGAAATCGGAGCATTCAATGTTCCCACCAATCTGCCCAACATTTCTTCCTTGGAAGGCAATTTGGAAAGAGCCACCACTTCTTCTTTGGAAAGTATCTTCTTTCCCAGCAGTCCGCCGACTATTTTCAGATTTTCATTCAGTCTAGCCATCTTAGCGATAATTTTGGCCGCCTCCACTTCGTCTTCACGCGCCACAGCTACTGCAATTTGCCCTTCAAATTTCGTCGCATCCAACTCCACGCCAGCATCTTTCAGTGCGATAGTGAGCAATGTTTTTTTAATTACTTTCATATCCACGCCTTTCTGGCTGAGTTCGCTACGCAATTCGGTCATATTCTTCACAGTCAATCCCTTGAAATCGGAAAATACGACGGCTTTCGAATTTTTGAGTTTTTCCGCCAAGTTTTTGACCAATTCGATTTTTTGCGCTTTTGTCTGCATAATTTTTTGCTGTTTAAAAATAAAAACTGCGTTTCCGCAGTCGACCAAAATTAAAACTTTGCTGTTTTAATTTCCTAAACAAGTCTTATTTTTATGCTTGCTATCTGCGGAAAATATATTTAATTGTCTTTATTCTGCTTTTACCTCTTCTGCTTCAGCTTCTTCCTTTACTTCTTCAACTGGAACTTCTGCAACTTTAGTTTCTTCAACTTTAGCATCTTCCTTCTTCTCTTCAGCCTTAACTTCCGCAACAACCGGCTTGTCCGCCACAGCTTCAGCGACGACGGGTACTTCTTCCACTTTCTTAGCTGGAATTTTCACTGCACGTTTTTTGTCAATAATGACACCTTTGGTCACAAGCAGATTATGCACGGTATCAGATGCTTGAGCGCCTTTTGAAATCCAATATTTAATCCTGTCTTCCTTTAGCGTTGTAACCTTAAGATGTGGGTCATGCGAACCCAAAATTTCCACATGTCGTCCTCCCGGAGCAGCCGTTTTTTCTTGCAAAACTATCTTGTATTGCGCTTTATTTTTTTTTCCTACTCGGGCAAATCGTATTGCTAACATAATGTTAATAAAACCGGAGATTACTCGGATAAAATAAGTTACTTAGTTATGTTATATGATTCACGGCAGGTTGTCAATGGTTGGCCACCCAAACCCAAAAAAGACTATTTTTTAACCACCATGTAGATGCCAATGACGATAATGACTGCCCCAAAGAATTTCTGCAGCGTGCCGTCAGACAGGTCGAGTGCCATTTTAGCGCCCAAAAATCCACCGATAATAAATCCGACGCAAATAAGCCCCGCCACCGGCCAATTGATGAAACCACTTCTATAGTAAGTATAGGCAGCCAAAATCCCGACTGGTGGAATCATAAGCGCCAAAGTCGTGCCTTGCGCCTGATGTTCGGCAAACCCAAACAAAAGCACCAAAGCCGGCACAATAATCACGCCCCCACCAATGCCAATCACCCCGCTGAATGTTCCAGCAAAAAGTCCTAAGACTATATATGCAATTATTTGTAACATATTCTTTTTATTTTATGATCTTTCCGCCTTGTCCGATTTGATCCAAGCGCACTGACAGAAGTTTTGAAATCCCATCTTCGCCCATGGTGACGCCGTAGAGCAAAGAGGCTTGGCGCATCGTTTCGCGATTGTGGGTGATGGTCACGAATTGCGTGTTGCCGGAAAGTTCGTTCAAAATGCGACCGAAGCGCTTGGAGTTGGCTTCGTCGAGCGCCGCTTC
>JAHFOP010000077.1 GCA_023261605.1 Candidatus Moraniibacteriota bacterium
GGCCGAGCTCATTGGGTCAAACGCCTCCAATGTTCCTGAAAAACTCATGGCTCTTTTTCGAAACACCTTTGGCAATAGAGATCAAGATGAAATGCTTGGCTTTATCCGCAAGAATCTTGACAACAACAATATTACTGGCAACAAAAAATCCTTCAGAGATATGGGCTTTGATGAAAAAAACACTACCGTGGGAGGATACAATTCAACCGAAGCCATTAAAAAAATGCTCAAAGCGTCTGGCTATGCTATTGATGGCGACGACAAAGAAGATACTATAAAGCATTTAACAGATATCGGAACAATTGCAGCATCTGGTGGTGGCGTTGGGTATGGCGCTACAAAGCTTGTTTACGACGAAGACGAGAAGGGCAACATACTAGGAGCACACATGGATTACGCCACCAATGAACTCGAACAAGAACAGGCCGCAATCGGAAAACTTTTAACAGCTGCCGAAGCGCAAAAGATGGCTCAGATAACTCACCGCAATTATGCCACTGACGAAAACAAGGGACTCAATATGGCTTGGAAGTTGAGAATGTCAACTTTAAATAGCGCCGATATTGATCATGTCAACCGCCATCAACCAAACTTCTACAAAAAAGTTGGGGCTGACAGAGAAGTATCTCAGCAAATTTATAACCACGCCAAAATGATAAAAACCGGAGGGGTTCTATTAGACAAGAATGGTGAAAATTTTAAGGATGCTAATGGAAAGATTACTGGAGAGATCAAGGCAAATATCCATCAAGCCCACATAGCTGCAGCTCATACTGCAGCTCTTCAAGCCAAGGCTGGAGTTTCTTTGGAACAAATTAGAGAGCAGATAAAAGAAGCTGGTTTTGAAGAAAAAGACATCCAAGAAATAAACTCTCTTTTAAAAGCAGCTAAGAGAGAAGAAATAATCAAGCAGACTGCATCTCCAAAAGAAACCGGAGAAGGAGAAATCCCCGCCGAAAAGTAAGATGCGGGAAATAATTTCGATGTAACTTTAGAACTATTAAGATTAAGATATGGAAAATAATTTCAATATAAATTTAGAATTATTAAGAAAAAAAGAGGAGGAGGCGATCTTCTATTTTGACGTGCCTGGAGCCAGCCGTCTTTATAAACAAATCGAGCATTTTATCCTAGAAGAAAATATTAGAGAGTCTAATCAAGAGATTTATAAAGAACTCCAAAGTATTATAATCCGCCTAAAGATTCTTTCATTCTCAACTCTTTCTGATGAAGAGGCCACGGATATTCTGAAAAATCATTACCTAGAATCTTTCGCTGTAGACAGCCCTATGGATATGAAAACTAGAATTGAAGGAAAATTATTCATGATTCCCTACTTAGTAAGAGATGCACTCAGAGAGAATCTTCGGCAAGCATTATTGCAGAATAAGCAGTCCCTAGGCTCGCTGACACTTGGTCAATGGATCGAAACGTTTGACAAAAATTTTGCTCCAGAAAATCGCAGCGAAAAATCTGTCTTTGATTTCATGACAAGCAATCGCTTCGTCCAAGCCCTGCCCTCTACTGAAAGAAATCAATTAAAAGAATTCCTTCACACTTATGATGCTTGTTTTATTGATACGCTGCCTTTGCCAGAACCACTGCTTGATGCAGCGCTGAAAGCACCCGCTTTTGAAAAACTTTTCACTTCGGAAAAAGGTCAAACAAATATTCAGAGAAGTAACTTATCTTCAGAATATTCACCCCGAGAAGAAAGCGTCAGTCTGCTAACCGCGAAGCTAACCCTTGAATACGCGATGAAAAAATATCCCGACCTCGGTGAACAACTCATAACTTCCAATCGTATTCGACTGAAAAATTTTTCCGAGGCGGTGCGACCAAGCATCAAAAACTGGTTGTCCGATTACACTTTCACCATGGGATTTGATCCGCATGACAGCGCCACGCGCGGAACCTATCTTTTCAGAAACGCCAACGCCGCCACGCTCAGTCCAGCTGACAAAAATCGCTTGAGTCACATCTTGAAAGCTTTTGACACCAACGAGCCGGTTGAAATCAATTTGACTTTGAAACAAGTCCTCTTCCCGCAACCGGAAATGATGCGCCAACCACTCGCACGCGCGGAAAGACTCGCAAAAACTCCCTTGCCTGAAACAGCTTTGGAGAGAAGCTGGAACCATCCGGCGTCAAAAACATTTTCTCCAGCTTCAACTTTTTCCCAAGCGCCAAGAGCAGCAACGTCAAGACCTGTCGCGCAAAACTATTCTCCCCAACGCGCCCCAATCAAATCGTCACCCGCACCTGTTGTTTCCCCACAACCAAGATTCTCAGGCAATTTCACCATGTCACCAAAAGATTCTCCCGCTACCAAAACAAGCCCCGAAAGACCTTCCTTTCAAGCGCCCACGGCGAGAATCGAGCCTCCACTCCGGAGAGATTTTCTGCCACCCGCAAAAACATCCGCTACGGTAGAGTTGCCACTTAAATCAAGGATGGAATCCACTTCGCCCCAAAAATTACCTTTTGAAAATCAATCCCCAGCGCCATCACCCTTCACGAATACTTCGCCCCGACCTT
>JAHFOP010000078.1 GCA_023261605.1 Candidatus Moraniibacteriota bacterium
GAAGGAAAAACTGAAGTGTTTTCAAAAAGCGCGGGTGATGTGGTCAGAAAATGCTCGAATTTCAGGGATTTACCACCCAAGGTTATGGAAGCTTTTTTTGATGCCGGAATAGCCGGCGGGAAAGCAGCTCACGATAAAGTCGCGCTGGCAGTCTTTCTTGGATGTCTCGTTCTCAATTTACCGGGGTATGCAGTGTCAAGCAGTGAATCTTTGGAGGCGGATCATTCGGCAGTAGTGAAATTGATCGGGGAAAAGGAAACGATAGAATATGTTTTTGATACGCGGAAATTTGATCTATAAGGAGGGTAATCCGCATGGATATTGAAGATTTTGTTTCCGAACATTTTGTGCAGTTATTGCTTGAGCCGACAGATGAAGAGATTGACCAGAATCGCAGGAAATTTATCCTTTTTCTTTCAAATCTATTCCGGCGTGATCTTTCTGGTGAACAAGCAGAGGATCTGCGTGCTATAGGGCTGATTCCGATAGACTGGTTGAATGATCTTTTCGCTATTTTGTCTGCCGAGCAATATGCAGAAGTGGATGAGATGATGAAAATGATGTATAAGGATACTGGAAAACGTCTGAAACTGGTTCGGAAGAAGGCAAGACTTGTTCAGAAAAAAAAGAATGGCCGCAAGGTTAAATTGGGAGCGATGGGTGCGCCTAAAAACGAAGATTTGCGGCAGGGTAATCGAGGCAAAGTTGTTAAGCTAGTGCCCGGAGATGACTCCTTGAAAATTATTCGGCCGGTTAGTATGAGTCCGCCGGATAATTCAGCAATTATTTACAGTTGGCCGTTTAAAAATACCTGGGAATTGGTTCGTCCAAGGAGAACTGAGAAAATCGTCAACCAGGCGAATTTGACAATTATCGATGCTTCGCAAAAACAATGCGAAAGTTCAAGGATTGTTGAAAATATTGAGGTCAACGTTCCAGGAGAAGTCAGTGCCAAGCTTTCAACTACTAAAAAGATTGAAGTTCCACAAGCTCGGGGTTTGATGGAATGGTTGTGTTTCAAAAAGGATGGCAAGACTTTTGATTCTTTAGAGCAGATTGTTGGCAATATTGCAGAAGTGATTTGCGACAATTCGTTGTGTCCTTCCGGTTATAAGGTGGACATTGAAGGTTTACAAAAAAGTCTGGCGGATATTTTTCCCGGTTTTACAATGTCCCTTGATGCAAAAAGAAACGTCATACTGTTGATGGGTAAGAATGGAAAAAAGTACGCCAGTGAATTTAGTGTGCCGGATAAGTTACGCGTTAAACTGGCGCGGAGCAGCGGCTTGAAATGACCCCGATGGTTCTTAACTGGACTATCGGGGTCTTATTTATTATACACAAGGATAATTTTTTTTGAGTTATGTCTTATTGTGAAGAAGTGTTGTTTTTCAAGATTTTTTACCCCAACAACTTCGCCAAAACCAAAGTCAAGACAAAGCCATAAATCCCGCCGACGATGACTTCGCTGACACGGTGGCCCATGCGTTCTTTCAGGCGGGGGAACTGGTCTTCCTTGATGTTTAATTGGCGGATGAGCATATTCAAGTAGCGGCCTTGGTCGCCCATATAGACGCGGAGGCGCGCGGCGTCGTCAATGACAATGACGGCCAGCGCCACTGCCACGCAGAATGCGCCGGATGACAGGCCTTCGTAGTAGCCAACAGACGTGACGAGAGAAACAATGAAACCAGTGTGGGCCGAAGGCATGTGTCCGTGGGTCATGGCGTAGCGCCAATCCCAGCCGTGTTTGGTGCAAAAAACCACGAATTTAGTCATCTGTACGACGAAGCCGACGAAGATCGGAATGAGAAAGATATAATAGGGTGAGATATCAAACATATTCGTTTGTATTATTTTAGCTTACAAGAAAATTATAGCATATTTTCGCTTGTTTTACATATTGGCGAAAAGTTGTTAGAATATAAGCGTAATCAATTAATTAATAAAAATATGGGAATAATTCTCTTGGTCATCATAGTGGTCATCGTTTTGGCGGTTGTTGGAATGTATAATGGTTTGGTGCGGCTCAAAAATCGCGTTGAAGAAGCGTGGAGTGATATTGACGTGCAGCTGAAACGTCGGCATGATTTGATTCCAAACTTAATTGCGACCGTGAAAGGTTACGCGGCTCACGAAAAAGAAGTTTTTGAAAAAGTGACCGCGGCGAGAACAGCTGCCATTTCAGCCGGTTCGACAGGAGACAAAGTGCAGGCGGAAAATATGTTGTCAGGGGCGCTCAAAAGTTTGTTCGCGGTAGCGGAAGCCTATCCGGATTTGAAAGCTAATCAAAACTTTTTAGAGTTGCAACGAGAATTGACTGATACGGAAGATAAAATTATGGCTTCGCGCCGATTCTACAATGGCAATGTCCGCGACTTCAATACCAAACTGCAAGTTTTCCCGACTAATCTGATGGCATCAACTTTAGGTTTCACCGCACGGGAATTTTTCGAAGCAGCGGAAGGAGAGAAGGAGAATGTTAAAGTGGAATTCTAAAACTGTTTTATGGCGACTCTTTATA
>JAHFOP010000079.1 GCA_023261605.1 Candidatus Moraniibacteriota bacterium
GGGAGCGGATGTTTTGAAATTCTTCCAAGGCAAAAAGCAGGATTTCAATTTGGAAAAAAGCGCCACCCCAATTACACCTGACGCACTCTACACCAAACGCGATGATCAATTTTTATATATCCTAGACCACACTAACGCTCGAATAATCAAGACTGATTTGAACGGCGCCATCATTAATGATTATTACAACGCCGACATCGCTGACGCTACGAGTTTCACGATCGACGAAAAGAACAGCACCGCCTACATCTCTAATGACTTAGGGGTGAGCACCTTAGGACTGAATTAGATAGTGGCCTAAGCCTTTTCCACAAAGAAAGTCCCCCCTTTTGAAAGTCTGGGGCTTTTTGATTTGTATAAATAACATAAACAACTAATCTTTTCCCCCTTGGCGCACCGCGTCACGTAAGGAAAGTGTAAACATATGAATAACCGAGTCATACATTTTGAGGTTCAGGCGGATGACATCGAACGCGCCAAAACTTTCTATGAAAAAGCTTTGGGCTGGAAGATTTCCCAAGCTATGAAAAAGGAGGAGGGCGGCGGGATAGATTATTGGATGATTGATACGGGAACCGGTCCCGGCATTGGTGGCGGGATGTACCAGCGTCCCATGGAAGCAGAAGAAAAATATACTACCTATGACTGCACGATTATGGTCAAGGATATCGACGCTTCGATCATGGCTGTGAAAGAAGCCGGCGGAACGATTACCCGTGAAAAATCAGAGCTCCTTGGTGTGGGCTGGTTTGCTAGCGCGCGCGACACCGAAGGCAACCGTTTTTCCGTTATGCAACCGACCGAATGGAAACCGATGGAGTAGGAAAAAATAGAGGCCACGATAGAGGCCTCTACTTTAATTTGAATTCTTTTATTTTTTCAACACAAGTTCCATTCTCGCCGGTCTTGAATACGCCAACAACATCAATTAGAAAATCTTCAATTTCCCATTGAATGCTTTTGGCGTTTTTCTGAGCGGCTTCTTCATTTTTCAATCTAGTTATGGTTATATGTGGTTTATATAGATCCAGTACATCCGAATGACCATATAACTTAATATTTTGTTTCTTTCCTTGTGAAATTTCTTCGCTGTTAATAGAAGCGTATTCTTCTCTCGGATGATTTTCTCGGAAAGTATTAGTTTCTCTAACGATAGCTTCATGAAGATGGCGCAACTCTGGTGAATAACTTGCTGCCATACCGATATAGCCACGGCTGATTTTTATTCCATCGGCGACAAATTTTATGGGAGAAAAATTTTTTGATATGTCTTCTAATTTTTCCCATATTTTTTCACTGTTATATGCTGGGTATTCCAAAAAATATATGGTCACGTGCGGATAGAAATTGAGGTTGTCCAAAGTGAAAAAGGCATCTTCCTTTTGGCTGATCTCTAGACTTAGTCGCGCCACTTTTTCAGCAACTTCTACGGGCAACTTGAAAGCTATATTGATTTTGATAAATTTATCTTTCATTTTATTGCCCCCATCATCACATATTATAGTTTTAATTTCAAGAAAAAACTCTCCTAGAGAGAGTTTTTTCCGCGGGCGCGATCCATGATTTCGCGGTTGACGATATTTTTGTCGCGGCCATATTTGAAGCGTGACAAGTCTTTCAAGGCGTTGGCCACCTCTTGGTCGCCACGGGAAGGTGGATAGAAAGAAATGTTGAAAGGTTTGGTGAGTAGATTGTTGATGAGAATTCTGGCGAAGCCTTGATAGTTGTCCACGTTGACCAAATCTTGCTTGGTGAAAGTTGGCACTAGATTTTTTTCCAAAAATTCCGCGTCTTCCGCGCCAACTCGCAAAATGACCATCGATCCGACATTGCCAAACACCGCTTTGGAAATTTCTTCTTTCAGCTGCGCGATAAATTGATGAGCCAAGATGAGACACAGGCGATATTTTCGCGCTTCCGACAAAATCTGCGAGATGGAATTGGTGGTGACATTTTGGAACTCATCCATATACAAGAAAAAATCCGTGCGCTGATCCTCCGGCGTGTCCACACGCGCCAGAGCATTCATGAGAATCTTGCCCACCACAACCATACCCAGAAGCCGCGCATTGATTTCTCCGATGCGACCCTTGGACAGATTAACCAAGAGAATTTTTTTGTTATCCATCACGTCGCGAAAATTGATGGTCGATTTTTGCTGCGCAATGATGGGTCGCATCAAATCATTGGAAATGAACGTCGTCAGTTTCGAGGTAATGTACGGCACCATATTAGCCAAGGCCGCTTCCCCACCAGCTTTTTCCGCTTCTTTGGTCCAAAAATCCACCACTGTTGGATTTTGGCATTTACTGATTTTCAATTTACGAAATTCTTCATCCGACAAAACTTTCGGGATTTCCATAAGCGTGTTGCCTGAGTCCGGATCTTCCATAACAAGAAGCATAGCGTTTCGCATATACTGTTCAAACATCGGACCACCCGTGCTTTTCAAGTCATAGAGCTGATCGAAAATTCCAATCAGTTCGTTGATGACAAAAGTTTTTTGTTCGGGGCGCG
>JAHFOP010000043.1:0-4865 GCA_023261605.1 Candidatus Moraniibacteriota bacterium
TCAAAAAATTCGCGAGTGGTCAGCTCCATGTCTTCGCGCGGGATGACTTGTTTGGCGTAGGCGATGACGAGTGATGGATCAACAAAAATGGAACCTTCATTGGGTTTCAATGATCCGGTAATCAGGTTCAAAATAGTGCTTTTGCCGGCGCCGTTCTGACCCATAATGGTGAATTTAGCGCCTTGGCGCAAGGCAAAAGAGACCTCATCTAGGATGGGTTTGTCTTTGCGATATTCGAAAGAAACGGTATTAAATCGGACGGCGACGTCGTTGGTGGCCATTTTTTAGATGTAAATGTTTATGAAAAAATGCACTGAGTTTCCATTCTAGCGCATTTGGTGGAAAAAGGGAAGGGGGTCACAGTTTATTTATAATCTTCCAGCTTTACAAATCGCCAGCCGGCTTTCTCCAATTTTGGCACAGCTTGTATGACGCCTTCGGCGGTGTCTTTTTCCGGGTGGTTCATGTGCAGGATGACAATTGATCCAGGCGAAGCATTGAGAAGAGTTTTTTCCACTTGGGTGGCAGAATAGGTAGCGCCGGCGTCGCCGAGGACATTGAAACTTACTACTGTATAACCTAATTCACGCGCCACTTGTGGACAAATTTCGTCAGTGAAGGTGGTGGCGCTGCGGTAGAAAAGCGGTTTTTTCCCAATCAGAGATTCTAATCTCTGTGCGTTCAAATCAATTTCATCAATCATCTCTCCGATGTTTTTTGTGCCAGAAATGTTGTAGGCAGAATGTCCATCGGCGGAACAGGGGATATGAGCAGTACCATGATTTTCAATTTCAAACAAGGGAACGCTGGCGAGTTTTTTGAAATTTTCCAGATTGGCATCTATCCATTTTCCGCTGATGAAAAGGGTGGCGGGAATTTTTTCTGCAGTCAAAAAATCGATGAGCTGGGCGTCATAACCGTCACTGCCGGTGCCGCCACACGCATCGAACGTCAGAGCTAGGACTTTATCTCTGGTCGGCAATTCAGTTTCCACGCCCGGCGCGCTTTCACTCCAAATTTTGGGTGTGATATTTTGAAACTCGGTCAGGATGTTTTCGCGCAAATTTTCTGGCGGAACTGGTTGTATTTGATTTGGTTGTGATGGGCGGGTTGCTTTCTCCGTTGGTTGGATAGAAACATTTTTTTCAACCTTAATCTTGCGATAGCCTAAGAAAGTCAGAACAATTAACAAGGCTGTTACAAAAATAATAGATATGGTTTTTCGCATAAGTTTATAGCAAGTATATCATAACCGGTGAATAGTTTTTTAAATATCTTGTAATATGATGGCAATTAAGCTATTCTTAATGTAAATATTATGCATGAATACAAGTATTATATCAAAAAAATAACCAAAAACGGGGATGATGCGGTAATTTTGGAATTGGGCGATATCCGTGGCATTCCGGTTTTTGATTTTGAACCCGGACAATATGTGATGATTTATTACAAGGACAAAAAAGGCGATCTCACCCAAAAACATACCTTTTCTATTGCCAGTTCTCCGACGGAAAATGGTTCTGTTCGGCTGGGTATCAGAGTTTTGGGTTCCTTCACCTCAGGAATTCTGCAATTGGAAATGGGGGATGAAATTTTTGTCAGTGAACCCTATGGTAACTTCACTTTTAAAAAAGAAAAACATTTTGATTTGGTGCTTATCGCCGGCGGCGTGGGTATCACTCCTTTCATGAGTGCTTTGCGTTATGCCACATTGCAACATCTGCCCAATAAGCTGACGTTACTGTATAGCAATCGCACCCGCCGGTCCGCATTATTTTTAGACGAAATTTATGAGCTCACGAAAAAAAATGAAAATATACGCGCGCTTTTCAGCATAACAGAAGAACGCTTATCTCAGAACGTGAAAGGTATGTTGAATCAAAAAATAGACAGCGGCGTCATGAAAAATTTTATCGGGCACACGTATGGAAAAACTTTTTTTATTTGTGGACCGCCAAGTTTCATGACAGCGATGATAGAAAATTTGAAAAGCATTGGCGTGGATGATTCTCAGATTGAAACGGAAGCATTTTCTATGATGCCTGACTCTGGGTGGTGGTTGAAAATCAGAAACACCGTCTATGCACTGGGGTTTGCTGGGATAGTTTTTTTGTTGCCTTTCTATTTTATCCAGCGAGCGGGAAAAAGTGCAACAGTGGCGAATAGCAATGCTCCGGCGGTAGATTTAAATTCTGCCACTGCGACGCCCTCAGGGGTTTCGCCCGTGACTGTTTCTGCGCCCAGCACCGTGAGTGCTCCAATAGGCGTTCCTCTGCCAGCGAGAAGAACCAGAACATCCTGATTCCGTGCTAGAATTTTAAGGGTAGGCAAAAATGTTCGAGGGGAGATATAAATATTTAAAACAACTTATGTCATTTAACCGAAAAATTAAGCGAAAAATATTTTTTCTTTCTCTTTTGAGCACCGTTTTATTTTTGTGGTTTTTTGCAATGAGTGTGCATAGCTTTTCACTTTCCGCTATGGCGGAAGATGATAATAAAATAGAATCGTTCAATGCGGGAGCGGTCACGCAAGAACAAAAGATTGTTTCAGCTGTAGCCACACCGGCCGCTGTCACGGTAGTTTCTCAGTCTGTCTCAGATGTCCCGAGCAGCTTGCCTTGGTACATCACGCGCGCGGCCGCTATTACGGCCTATCTCCTTTTATTTTTCCTAATTGTCATGGGCGAAGGGATGGCTAGTGGCGTGGTTTATGGATATATCACTCCGGTCCACGCCTGGATTATTCATAAATATCTAGCCATTTCTTTTGGCATTGCTCTTCTCACTCATATGATTTCTCTTTTGTTTGATAGTTTTATTTCGTTTGGAATTTGGGACGTACTCGTGCCGTTCCATGCCGTTTATAAACCGTTTTTTGTGGGATTGGGTACAGTCGGTTTTTATCTGACTGTGATCATTTTAGTCAGCTCACTCTTTAGTCGTTTCCAACATTCCTCTTGGTGGCGCAAGCTGCATTTTTTGGTTTATCCATTGTTTCTCATTGGTCTGGTGCACGGACTTTCTACCGGAACGGATTCGGGAAGTATCTTCATGCTGCTTCTTTACGTCAGCACTGGAATTATTTTCGGAATTGTCATTTTTCAGCGTTGGAAACTCAGCTTAAGTCGGAGATAGTAATAATTTAGATAAATATAAAAAAATAATATGGAAGAAAACGAAAAGAGTCTTTTGTGGAATAGTAGTTTCAGTGTTGGTGTTCAAGAAATCGATGAACAACACAAGAAGCTGGTGGAGATTTTGAACGAGCTGGTCTATCTGGTTGGGAAAGAGTTAAAAGACGAAAAACAAAATATCGATGTGACGGTTAAGAAAATAATTGAATATAAAACAATCCATTTTGCGACAGAAGAAAAATATTTCAAACAGTTTGACTTCGATGGAGCCGAGGAGCATATTCAGAAACATCGGGAATTTTCACAAAAGACCGGCGAATTGTTGGCAGATTTTGGGAGCACGGGAGAAAAAATTCATCTCGTCGAGCTGCTTGATTTTATGGAAATTTGGTTTGTCGATCATATGCTCAATATGGACAGTAAATACAAAGAATGTTTCAAGCAGCATGGGTTGAAATAATGTCTGAAATCATAAGCGGATACTTGCAGTAAAAAATACGCCATACGGGCGTATTTTTTGGAGTGATAAGATTGCGCAACAAATATAGGTATCAAAGCAGAAATAAAATAACTAGTGCGATGCGATAGATGCCGAAAGAAGCAAAGGAATGATTTTTGATATAATTTAGGAGCCAGCGGATGGAAATTATGGCCATGATAAAAGAGACAAAGAAGCCGATAGCTAAAGAGTCAAATTGCGAGGCATTGAAGGAATGGAAATTTTTGAGGAGATCGAGTCCCGTAGCGGCGGCCATAGTTGGCACTGCCAGAAGAAATGAAAATTCAACGATGGTGCGCTTTGGAATGCCGATAGCGCGGCCACCAATAATGGTAGCGGCTGAGCGTGAGACGCCAGGAATCATGGCAATCGATTGGAAAAGACCGAGGTATAGGCATTGTTTATAGGTGACATCTTTGACGTTCCAGTCTTCATTTTCGCGCGGGTGTGAGAAATATTTTTCAAACAAAATTAAAATTAAACCACCGATAGCAAGAGAAGTCAGGACAACGGTCATATTGCCCAAGAGATAATTTTTAACAATTTTGTAAAACACTAAGCCTAGAACTCCGGTCGGGATGAAAGCCACGATCAATTTTTTCAAAAATTCGAAATCGAGAAATTTTTTCCAATATAAAAAAACCACAGCCAGAATGGCGCCGAGTTGAATGATGATTTCAAAAGATTTAACATAATTGGTTTCCGGAATTTGGAGAAGCTTGGCAGTTAAAATAAGATGCGCCGTGGAGGAAATCGGCAAAAATTCCGTGAAACCCTCGACGATGCCGAGAATGATGGCTTGAAAGAATGTGAGCATATTTTTTTAATGGTTAGTTATTAGTCGTTAGCCTTTAGCTCTAATTTTCTTTTTCTAAAAGCTAATGGCTATTTTAGTTTAGCACGGAAGGGAAGGGGGTTCAAATGAAAATCATTAGCTCAACGCCGGCGTTTTTTTCTGTAATAAAAAAGCCACGGTCCTATTGCTATCGGATCACGTGGCTAAACGACTTTCTGAGAGGGGAATTTATTTGGCTAACTCTTCCTCCATCTGAGTCACTACCCCTGAAGAAATCCCCACTTTTTCTAAAAGTTCTTTAGGTAGTGGTTCTTTTTCTGCTATCGCTATTATTATTTCGTCAGCTAAGGAAGAATATCTACGTATTCTCAGGCTGCAAATAACCATGCTGGTAATTGGAAGCCCTTGGCTGATAGGTAGAAAATTATTGAAGC
>JAHFOP010000043.1:4875-8416 GCA_023261605.1 Candidatus Moraniibacteriota bacterium
ATATGACAGTAGTAGCGTGGCTACAAATATTATTGAGCCAGTGATTGCCACATCAAACGTATGCCCTATAAAAGCAGCGGTGTTTCCAATGTGCCAGCCAATGAAGGATATGGGACCGTTTTTCAGCAAAACTATAGAAAAACATTCTGTTTTTTTGTCGAGTCCTCCAAAAGGTATGATTAATGAAGCAAAAATAACTCCCATCAGCAGTATTCCCATGGATATTAAGACGACTGGTTCTGTTCTTGGTGCAATATAACCAAGGGATAGAAAAGTGACATACAAAAACAATTGAATAATCATGGTGCCTCTCCTTTTTGTAGGTGTTTTGGATGAACTGATACTAATTTGACATAAAAAACTATATACATTATTATCTATATAAAACGAGTGGCCAACTATCCCATAGGGTGATAGATACCACCACATAAATAATTGAGATCTAAACTATGTACGAAACTAGCCTAGAAAGCATAGGTTTGTCGCCAAATGAAGCGAAGATTTATGAAGCTTTGGTTCACATTGGAAAGTCTTCCGTTTCTCAAATTTCCAAAAAAAGCAATATCCATCGGAGAAATGTGTATGATTCTCTGAATCGTTTATTGGAAAAAGGTTTAATCTTCCAGATTTTCCAAGCCGGCGAGAACATTTATGGCGCCGTGAATCCGGATAAGCTTTTAGAAATCGTCCATGAAAAAGAAATGGAGATAGAGAAAATTATGCCGACATTGAAAATGGCTTACAATCAAAAACCGACAGAGGAAGTTGCTTTTATCTATAAAGGTTTGGAAGGGTACAAGAACTATATGCGGGATCTGGTGCGAGTTGGTGAGTCAGTCGATTTTTTGGGAGCTAAGGCCTTATGGTTCACGCCTAAAATACCCAGTCATTTTTGGAAGATTTTAAGAAGGAAATGAAAAAGAAAAAAGTGAAGTATCGCACAATTTTTGATCATAGAGTGAAAGAACAAATGCCAGATGTGATCAAGAAAGTTGGTGGCGAATTCAAAATTATGCCGAAAAAATATTCAACCCCCGGTGTGTGCGACATTTTCGGTGATTATGTCGTGACTTTCAACAGTGTTGATGTTGGAAACTTTGGTGAAGATGGCACGATTTTTGTCATGAAAAACAAAGAATTGGCGGAAAACTATCGCATCTGGTTCCAATTCATCTGGGATCATTTAGGATGATTTATATAAAACTGATATTCTAATCTTCGAACATAAAATGGCGTTCATTTCCTATGGCTCAGTGCTGACGGCATTTGTCATTGAAGACGAACTGATCGCGACTGCGCAAAGAGAGGTTTTTTATGCGCTGTGGGATAGACAGCCCTAAAGCGACTTTTTCAAATAAAAAAAACCGCATTGGAAACAACAATCAATATGTTTCCAATGCGGGTGAAGGATTCAAGAAGGCATCATCGCCAGGCTTTTTTCAGCCGGGAAAAAAGTTTTTGTGCCAACTCTACGGCAACCAAAATCAAAAGCACAAAAAGATTCTCTTTTTCCGGCGGGTATGCTTTGGGAATCTCCTTTGCTTTGAGTGCTCCTTTGAGCACCCTTTGCTGTGGCGATAAGATCTGTCCGTCCGCGTAGGACAGACCCAAGATGGTAATATCATGTTGCGGGTATTTCTCTATCCGGCATATGCGCATATTATCCCGATGTTTTTTTGCTTGGGCCAGCCAAAAGGATGCTTGTATAGTCCTCTTAGTTCGAAACTCCACTTCTGAGGAGGGGATTGATACGGACATCCCTCCCCGACTGGATTCGAGGATTGCTCCTTTTGGCCCTACTTCTTCCCCGATTAGCAGTGTTATATCTTTTTTATGTAAGGGTGGCCTCTCCCTATGCCCGAATCGCAAGCTTCTTCTTTCTGGGATAATCGAGATGCGGAATATTCTGTCGCACTTCAGGCAGGAATATGACATGTCCTCCGTCTCTTTTCCTTCTGAGAGAGTAAAATCATTTTTTGTGCCGCACGAAATGCACTTAAACGACATCGTTTTTCCTTGCGGGATGCAGGTTATTCTATGAGCTTCCTCAAGCATAATAATCCTCTCTAATGTCAATATTTTATTGGTAAACTACTATTTTTGTATTTTAAATACTTCCTGATAGTATTGCATAAAATGGATAAAAGTCAAGTGCAGGTGCGTTGCTGGATGAATAATTGAAATAAAGGAATAATCCTTAATCCAAGAGTGTAGTAAAGATTATAAAGCCATTTTTAATATTTTAAAAAATAAACCTATGAAAAAAATACTCCTAGTTTTGCCGGTAGCCGTACTATTTTTGGCGGGATGCGGCAATGTTTCTTCTAGTAATAGCTCGAATAGCAATAATTCAACTGGTGGCAGTTTGTCGGCGAAGTCGTCTTCAGCGGTGAAATTTTCCGATCAAGCTTATGCTAAAAATGCCTATTTGATTTCAGCTGACACTTTGAGCGCTGATGCCAAAATGGCACTGGCCGGTTTTCAAATGAGCAAGAAAACTTTGCCGGACGGTTCAGTGCAGATCGACCTAAAGGCGCTGGAATCACAATATCATGATCAGTCATATACTTTGAAAAGTGGAGAACAGCTCTATTTCATTGACAAGTTTTTGGGAGATGATCAAGGTGAGAAGGAAGCCAATATTGGCGATGATACAGCGGCCATCGTGGACGCGAGTGGCAATGTCGTTAGCGGACCAAATGGATTTTGAAAGATAGAAATTCAGGGAAATGAAAAAAGACAGCAGGAATCAATTCGCTGTCTTTTTTATTGATGTACGTGTTTTCTCACAAAATTATATTCGTGCCAAGTCAGAGCAAATACAATGGCGTCAAATAGCGTGAGAATGACCAATGCGAGAGAATGGGTGTCTGTGAAGCGATAGATTTGATAGCTCATAAATAGTGCAAGGAAGGCCAATGCAGTCGGGTAGGCCCAGAGTTTATTCTTGAGCAGTCCCCAAACTAAAAATATTTTAATAAGCCCATGGACAAATAGATAGCCCGCTTCAAAAAATTTTGTGTTGACTGAGTAATGTGCGACAGCGTGCAAGAGGTGATTGGCGAGCCGGTCATTTGGATCTTGGGAAAGTTCATGCTGAGTGATAAAAGTGACAAATTGGGTCAATTGTGCCGGACTCACAATGAAAAGGAGCAGCGCGCCCAGCAGTTCCAAAACGCCATCAACGCCTTTCATGATGACGCCGACGTCGAAGAGTTTGCGTAAATTTTTTTCCTTGAATATTTTTAGCATAAGGAGATGCTTTCTTTGACTATACCCCAAAAGGTGCTTCAATGCACCTTTTGGTCTGACATTTTTTCAATGAGACACTTAGGCGTTATGGTTTCACAACATACCAAACTCCACCTAGACCCTGTCCATTTGTATCGCCAGTCTTAGCGTCCTTGGCAAAGAAATAGAGTGGTCTGTTGTTGTAGGCGATCTCCATTGTGCCATCTGAGCGTTTGATATTACTAAGTTTGCCGGAGATTCCAGCGGCCATAGTAAGTGGCTGGCCTGAGGATGCCATATAGGGTCGCCA
>JAHFOP010000044.1 GCA_023261605.1 Candidatus Moraniibacteriota bacterium
TGCTGAATATTTCGAAATATGCGAAAACAGGGTAGAATTTATTTGCAGTTTTGTTTTATTAATCTTATAAGATAAAAATTTATGCGCATTGTCCTAACTGGCGGTGTGAGTGGCGGGCACATCGTTCCTCTCATTGCCGTGGCCAAAAAAATCAGAGAGAAAAATCCGCAAGTGGAATTTCTTTTCATTGGACCGCAAGGCGAGCTGGAGGTCAAATTGATGGCAGCGGCTGGAATTCCGATTAGAAGCATCGCAACTGGAAAAATGCGGCGATATTTTTCGTGGCTGAACTTTTTGGATGCCTTCAAGATTCCTTGGGGAATATGCCAGGCGCTTTGGATCTTGCTTTGGTATATGCCGGAGGCGATTTTTTCCAAAGGCGGCAGCTCGTCTTTGCCCGTGGTTTTGGTGGGATGGTTGTATCGTATTCCAGTTATGATTCATGAATCAGATGCCAATCCGGGTCTTGCCAATTCAATATTGGGAAAGTTTTCGCGTCGCGTCGCGGTGTCTTTTTCTTCGGCCGAGCAATATTTTCCATCCGCGCAAGTGGTTTTCACGGGCTCGCCTTTGCGTGAAGATATTGCATCGGGTGATCCGCAAAAAGCTCGCACTCTGTTTTCTTTGACTGAATCCAAAAAAATCATTTTTGTCTGGGGCGGTTCACAAGGCGCGCAGGCAATCAATGATAAGATACTGGATATATTGCCAGAACTGTTGCATAAATATCAAATCATTCATCAGACGGGCATAAAGAACTTGGAAGCAGTCAAACATAAGGCGGGAGAGCTTGGCATTAAGGCTGGAAGAGAAGGTTATTTTCCTGTGGATTTCATCGGAGAGGAAATGAGAGACATATTGGCTGTGGCGGATTTGGTGATTTCACGCGCTGGGAGCAGTTCAATTTCTGAAATTGCGGCTAATGGTAAACCGGCTATCATCATTCCAATTCAGCATTCGAACAGAGATCATCAAAGAATGAATGCCTACGCGGTGGCCAAAGTTGGTGGTTGTATTGTCTTGGAAGAGAATAATTTGGGGGTCAACATGCTGAAAGAAAAAATCGATGAAATCATGAATGACGAGGCTTTGAGGACAAAATTGTCGACCAATATCAAGAATAACTTTTATCATCCGGAAGCAGCCGACCGAATTGCGTCAGGAGTTTTGGGAATGATAAAATAAAATTTTCAATTTTCAAATTCACAATTTTCAATGAATTTCCAAGATTATTGAAAAGTATAATTCACGTTTAAAAGCAGATAATTATGGAGAGTATAAATTTAGACAAAGTTAAAAAAGTTTATGTTATTGGCATCAAGGGTTCAGGGGTGATTGCCGTGGTGGAGATTTTGCATGCAATGGGAAAAGAAATCACTGGTTCTGACACGGAGGAGAAATTTTTCACTGATGAGATTTTGCAAAAATTGGGTATCAATTATACAGAAGGGTTTTCTGTCGACAATCTGCCGAGGGATGCCGATTTGATTTTACGCGCCGCCAGCTATAACGAAGAAAATAATGTTGAAGTAGCTGAGGCCAAAAGAAGAGGCTTGAAAGTTGTATATTACCCAGAAATATTAGCGGATTTGTTTAATGAAAAATATGGCGTGGCTGTTTGTGGCACTCATGGAAAAACGACCACCTCAGCAATGCTAGCAACTGTTTTGAAAAAAGCTGGAAAAGATCCGACCGCCGTGATTGGTGGGAGAGTCAGGCAGTGGGGTGGCAACGCTATTTTTGGAGAGAGCGAATATTTTGTCATTGAAGCGGATGAATATCAAAATAAATTGGCACTTTATGAACCTAAGGGCGTGATTCTAACTAGCCTTGAATTTGATCACCCTGATTTTTATCCAACGCTGGAAGCTTATAAAAAATCTTTCGCAGATTTTATAGGAAAAATTCCCCAAACTGGATTTTTAATAGCTTGGGGAGACAGTGTGAATACCGATGAAATTGCGAAGAAATGTTCAGGGAAAGTTTTAACCTATGGTTTTGGCAAGGAGAATGATCTGGTAATTGAAAACTATTCCCTAATAGCCCAAATCCAAAAATTTGAAATATTTTTCTCTGGAGAATCTTGGGGATTTTTTGAAACTAAATTAGTAGGCAAGCATAACGCTTTGAATGCAGCTGCTGTTATTGGAACTTGCCATCAATTGGGATTGGATCTGGATGCCGCTCGCGAAGCGCTGTTTTCTTTCGAAGGCACCACCAGAAGATTCGAATTGATTGGAGAAAGGAATGGAGCCAAACTCATTGATGACTATGGACATCATCCGGAAGAAATCAACCTCACTCTCAAAGCGGCCAAAGAAATTTATCCAGACAAAAATATTATTGCCGTTTTTCATCCTCACTCCTATTCTCGCACTGAAGCGTTGCTGCATGATTTTGCACAAAGTTTTGATGGCGCAGATCAGGTGATTGTACTAGATATCTATGGCAGCGCTCGAGAAAATTCTGGGAAAGTGAGTTCTTCGGACCTAGTTAATTTAATCAATAAATATAATCGTGATAAGGCTGAATATATTGCCACTATTGATGAGGTAGTGGAATATTTGCAAGATAAAATCGGACCGGACGACATTGTCATCACCATCGGCGCGGGGAATGGCTGGGAAGTGGCGGAGAAATTGAAGGAAAAATAAAAAAAATTTATGTTCAATCTTAATATTCAAAAAAACATTCCCCTTGCGCCGCTGACCACTTTCAAAATTGGTGGACCGGCTAAGTTTTTTGTGGAAGTTTCTTCGGAGGAAGAATTGATTGAAGCTTTGCAATATGCTAGGAATAATAATTTACAATTTTTTGTATTAGGCGGGGGAAGTAATATTCTAGTGAGCGATGAAGGTTTCGATGGTTTGGTAATCAAGATAAAATTTATTGAATTTAATGTTGATATTGAAAAGAATAAAATTACAGCTGGCGCAGGAGTTCCTCTGTCTAAGGTTGTTAGAGATTCAATAGCAAATAATCTCACAGGGATGGAATGGGCAGCTGGCATCCCTGGAACAATTGGGGGTGCTATTCGTGGAAACGCGCGAGCCTTCGGTAAAAATACGGGTATGACAATTGAAAGTGTCAGCGTTTTGGATATAAACGAAATGAAAGAATATGTGTGTGCAAAGGAAGGATGTCAGTTTGAATATTTTGGAAGCATCTTTAAATTAAAGCCCAATCTTATTATACTATCGACGATTATTAAATTGGAAAAAGGAAATAAAGATAAAAGCTGGAGTGAGGCTATGAATATAGTTAAAAAAAGAAACGTTATGCATCCGCAAGAAAGCAGTCCTGGCTCATTTTTTCTCAATCCAGTTGTTGCTGATGAAAAGTTAAGGATAAAATTCGAGAAAGATACAGGAAAAGTCCTTGGGGATGAAAAAATTCCAGCTGGTTGGTTGATTGAGGAAGCCGGTCTTAAAGGTAAAAGAATGGGGGGTGTGATGGTGAGCGAAAAGCACGCCAATTTTGTAGTAAATCTAGGAGAGGGGAAAGCGCAGGAAGTGGTGATGCTGGCCAGTCTCATCAAGATGAAAGTTCGCGACGAATTCGGAGTGCAACTCAAGGAAGAGATTCAATATGTGGGGTTTTGAGGCTCATTCAGATAATAATTTTTAAATTTCTAATATATGGAAGAAAAAATTCTTAACTTGCGTCTGTTTTGCAAGAATGTGAAGTTGAATGATCGGACAAAGGACTATGTTATAAAAAGAATCCAGAAGATGGAAAAGTTCTTGAAAAAAACGCTTGAGTATGAGGTGGAAATAATGAAAGACAAGAAAGATAAATTTTATGCGGAACTGATGATCAAGACGCCACATAAGTTGTATCGAGCCACTGAAATAAGTGAAAGCGTGGAAGGATCGATTGATATGGTGGTTGCCGAGATGCAGCGCCAGATTGTGAGCGAAGTTGAGAAGGCGCGGGATTTGAAGAAGCGAGGTGCTCGTTCTATTAAGAAAAAGATTGTCATAGATTCCGAAGCACGGTTTAAAAAATAGTTTTTCTGAAAAAGTCCCGCTCCTTTGACGAGTGGGACTTTTTTTAGTAGAATAGGTTAGTTAACAATAACCATGTAAATAAAGCTAAAGATTAGATTTATTAACCTTTAAGTCTTGAATTTTACTTTTTTCTTATGTCTTTTATCAAGAAAATTTTCGGTTCGAATGAAAGGGAAATCGCGAAGTTGGATCCAATCGTGCAACAGATAAACTCTTTAGAAGCGGAAATTTTGCCGCTTAGCGATGATGCTTTGAAGGGAAAAACAGTTGAATTCAGAGAGCGCATTGCTAAAGGAGAATCTCTGGATGACATTTTGCCGGAGGCCTACGCGGTCGTGCGTGAAGCCGCCAAGCGCGTCATTGGTGAGCGTCATTTCGACGTGCAGCTCATTGGTGGGATTGTCCTGCATCAAGGCAAAATTGCCGAAATGAAAACCGGAGAAGGCAAGACGCTGACTTCTACTTTGCCGATTTATCTTAATGCTCTCTCGGGTCTCGGCGTGCACGTGGTGACAATCAATGACTATCTGGCCAGACGTGACTGTAATTGGATGGGTTCCATTTTCAGTTTTTTGGGTATTTCGACCGCTTGCATCATTCATGACGCGTCATATCTTTATCAGCCAAAAAAAGTTGACGCGGATGAAGCGAGCGTGGAGATGGAAAATTTATCGCCGGTTTCACGGCAGGAGGCGTATGCAGCGGATATAACCTATGGCACGAATAACGAATTCGGCTTCGATTATCTGCGGGATAATATGGTGCAGAGTTTGGATCAGATGGCGCAACGAGAACCGAATTTTGCCATTGTGGATGAGGTTGATTCGATTCTCATTGATGAAGCTCGAACTCCACTTATCATCAGTGCGCCGGACTCCGAATCGACCAAGCAATATCAACAATTCGCGCAATTGGTGCCACGGCTTAAAAAGGGTGATGATTTTGAAGTGGATGAGAAAATGAAATCGGTTTACATCACCGACAATGGAATTTCCAAGTTTGAAAATTGGCTGGGCGTGGGCAACATTTATGAAGCCGGTAAAATCAGTTATGTCCATCATTTGGAACAATCTTTGAAGGCGCATGTCATTTTTACTCGCGATAAGGATTATGTGGTGAAAGATGGCGAGGTGGTCATTGTGGATGATTTCACGGGGCGCATTATGCCGGGTCGACGCTATAGTGATGGGTTGCATCAAGCTATTGAAGCCAAAGAAGGCGTAGTGGTGCAAAAAGAATCTCGCACACTGGCCACTATCACTTTCCAGAACTATTTTCGGATGTACAAAAAATTGTCTGGTATGACGGGTACTGCTTCCACTTCGGCGGAAGAATTTCATAAGGTGTATAGTATCGATGTGATGGAAATTCCCGCCAACAAACCTTTAGCGAGAAAAGATTTGCCAGATATTGTTTATAAATCAGAAAAAGGCAAGTTTGACGCAATAGTCGAAAAAATTAAAGAAATAAATCAAATTGGACAACCGGTTTTAGTGGGTACAATTGCCATTGAAAAATCGGAATATTTAAGTGCGCTACTCACGCGCTTCGGAGTGGCTCATCAAGTTTTGAATGCTAAGCAACACGAAAAAGAAGCACTCATCATCACGAACGCTGGAACGCGCGGGGCGGTGACGATTGCCACTAATATGGCAGGGCGCGGAACGGACATCAAATTGGGCGAAGGAGTGAAGGAAGCGGGCGGACTGTTTATTTTGGGAACAGAACGCCATGAAGCGCGGCGCATCGACAATCAGTTGCGCGGCCGCGCTGGGCGTCAGGGGGACCCTGGGGTTTCACAATTCTATGTTTCTTTGGAAGATGAACTGATGCGGCGTTTCGGCGGGGACAAGCTTATAAATATGATGAACACGCTTGGGCTCCCTGAAGATCAGCCGATTCAGAACCGAATAATTTCCCGCACGATTGAAAACGCCCAGTCCAAGATTGAAGGGTTCAACTTTGATATCCGAAAACACGTTTTGGACTATGATGACATCATGAATAAGCAGCGTGAGATTATCTATAAAAAACGCAAAGAAATTTTAAAAGCCAAGGACGCTAAAAACGAAGTGATGGAATATGTACGGGAAGAAATTGAGAAACTGGTTTCTTTTCATAGCGCCGAAGATCGGGAAAATTGGAACATGCAAGAAATTTTTGATGGCATTGGAAAAATCATTTCCTTGGACAAAGCAGTTAAAAATAAGTTGGATGAGATGAAAAATGCCGGTGCCGAAAACCCGGCGGAAAAAATTGCGGCGGTGACGGAATATCTTTTCGGTCTGGCTAAGGAGGCCTATAACAAAAAAGAACAGGAAATCGGTGAAGCGAATATGCGTGGCGTTGAACGAGCCATCATTTTTCAGACGATGGACATGATGTGGATGGATCATTTGGATGAAATCGACTATCTCAGAGAAGGCATTGGTCTTCGCGGCTACGGACAGCGCGATCCCTTGGTGGAATATAAGCGGGAAGCTTTCCATATGTTTTCGAGTCTCCTAGATAATATCCACTCTACGATCGTGCATACCATTTTCAAAATCAGCATAGCGGTACCGGAAACAGTGGCTATGAACCAACAGCAGCCGGAAAATTTGAACTACAGCGGCGGAGAACAAGTCGAACAATTCGGCGCGGCGAAAAACGCTAACGTCAGTAATGCTGAAACTCGAGAACTGTCAGCAGATGAAAAATCAAAAAAACCCAAGCAGGCACCGATTGTGAATAAAAATAAAGTCGGGCGCAATGACCCATGTCCATGCGGGAGTGGGAAGAAATATAAGAAGTGTTGTGGGAAGTAGGAAGAGTTGATTTTTATTTATTTATAATATATAATTGTTGGAAGAGTTTTGGAGAGGAAGGCAGGAGTTCTTTGCCTAAAGGAATATTCAAAGGCATTAGGAGGATAGTATGATTACCATTATACCTTGCCAGTATATGGAAGGAACGGCCATAGACCGCCTGCAGGCATTGCTCTATGGTGGAGATCCTGAAAAAAATGCGGAACTTATCAAGGGGCTGGAGGATTTTATCCGGTGCAATCCAACGGGTCAGAATCAATTTTGGGAATTTTGTCAAAAAGCTTCCGTCGATGAGCGGGAAAAACTTCGGCACAAGGCATCGTACCTGTTTAATGCTGATTAATCTGTCAGCATAGGATGTTTCCAGGGTTGGGTGGGAGCAATAGTAGTTGCTTTCCACCCTTTCTTTTTATCCATTTTTCTGCTAAGATGTAGAGAACTTAAATTTAATATCTTTTTATGCAAAAATATCTTTCCAATGTGGTCAAAGTCGGGCCGTATAAACTTGGTGGAAAAAATCCAGTGCGGGTGCAGTCGATGTGCAACACTAATACGCGTGATATGACCGCAACGGTTGCGCAGATTTTGAAATTGGAGAAAGCCGGCTGTGAAATCATTCGGGTGGCAGTGCCGGATATGGCGGCGGCTAAGGCTTTAGGAAAAATTAAAAAACGTATCCATATTCCTTTGGTGGCCGACATTCATTTCGATTATAAGTTAGCTATCGAAGCGGCTGAGCAAGGCGTGGACAAAATCAGGATCAATCCTGGGAACATTGGGTCGGATGAAAATGTGAAAAAAGTGGTGACCGTTTGCAAAAAGAAAAAAATTCCTATTCGCATCGGCATTAATGGTGGGTCGTTGGAAAAGGATATTCTCCGAAAATATAAAGGCAAGGTGACGGCGGCGGGCATGGTTGAATCGGCCATACGTCACATTCGGATTTTGGAAAAACATAATTTCAGAAATATTCTGATTTCATTAAAAGCTTCTGATATTGAACGGACAGTGGAAGCCTATCGAATGCTGGCCAAAAAAGTTGATTATCCATTGCATATCGGCGTGACGGAAGCCGGCACGACTTTTCGTGGCACGATTATGTCATCCATCGGCCTTGGGATTTTGCTTTATGAAGGCATTGGTGCGACGTTGCGAGTTTCACTTACGGCTGATCCGGTGGAAGAATTGAAAGTGGCGTGGGAAATTTTGAAATCCTTAAAACTGCGAAAAAAAGGGGTGACGGTGACGAGTTGCCCGACTTGCGGACGCACGCAGATTGATCTGATCTCTTTGGCGAAAAAAGTGGAAGAAGCGGTTGAATTTATGGACAAAGATATCCACATTGCGGTCATGGGTTGTGTGGTCAATGGTCCTGGGGAAGCTCGCGAAGCGGACATTGGCGTGGCTGGCGGAAACGGTGCAGGGGCGATTTTCAGAAAAGGCAAAGTGATTAAATCTGTGAAAGAAAAAGAAATTTTAGCGGCACTTCTGGCAGAAGTGGATAAATTGAAATAATTGATATATAAAATTGCAAAACATGGAAATTTATCTTAGTCC
>JAHFOP010000045.1 GCA_023261605.1 Candidatus Moraniibacteriota bacterium
AAAGCCTCAAACGGCAAAGGAAAAATTTATGACATCGACCGCCGCATCGACGCCGTTTTGGAAATTGTGAATTTAAAGGGAGATCACGATAAAAAAATTCAAAAATATTCCGGCGGCCAGCAAGCGAGACTGCTTTTGGCTTCTGCTCTCATCCAAGATCCTGATCTTTTGATCTTGGACGAACCGACCAATAACTTGGATCAAGAAGGCATCGGACATCTCATCACCTATCTTATGGGTTTTGAAAAAACTTGCATCGTCATTTCCCATGACGCCAACTTTTTGAATTGTTTCACGGACGGTGTTCTATATTTAGATGTCTTCACCAAAAAAGTCCACCAGCACATCGGCGACTATTTCACCGTGATGGAAGAGATTGCTGAACAAATTAAAAAAGAGGAACGCAAAAACGCCCAGTACGAAAAAGAAATCATCGCCAATAAAGAGAAAGCCAACTTCTTCGCCAATAAAGGAGGCAAAATGCGACTCGTCGCCAGAAAAATGAGAAATAAAGCGGCTGATATGGAAGAAGCCAAGGTGGCTGTGCGCAAAGAAGATAAAGCCATCCGCGCTTTTGAAATTCCGTGCCAAGTTGGTTTGTCAGGGGAACTTATCAACATTTCGTCACTCACGGTCATGAAAAATTATGAGCCGACGGAGAAAAAAGTGAAAGTGTCGCTCAAAAAAAATCAGCACCTACTTCTCAGCGGTCCGAACGGCATCGGCAAAACTACACTCCTAGAATCCCTAGCCGCAGGCACCGCCAAAGGTGCGCACATTGCCGAAGACGTGAAAGTCGGCTACTACCGCCAAGATTTTTCCAATCTCGATTTTGAAAAAACCGTCATCGAAACTTTGTCCTCTGTTATGAAAGGTGAAGACGAAGAACGCTTGCGCAGCGTGGCCGCCGGATTCCTTCTCACCAAAGACACCGTCTATGCCAAAATTGGTTCACTTTCTGAAGGCCAAAAAGGCCTTGTGGCCTTCGCCCGCCTCATGCTTGAAGAACCGGGCCTTCTGATTTTGGATGAACCGACCAATCACATCAACTTCCGCCACCTCCCCATCATCGCCACTGCTTTGGATAAATTTGAAGGCGCCATGATCCTCGTTTCCCATGTGCCGGAATTTGTAGAGCAGATCAGGATTGATGAGAGGTTGAATTTAGAGGATTAGACTTCCTGTTTTTTATCAATAGCATCTAAAAAACCAGTTAAATACTGGTTTTTTAGATTAAAAATAGCTATGCACTATTGTTAATAAAAAATTTATGTTAAAATTACTAGATGAAATAAGAATATTATTTTTTAAATAAAATATGCAAGAAGACCCTCAAAAAGTTGAGAGATACAGATTATGGCTTAATCAGCAAACTCCTGGACAAAACTGGGTGGCGCTTGTTGGATTTAATGCTATGACTACTTGTTATTATAATGCAACAGGACAACTAGTGTTTAATCCAAATTATGGTACTCCCATAAAAGCATTCATTAATCAATCCACGGGAGAAATAAGAAATTTTGATGCAAGATATTTTTATGTCTAATGAACCACAATTACCTTCACCATTATCAGTGTCTACTGCACATCAAAAACAGCAGCAAATAATTGATGGTGGAAAAGCTCCATTCACAGAAAAAGAGCAACAGCAAGCAAGCGGCAAAACGCCAACTAGATTTGAATTTGAAATTTTAAGATATGTAGTTTATTTTGCTCTTTTAATTCTACTTGTTGGTTTTGTCAGCATTATAATACAATATTTTCAATCTTCCTCAACGTCTTTTAATAATCTTACTAACCAGATAAATCAACAAAACACCTCGATACAAATATTAAGTTCTAAAATTGATTTACTTGTAAATGAAATTAATCAACAGGGAAAAACTTCACAACCTACTAAATAAAATCACTACTTCTCACCGGTTCAGGCCTTCACAAACTTGAACCGTTTTTTTCTAATCAACTTAATTCCAGCAGGTTCAGGCGTCCTCGCCTGAACCTTTTTATTTCTGGCAAAACTAAACAACACACTCTTCCTATCTTAATTTAATTTTACGTAACATTACATCTTACCAGAACAATACGATTCAATCGGGACGATTGAACCTGCAAAAGGAAAAGAAATCAGATAAAGGTTAATATAATTTATACTGCTTCTGGCGAAGACAAAAGAAAAGTTCACCTTGATGTCACAGTTAGAGGATTACCCGTAGATCCTCTAGATAAGCAAGAAAAGCATTACGATTTTGATGTGCAATTACCGGAAGATTCAGATAAAATTAATAATGATATTGGGGTTAGAATAATTGATCCAAAACAAGAAGGAATAAAAGTAAAATTTGATAATCCGCTACTTATCCAAAAGATAGATTTATAAAAGACTGGACAAAATTCTCTAAGTATACTAAAATAAAATGTCCATAGTGGACCATTGGATAGAATATTATCCAGCAATTATTCAAACCATATTACAACATACGGAGGCACAAATGGGACAGATCTTTTCACTGACATCAACAGAAGCTGAGAAAATTATCGCAGCTGCCATTGGAACGTTGGAATCACAATTAGATGTGGCATCCATCGTTCTCGTTAATCGGGATGAAACCGAAATCGCCAAAACAGTTATGGACGGCGTGAAACCGCTCACTGCTCGCATAGCTTTCATGAAAGCACGCCAAGCTGCCTGGACCGGAAAGCCTACCGATCAGACCAGAAATGATATCGCTGCCGGTAAATTTACCGCCATTTCTCTCGGCATAAATCCCGAGGAACTTGTTCCTTGGGCGGGAGGAGTGCCTATCTACGACCAAGAGGGACATCTCCTCGGTGGTATCGGCGTAAGCAATCTCGCTCAAGAAAAAGACAAAGACGTTGCTGAAAATGCCGTTGTCAAAGCTGGATTCAAAGTTTGCCCCTAAGCAGCTTCAGCTGTGACCAAAAATAACCCACGACTCATCTTCGAGTTGTGGGTTATATTTTTATTATTTTATTATAAAGAAACCAAAAAAAAGAGCGAGCTCACGCCCGTTCTTTTTTTTGCTACGTAGCATGCTACGTAGCAAGGTAGGTATCTGCTATTATCCTTGTTCCACAAAAGTCAAAGCGACGCCGGTTTTGTCGGCGCGGCCGGTGCGACCGATGCGGTGAATGTAGTCGGCATAGGTCGCTGGAATATCAAAGTTGATGACATGACTGACATTCGGAATGTCCAATCCTCGGGCTGCCACGTCCGTCGCCACTAGAATTTCCACGGCATTATCCTTGAACATCTGCAACGCTTTCTGGCGTTTGTTATGTGGCTTGTCACCATGAATGGATTCCGCTTTGAAACCGCGATGACACAAACTCACAGACAAACGATCAGCGCCGTGTTTAGTGCGGGAAAAAATCAGGACCTTTTCAAACTCTGCCTTATTCAAAAGGTCATGCAAGACATCTGTTTTGTCGAGACCCTTGGCCACGCGCACGATGTCTTGATCGATCTGCTTGGACGTTTCTTTGGTTGCAATAGCAATTTTAACCGGATCAACCAAAAATGTTTTAACTAAGCTTTCAATTTCATTCGAGAAAGTGGCCGAGAACAACATGATCTGTCTTTTTATAGCCACGAGCGACAAGATCCATTTCACATCATTGATGAAGCCCATGTCCAACATCCGGTCAGCTTCGTCCAGAATGACATTACTGAATTGTGAGAGATTGATGACATGACGATCAACCAAATCCTTCAAGCGCCCAGGTGTACCAATGACCATATTATGTCGTCTTCGAAGTTGCGTGATTTGACGACCAATGTTTGCGCCTCCGACTACCACCACGGCGTAAAGCCTAAGCGGTTGAGCAAAAGCGAAAAATTCTTCTTCAATTTGAATGGCCAATTCGCGCGTCGGCACGACTACTAAAACTTTCTCTTCCGGGTTGGTGAGGATTTTGTGAATCATCGGGATGAGAAAGGCTGCCGTTTTTCCAGTCCCAGTATTAGCAAGACCAATCACATCGCGCCCTGAAAGCACTGCCGGAATGGCTTTCTCTTGAATTGGAGTCGGGTCGGAATAGCCACGTCGGGCAATCGCCCGTTTCAAATTATCATCGATTGGCAACTCGGCAAAAGTATATTCCGCCTTGAATGCGTCCGCCGGTGCTTGCGGAACAGCTTTACTAATAAAACGGTTAATGTCGATCTTATCGCCGGTAAATCGTCCTCGTCCACCGGAGCCTCCACCTCGTCTGCCATTACTATTCGAGCCAGAACTTTTCCAACCCGAAGCCTTACGCGCGTCACGCGCGTTGTTTCGCTTGTACATATGTATTAATACATAAAAAATTAAATATTTTATGTTTAGATACTTATGTCAGCTATAACGAGAAGTATTAACATAAAAAGTAATCATACCACCCAGAATTGAATCTGTCAAGCACCGCCCCTTTCATCTAAGTTGACATTCTTTTCAGGTTGCGGTACTATTCTAATATAAATTAGAATAGTTTCCATCTATGCATTTCCAATGTTGTTCAAAAAATTCCGCCGAAGAGAAAAATGTCTCAGAAAGTTATGCTTTTCTGCGCGCCATTTCTGACCCGAATCGCTTAAAAATTATTTGTGTACTGAAAGGCAGTCCACAATGCGTTTGTGAAATCGTACCAATTATCGGCATTTCGGATAAACTGGTCTCGCACCATCTAAAACAATTAAAGAACCTCTCTTTAGTAAATGAAAAACGTGAAGGCAACTTCATCCGCTATTCCCTCAACAAAAAAGTTCTCAAAGAATACAAAAGAAAATTCAATCAAATAATTAAATAATTTAACATAATTTAAAAAATATGAACATTAAAATTTTGGGGACGGGCTGTCCTAGCTGTCAAAGACTGGAGGCCAATATAAAACAGACATTGGAAGAATTAAAAATGGAAGCTACTTTGGAAAAAATAACGGAAATTCAGGACATTCTAAGCTATGGCGTAATGGGAACTCCGGCATTAGTGATAAATGAAAAAGTAGAAGTGGCAGGTAGAATTCCAGACGTAGAAGAATTGAAAAGTTTATTGTCAAAATAAAAAAATATGCAAAAAATCAATTCTTATCTATTCTATTCGGGCTTAATTTTCATCGTTCTAGCAGTATTCTTTTGGATAAACTACGATGCAAACAAAAATAATAATCACTACGCCATAACAGGAAAGGCTGCAGATGGGATTATGGCAGCCGAAAAATCAAAGCCGGCGGATAAAATCCAGATCTTTCTTTTTCACGCCACCCAGCGTTGCTCGTCCTGCATCGCTATCGGAAAATATGCTAAAGAAACAGTTGATCAAAAATTCCCTGAAGAATTGAAGTCAGGTAAGATTGAATTTCGGGAAATCAACATCGATCTTCCGGAAAACAAAGAACTGGCAACCAAATTTAAAGCAACAGGATCAGCACTTTTCATCAACCCGATTTTTGACGGACAGGATCACATCAAGGATGACACACGCGTCTGGCAATTAGTTTCCAATGAACAGAGATTCATCAGTTATCTTTCCAACAAATTACACGGAATGTTGGGCGGTGAGGTTTCGGCTCAAGAAAAATAAAAACATACATGGAATTTTTAAACGCACTATTCGAACAATGCAATTTTCCGCTTTTTTCAGCTTTTATTTTAGGCATAATGACCTCTATTAGTCCTTGTCCTTTGGCGACCAATATTACGGCCATCGCCTACATTTCCAAAGACATCAAAACTACCAAACACACATTACTTAGTGGTTTGAGCTATACACTTGGTCGAGCAATTAGTTACACTCTTTTGGCGACGCTGATTTATTTCGGACTTTCTTCATTTGAAATTGCCAAAATTTTTCAAGGCTGGGGGGATAAAGTTTTGGGAATAGTTTTAGTTTTGATTTCGTTGGTAATGCTTGGAGTGATTAAAATTAACTTGGGCGAAAAAAACGACAGAATTGAAAAAATAAAAGAGTGGCTGGCAAGCAAGGGCTACTTGGGCGCAATACTTCTCGGAATGCTTTTTGCTTTGGCGTTTTGTCCATATAGCGGAGTAATGTTTTTTGGCATATTAGTTCCAATGACTATTAAATCAACCGAAGGCTTACTTTTGCCACCAATTTTTGCTCTTGGCACGGGCCTCCCAGTAATTATTTTTTCTTTTATTCTAGCCTACGGTGTGGAAAAATTAAGCAAAATGTATAATGCGATGACAAAAATTGAAAAAGTGATGCGCTACAGCGTGGCTGCAATTTTTCTCTTGGCGGGCATCTATTATTTGCAATTTTTAGTGGAATATTTAATCAACTCAATCTAAATTATGGAAAATATAAAAAAGCCACACCTGCATTCGGAAAGCGAAAATGGCGAAGCATCAGGTAACAAAAATATCGCTTTTGCTATTGTCCTCAATATCATCATTACCGCCTTTGAAATCGTCGTCGGACTTTTCATCGGGAGCTTGGCTTTAATCTCCGAAGCATTGCACAATTTTTCCGACGTCGGATCGCTTAGCTTGAGTTGGTGGGGAGAAAAATTAAAAACGAGAGGCAATACCACGCTCAAAACCTATGGCTATAAGCGGGCGGAAATTCTGATTGCTTTTTTCAATTCACTAGTGCTTTTGGCTGTAATCGCTTTTATTCTGATTGAAGCAACTCAAAGACTGTTCCATCCATCGGAAATTGCTGGATTATCAATGATTTGGACGGCAATTCTCGCTCTCGTTGGCAATGGCATTGCAACCTATCTCCTGGAAAAAGATGCACACAAGAACTTGAATATGAAAAGCGCTTGGCTCCATTCATTTCAAGATGCGCTCTTTTCCCTGGGCATTGTTGTCGGCGCGGTGCTGATTTATTATTTCCATTGGTATATTCTTGACCCGATTATTTCCATCGTGCTTTCAATCTATGTTTTGAAAGAAGTCTATGAGCTGATTATGCAAACAATCAATATTTTAATGGAATCAGTGCCGAAAAATGTTGATTTTGAAGAAGTTAAGGCAACACTATTGTCTATGTCAGGAGTGAAAGAAATAAACGATCTGCATATCTGGCAAACCGACAGCAACACGCGATTTTTGAGCGCTCACATAGAAATTGAAACTATGGAAAATGAGAAAAGAACAGACCTGATCATCGAAGTGCAAAGAGAGATGCTAGAAGATTTCAAAATCAATCACACAACCATTCAGCTGGTTTCTCTAACAGAAGCAGAAAAGCTAAAATTAAACTGTGGACACTGCAACTAACAAATAAATCATCAACTAATCATTATGAGCATATTCTATCCCCTGCAATTATTCGCTGATTGGCTAACTTATTCTGTTTTTGGCATTGCACAAAAGACTCTACTGGCCAATGCAGTCAATTTTTTCATCTTCGATACAATCAAAATCATCTTGCTTCTATTTGTGATCATTTTTACAGTTTCCATCATCCGATCATTTTTACCACCAGAGAAAATCAGAACTATCTTGTCGCATGAAAAAAAGTACGTCGGCAATATCTTAGCATCGCTCTTAGGAATTATTACGCCATTTTGCTCTTGCTCTGCAGTGCCGCTTTTCCTCGGTTTCGTGCAAGCCGGCGTACCACTCGGTACTACTTTTTCTTTTCTGGTGGCTTCGCCGATGATCAATGAAGTGGCATTGGTTCTGCTTCTGGGAATGTTCGGCTGGAAAATTGCCCTGCTTTATATTGTCAGCGGTCTTTTAATCGCGATATTTTCCGGCATGGTTATTGAAAAAATGGACGTGAGAAACTTAGTAGAAGAATTTGCGTTGAATGGAGCTGGAAAAAATTTGGAGCTGCCGGAATTGAACTGGAAACAAAGAATCAAGTATGCCCAAACATACACTTTGGATATTGTGAAAAAAGTTTGGCTTTACGTTGTTATCGGCGTCGGACTCGGAGCATTTATCCATGGCTATGTGCCTGCAGATTTTTTGGCGCAATATGCTGGTGGCGATAAATGGTATGCCGTACCCTTGGCGGTCGGCATTGGCATCCCACTCTATTCCAACGCCGCCGGCGTCATTCCATTGGTCGGCGCTCTCGCTGAAAAAGGCGTAGCCATGGGCACTGCCCTCGCTTTCATGATGGCCGTCACCGCCCTATCTCTCCCAGAGTTTATGATTCTCAAAAAAGTGATGAAAACCAAACTCATCCTCATCTTCGCAAGTATTGTAGGTTTTGGCATCATCTTCACCGGCTATCTTTTCAACGCCATCCTAAACTAAAAAACTAAAAAAACAAAAGCCCGCGGTTTCTATTCGAAAA
>JAHFOP010000011.1:0-12638 GCA_023261605.1 Candidatus Moraniibacteriota bacterium
GTGAAAGCCATCATGTCTAACAGCGGTTCTGCTCTTATGGGTATTGGTGTCGGTTCAGGCGAATCACGAGCCTTGGATGCCGCTAAAGCGGCCATCAACAGTCCGCTTTTAGAACTGTCCATTGACGGCGCTAAAGGCGTGCTTTTCAACGTCAGCGGTTCAACCGATTTGACCATGTTGGAAATCAACGAAGCGGCCAACGTTATCACGGAATCGATTGATCCGAATGCCAAGGTGATTTTTGGGGCAGTGGTGGATGAAACGATGAAAAAGGGCGAAGTGCAGATCACGGTGGTAGCGACCGGATTCGATGTGGAAAATATTAAAGAATCTCCCATAGAAAGATTGTCACGAATGACAGTCGAAGATGCCCGCCGAAAAGACCGAGAGCCGGAAAGAGCAGACCGAGAACCGGAACCCAAGATGACTTTTCCGGAAAAATTCGGTTCCAAGATGATTATTGAAGAAAAAGTCCCACCGAAAAAACAGAACAACTTTATGGCTACCCAGAAAAACAAAGAGTTGGAAGATGAAGATGACGAATTGGAAATCCCAGCTTTCATTCGGAGGAAGATGGGGAAGTAGAAGCAATTCATCTAGAAACTTAAAAACAGCACTAATCTTCAGATCGGGGCTGTTTTTACGATTGCCTTTAATTGTGATACAATAGATAAAGTCAGCTTTTGAATTGTTTGATTAACATTAACTTATCCAATATTATGCGCAGCGAAAAAGGCATTAAAACCAAATTGAATCCGACGGACAATGAGATAGTTTTTTCATTAAACACTAAAATTTATCCACAAGAAGCCATATATAAGACTTGCTATGTTTTCATAGACAAGATGTATATTTATCTAGATAGTCCGAAAAAAGGAGAAATTATCGCTTCCTTGAAAAGCAAGTTATCGGGCAGACTTAGTGCCGAAGAATTGGAAAAGATAAAAGGAGAGTTCTTGAATGAACTTTTGAATATTCTTTTACGAAATGGTGTTATTAAAAAAAATCAAAAAATCATGGAGTATATAGTCAGTGGCGTAGTCAATGCTTCCCTAGAAGAAAAAAATGAGAATAAAACTATGCAAAGAGACGACGAAGACGACACTATCGACATTGAGAAAGAGATCGCTTCTCTGAAAGAAGAGCTGGACAAGATTGAGGAGAAAAATTTCGAAGATGACCCTTTGGGCATAAGAGGGGTGGTAAATAACTAAAAATAAGATGAAGTATGGAAACTAATGCACAATTGTTAAGATTTAACAGTGCTTTGTACAGCAAGGAAAGCTTGCGCAGAACCATTAAGGAATTTCGAGGCATCTATGCACCAGAAATTTTTTTCAAGATGACACAGAAAGGAAAATATTTCGAGGTAGGGATAGTTTCCGAGAAAAAATTGGAGAATGGTTTTGTGGAGGAATTTTTAAATTATTCCTTGTTTCTAAACATTCAATAAAAAAATGACCAAAAAAATGCAAAAAATTGTTTTTCCTAAGGTGGGAAATTTTCGCTTTAGAAAAGTGAAAAACGATATACTTATGACTAACGATGGTGGTAACTGGACGATGCTTGACCAAAAAGATTTTGCCTTGTTTGTTGCTGGAAAAATGGATAAAAGCAATCCGTTGCAGGCTGAGCTGGTAGCCAAAGGTTTTTTAAACTTGGACAAAAAGGAAGTGACTAAATTAGCAGGGCAATATCTAGCGCTTAATCGATCTCTTTTTGAAGGCCCATCTCTTTTTATCATCGTTTTAACAGTAAGATGTAATCATCGTTGTCTATATTGTCAGGTTATTCCGGAAAAAACCAACCAGAAAGGTTTCGATATGGATAAAGAAACGGCTAGAAAATCAGTTGATCTAATTTTTAAAACCCCATCCAAGTTTATCCGAATTGAATTTCAAGGTGGTGAGCCACTTTTGAATTGGTCGGTGCTCAAATATGTAGTTAAATATGCCAAAGAAGTTAATGCGACGCGCAGAAAAAATCTGAAAATAAGCTTGGTATCGAATTTGACGGAGATGGATGATAAAAAACTTAAATTTCTGTTGGATAATCATGTCGACATAAGTTGCTCCTTTGATGGGCCTGCTGCAGTGCACAATAGAAATAGAATCTATCTGGATGGAAAGAATGGTCATCAGATAGTTAGCGAGCGAATAAAGAAAGTGCAAAAAACTATCCGCATTAACAACGAATCATCCAAGAAAAAAGTTGATCAATTGAACGCAGTACTGACAGTCAGTCGCTTTTCTTTATCGCAGCCTCTCCTCATTATCGACGAATACATCAAAAAAGGATTTGATACCATTTTCGTTCGACCACTAAGTCCATTCGGCTTGAGTCGTGTAACTTTGAAAACCATCGGATATACGGCGGAGGAATTTATTAGTTATTATAAAAAATCTTTAGATTATATTTTAAAAATAAACTTAACCGGAAAAACATTTATAGAAAGAGCTACATTCTATGCTCTTAAGAAAATAATAGCAGGGGATGATCCGAACTATTTTGAAATGCGTTCTCCCTGTGGGGCGGGCATCGGGCAGATGGCTTTTGATTACGACGGGAAGATCTATACTTGCGATGAGGGTCGAATGGCCGCACGCATGGGGCATGTCAACTTCCAATTAGGAGATGTGAAAACAAGCTCATATAATGAATTGATTGATAATGGGGTGACTAAAACGATGTGTTTATCTTCTTGTTTGGACAACCATGTCAGTTGTCAGGACTGTGCTTATAAGCCATATTGCGGGGTTTGTCCGTTGGCCAATTTCATTGAACATGGGACAATTTTTCCACAGCTTCCTAATACTGATCGCTGCAAAATCAATAAAGCCATGTTTGATTATATCTTTCTTAAAATGCAGAATAAAAAATATAAGCAGATATTTGAAAAATGGCTCGAAATCAAAGCCTAAACATGGCAAAATCAGAAAACAAAATTGAAACGGACAATCCCACTTCCTTAAGCTTACTCTTCACGATTAAATGCAATTTAAATTGTGCTTATTGTTTCATAAATAAAGATAAAGGAGAAAATCTTAGCTTGGATCTGAGCACGGCCAAAAAAAGCGTAGATATCCTCTTTAGCTATCCTGGTGTGCGAAAAACACTATACTTTAGTGGTGGAGAACCGATGTTGGAATTTGCTTTGTTGAAAAAAATTCATACCTATGCTAAATGCGAGGCTAAAAAGAAGGGCATATTGCTTGACACTGTCGTAGTGACTAATGGGACACTGTTGAATCGAGAGATGATTAGATTTTTTTTCAAGGAAAAGATCAAAGTCAAAATAAGTTTAGATGGGGGTAAAATTATTCACGATAAAAATAGGCCATTTAAAAACAACCCTGCGGGATCGAGTTTTGAACAAGTAATAAAAAACATTAGTCGGATTGATTTAATAAAGATGCGGGCGGCAGTTACGCTGGTTTTCACGCCAAAAACGATGGATCATCTTTTGGAAAATATAAAATTTTTGCAGACTAAAAATTTTTTTTCTATAGAATTTTTTCCAGATATCTACGCACCATGGAAGAGCAGCGATTTGGTAAAATTTAGACGTATAATGAAAAATTTCGGAGGATATTATCGATCATTTTTTGACCAGGATTATAGAGTCGATGTTTTTAGAAATTCTTTGCTAGAAATGCTTGTTAATAATGTTTCACCTATGAATAAGAATGCCTGTGGGAAGATAAATGTTGGCACGGATGGAGAAATTTATGTTTGTGATAAAGTTTTTTCTTTGCCTCCGAACGAGAGAGAGGCCTATGTCATTGGCAATGCGCAAACAGGTCTGCAAAATGAGCTGAGAAAAGAAAAAATAAATGCTTTGCGTCAAGATTTTTACGCCGCGTCTGGATTGCCTTGTCTCGGATGCAAATATGCTAAGTATTGTTTCTGTCTTATCGGGCATCATCTCTATTTTTCTCATCAAAAACTGGGCAAGAACAATAAAAAACTCATAGAGCCGTTCTGTTCATTTTCCAAAGCCTACCTAGATGAATTTTCTGACATTGCGAAAAAAATGCGAAAAAACTCAATTTTTTCCAGATTATACAAGAATTAAATTTTGCATAGTTGCGCCATTTCACAAGTTATTGTATAATTAAGATGCTAAAAATAATTTAAATTTATGAAAAAACAAAAGTCATTTCCCAAGTTTAAAAAAGATTTAAAAGTTTTTCTGGCGAGCGAAGAAGGAAAAATTGTCGAAAAAGACGCTGCTAAATTAGGAATAGCTCTTATTGCTGTCGCTGGTTTTTTAGGGGGAATTATGAACGCGAAAGATGCTGGAGCTGCTTGTCATTCTTCGCATGGTTCACATGGCTCACACGGTTCGCATAGCTCACACGGCAGTGGAGGTTGGTGCTAGATTTTTGGTTGGGAAATATGAAGTCACTAAGTTAAAATAAAATGGGAAAAAAACAAAAAATAATATTAGCGGTCGTGGTTGCGTTGGTAATTTTGGGTATGATAATTTTTGAAACTGTAAAGATAAATAAAAAGACGGTCGTGACGCAAAACACTGTGCAAACTGTCAGCAATCCTGACAATGATTTAAAAATAATTCCGGATACAAATATTAATAACAGCGTTCCAATCATTCCAGGGGCGGGCACGCAACAACTAGAAAAATGCTTAACAAATAATTTCAAAGAAACGCCCTTATTTGGTAGCAATGCCAGCGACACTCTTTATGAAGTAGCTTCAATAATGGTGTCCAGAGATGAATCTGGTTGTAACACTTTGAAAGAAGACGCTTCAAAAAAAATGTGTCTAAGTTATTTTTATCGATTCTTGACATTGAAAGACAAGACAGATGCCTATCTAGGCAAGGTTGATCCTTCGAATGTATCTAATGTCATAGGCAAAGCTTATTTACAAAAAGATATCAGTTTGTGCGATGGAATTTCCGGAGATGAGGTTACGAAAAGGACATGCCAAGTTGCTGCTTCTATGGATAAAAAATATTGTGATTTTACAAATGAAAAGAATAATACTACAAGTTGCACTATAATAGGAAGAAATCCGGGAGAAGAAAAAACGGGTTGTGTCATGGATAACACAACCGCAAAAAAGTCTTGTCTAAATTCATATATTTTGATGCAAGCATTTCAAAATAAGGATGCCAATCTTTGCTCTCAGATCAATGATGAAGGGGGTGTCGCCGGCGCTCAGTTGTTTTGTGAGGTCTTGCTAAGCACTGATCCTAAGGGAACAATAAACAATCTTTTTCATCAGAACGCTTGCTATGAGAAATTTGCAACTGCAGCCGCGGAGGATAAAAAAGATCCTTCTATTTGTGAAAAAATGCCTTTGAAAGATGGACAAAACAAAGGTAGTTACGACGACTGTATCGCTAGAAGCAAATAAAAATAAAGACACATTACATTGTGTAACTTAATATGGCGCAAAGTCTCCTCTGAAAGAGCAGGCTTTGTTTTATCAGTTTTTCTGAAATAGATGATGTTATAAATTTAATGAGCCTGAGGTATGGCAAAGGATAAAGACTACTTATTCAAAATTATTTCTAAGAGAATAGCTGATACTGATTTTAGTGGTTATACTTTTCAATACCCACCACTATTTTCTTGGAAAGCTAAGGACGCAGAATCAAAGGTGGGAGATGCATGGGAGAAAGCACTGAGCGTGAAAAATAATCACCTGGGTATCTATGTGCATGTGCCGTTCTGTAAACAGCGATGCACCTATTGTCGTTATTTTTCCGAAGAATTAAACGACCAAGGCGAATTGGACAGATATCTTAATCTGTTGAAAAAAGAAACTAATCTATTAAAAAAATATTTTAAGAATCAAAAGATACATTCTTTATATATTGGTGGTGGTACACCGGCCATTCTTGATTTAGACCAACTGAAAAAATTATTTGATCATTTATATGACTCTTTTGATTTATCTGTTTGCAAGCAGACCGTTTTTGAAGGTAACCCTGATTTTCTAAGTTTGACAAAGTTGAGATTATTAAAGAAATACAAAGTTAACAGATTAACAATCGGCGTCCAAAGTTTAGACCAAAAAGTGATCAACTTGGTTAATAGATTTCAGACTAGTGGCTCTTTCCAAAAATGCATAAAGAATGCTAGAAAAGTTGGAATAGAAAGTATCAATATTGATTTGATGGTTGGCTTACCGCAACAAGATAGTTCTAGTTTTTTGAAAACGCTTGAAGAAGTTATTTCTCTCGGTCCTGATATGATACATTTGCATCCATTTTATCCGACTAATCTGACAATATTTTCTAAAGAAAATAAAAAAGTCACACAACCTGAAATAATAAAACGAGAGAAGATGTCCCATGTAGGACAACTTATTTTGCAAAAGAATGGCTATAAGGAGAATGAATTTGATGCTAACAGCAAAAGCAAGGCAGATGTTAATATTCAATTAGCTGATGCAATGGAATATAATAGTTCATTTTTGGGGCTCGGCCCTGGTGCGGTTTCCCATGTAGCCGGACGCTTAAGATATGTCAATGCTAATAGCATAGCTGGTTACGAAAAATCTTTAAATGATAACAGTTTGCCAGTCTTGTCTATGTGTGAGCTGAACTCAAAGGATGACATGATATATTTTGTCATTAGTTGTCTTAGATATGGTAAGGTTGACAAAAAAAAGTTTAAAAAAATATTTAATAAAAATATTGATGATATTTTTTCCAAAGAGATAGCTTATCTAGCAAGAAGGGAGAAACTTGAAAATACTGAAGATTTTTTATTACCTAAATTTTCTGATTTGGGTGATTATTCCATTTTATCAAAATATTTTTATGATAAAAAATTTATTGCTTATTGTGAAAAAGAATTTTCAGTTGAAAAAATTAAAGAAGATGGAGAACTGTATTTTTGAATAAAAATATGGAAAAAATAGTTAAAAAACCTATTGTATTTATCAAATCTTACGGATGTGCTTTTAATCGATTTTGTTCGGAGCGACTAAAGAACTCTCTCGTGGATTATTTTTTTGTGTATAATCAATCTTTCGGGAGCGATAGGAATTTTTTTCGCAATAAGAAAGAAGAAAAAATTGCTTCTGAGGCAGAGTATCTTGTGATTTTTGCTTGCCCAATTACAAGATATTTAGAAAAAATGTCAGCTGATTTTATCAGTAATATTGCGAAATCAAACAAGAACGCTAGGATAATCATCACAGGATGTTCATTATCCCATCCGGAAACATTGCTAAAAAACAAACAAGAAAATAAAAATATATCATTCTTGACAGATAAAGAAATGCAAGCTTTCTTTAAAAAAAATAGAGGAACAGCTATTAAGGAAAATTATTTCATAAATGATGCTCCTCGCATTGGTACGCTTTTGATAAAAATAGGCTGTGATAACTATTGTAGCTATTGCATTTGTCCGCATATCAACAAAATTAAAAATGTAAGTCTTTCTGAGATTAAAAAAGAAATAAAAAATATCCAGAAAGAAAGGTTTGAATCAATTGAGTTCGCCGGTTCGTGCGTCGGAGATTGGATTAATCCTAAAAATAAAAAATTTAAATTTGCCGATCTGGTAGAATTTATCTTGTTAAAAACTGACTTGAAAATTGTTAATTTAGAATTATATCCGACTGATTTTACTGATAATTTGATAAGACTGCTGGCTAATAATAAAATTAGTAAAGATATAAGTATTCCGATTCAATCTGGATCTGATAGGGTACTAAGATTAATGGGAAGAAAATATGATAAGGCTATTCTAAAAAAAATATTGGATAATTTATTTCGTTCAGTGTCAGAATTACAATTGACAACGGATATTATTATTGGTTTTCCCGGAGAAACAAAAAATGATTTGCTTGAGACGTTAGATTTTCTTAAGAGTTTTGAGTTTTATCGAATAGACGTGTACAGATATTCGAATATAAAAAAGTTAGAAAAAGAAATATTCGGGAATAGTGTAGATTATTTTTCGGAAATAATTAAGGATAAAAAATATAAAGAAATAAATAAAGCCATTAATTTGACGAGTGCCTGAATAAGCGTTTATGAAAAAAGAAATAATAGAAACATCAGGGTTCAATAAAGAAATTTATACTTTGCGCCTTGCGCTTACAACTAGGTGTAATTTAAATTGCACGTACTGCTTTGTTGAAAAGAATGATGCGGTTTTTTCTTTTGAGCAGGCCGATAAGATATTGAATTTATTTTTTAGCTCTGGCGGGGATGACAAACTATTAATGATTTATGGAGGTGAGCCATTGCTATTTTTTCCACTATTAAAAAAAATTGTAAAGCTTGCTCAAAAAATAGCAACAGAAAATAGGAAAAAACTGACCATTTCAATCGGCACAAATGGAACACTACTAGATAAGGAAAAAATTGATTTTTTTAAAAAAAATGATATAAAAGTATCAGTAAGCATCGATGGAATGGAAGAGTTTCATAACAGGGGACGATTATCAAAAGAAAAAACAGGCTCGTTCGAAAAGGTGATTGCAAAAGTTCCTTTGCTTATAAAAAATATAAAAAATCAAAACAGAAGTGTTCTGTTGGGAGTTTTGCCGGAGTCTGCGGACAAGCTGTCTGAAAATTTTTTATATATAATTAGCTTGGGTTTTGACAGTATAAACATCGAACCGATATATAGTCCAAGCTTTATTTGGAATGATAGTCAGAAGGAATGCTTCAAAGAAGAGCTGCAAAAAATAATCATCTATATATATGACAATATACATAAAAGCAATTTAATTTTTCTAAATTCAATCAATCGTCAATTTAAGCAGGACGAAGTTAAAAGTGTATATAACAACGTAGCCAGATGTCCCTTTTATGAAAATTTGGAAGTTTATCCTACTGGTAAAATGGCTTTTTCACCTTTTTTGATAAATTCTGCCAAAAAAGACGCTTATGTTATGGGGAGTGCCAATATGGGAATTTCCAAAAAATACCAAGCCTGTAAATACATGTCGAATGCTGAAAAATGTAAAAAATGTTTTAGTTATTACAGCTATACAGCAGATGCTGAGCGGAATATTGCTGAAGATGTGATAAAAATACGAAATCTCTATTCTATTTATTTTGCCGCCAAGGTATCAGAAATGGCAAATAGTAATAAAGTGTTTGTGGATTATATCAGCGAAGCTAAAAAAAGGATATTTGAATAAATATGGATCTAAAAAAAGCAAAAAAAACTATTGATGTGATCTCTGAAAAATGGAAAATTGATCAAGTTGATTTTTTCAAGGAAGTTCTGGATAAATTATGGGTAGAAGAGAAAAAAAATGACAGTGTTCAAGAATTTGAATTCTCTTTGGTGGAGAAAAAAGAAAAAATACGCTGGAATCATCTTTATTTTTTATCGACTGATGTCAGTAATATTGAAAAAGCTAGACAAAGAGAAAAACGCCGGACCACAATTCAGGCTACTGTAAAGATGATTGAGAGAAGGCTTGCAACGATTTATAATGGGAAAATTTTGGAGAAAGTCTTATTATTTTTCGAGGAGAATGAAAAATTTCCTTTGCAATTCGGTCTTGAATATGGCGATGACAAGAAACCGAAAATCAAGATCTATCTCAGTATAAATGGAGAAAAATTTCCTTTGAGAAAATTTTGCGAAGCGGTTGGCACTGACCCTGAAAATATAGCTGAAATTTATGGCCAAGAAAAATTGGATACTGTTGCCGTTGATTTCTTACCGGCTGGAAAATTTTCCCTAAAGTTGTATCCTCTAATCTCAAAAAATTTCGGAACATTGGTCAGAATATCAGAAAAAGAAACTGTTGTTTCAAAAAAAATATGGCGACGATTTCCCAAGGGAATACTGCTGGAAAAAACTAAAAATAGCAATTTTTCATTCATACCGATTTTCTTGCGGGATTACATCATTAGCAGTAAAATTAGAGTGCATTACTTATGTCTCGAGGGGCAGACTAGGAGTCTGTATTTTCGCTAATTAGAGACAAAATTTATGAAGAAAGCTGATATTAAAACTGGATTTTTATGCAATAATAATTGTTTTTTTTGCGTACAGGGACATAAAAAGAAATTTGGTGATAAAAGTACCGCGGAACTTAAAAATATCTTGGATGAAGCTGTTAAGGATTGTGAAATTGCGGTGTTTACAGGTGGTGAGCCGACCATTCGTAAAGATATTCTAGAGTTGGTAAAGTACGCTAAAGAAATAGGCTTCAAGACCATACAAATCCAATCAAATGGTCGCATGTTTGCGTATAGCGATTTTTGCCAAAAGATGATTGCGGCCGGAGCAAATGAATTCGCGTTGGCACTACATGGTCATACGGCTGAATTACATAATTATCTGACCCAGACGGAAAGTTTCAGACAAATCGTGTCTGGTATCCAAAATTTGAAAAAACTGAATCAAGTAGTTATAACCAATACCGTTATAACCAAATCCAACTATCGTTATCTGCCGGGAATTACTAGATTACTGCTAAGCTTAGATGTCGATCAGGCTCAGTTGGCGTTTGTGCATGCCATTGGAGCAGCTGAGAAAAATTTTGACAAAGTGGTACCGAGGATGAGCTTAGTAGTGCCGTATATTGAAAGATCATTGTGTATCGGGGAAAAAATGAAAAAAAATGTCATGGTTGAAGGAATACCAGTTTGTTTTTTAGAAAAATATAAAAAATGTATTTCAGAATATGTGATACCTGATACGAAAATATTCGATCTGGGAATTACGATAGATGATTATAAAAAATCTCGGATGGTTGAGGGTAAATCAAAAGCGTTAGCATGTAAGAAGTGTAAATATTTCAATCAATGCGAGGGGAGCTGGCGAGAATATCCGGAAAAATTCGGTTGGGATGAGTTTAGGGTTATAAAAAAATAGCAGACATGGAAAAAACTTTGAAAAAATCCAAAAAGTATTTTTTGGTAGGTAATCATCGAACGGTCAATCCAAAAAAGACTTATGCGGTTGTGACCGAAGCGATAAAAAGAGCACAACTGCCTATTTGGGATAATATTGAGCGTATTGATAGCTTTGATATTTTGGGCTTGCCGGTTTTTGCGGTTATTCATCAGGATATCTTCCATAATTCGAAAACTCCAAACTGGGGAAAGGGTCCGACTGAAATCTTAGCGCAAGTGAGCGGAATGATGGAAAGAGTGGAAAGATATAGCGCATCAGATGTGAATAAGAAAATATTGAAATTTGATAGGTTTAACAATTTAAAAAAACGGGCAATTTCTCGCTGGGACTTGGTGCCTTGCAATCTGCAGCGGTCGCTATATACCAAAGCCGAGCTGGATGATAAAAAAATATATTGGGAAAATTGCTTCTCTCTGACAACGGGGGATGAGGTTTTTATTCCGGCCAACCTAGTGTATTTTTTACCGGTGCCGGAGTTGAAAGATTTTTCCTATACGGCTGGACTGGCGGCGGGCAATAGCATCGAAGAGGCAATTATATACGCTCTATGCGAACTCATTGAACATCATCTAGAGGAACTGTATTATCGCAATAAGATCAAATCATCCACCATTGATTTAAAGTCGATTGAAAATCAGGAAATTAAAAAAATGGTTGAAAGTTATGTGTCTAATGACATGGAATTGTGTCTTAGCTATACTAATCTTAATTTCGGTATCCCAGTCGTGCGCGCTTTCGCCTTTCCCAAGAATGGACCATATTTAAATTCTTATGGTTTCTATGCGGCGATGGGCGTGCATCCGGATAAGGATGTCGCGATTACGCGTGCATTGACAGAATTGGCCCAATTTAGATCAGCTGCCATTTATGCCAAGGAAAATGGAATGGAAAAAATTAGTTTGTCAGAGAAAAAGCCACAGCACATCTTTGACTTCTTCTCATCCATAATTGATTCGAAAAAAAAAATCCATTATAACCAGATTAAAAATTATGCTTTGGATGACATGAAAGATGAGATTGAAATGTTGACAAATATTCTTGAAAATAAAGGTTGTGAAGTTATCTTTAAAGATTTAACTCATCCGATTCTCAAAATTCCGGTCGTACGGGTGATTATCCTAGGACTACAGCCGGGAATTTTTGGCTCAGGTATCATTGATTTGGATCACCCTGCGGCTAGAATTTCAGAACAGCTCAATTGTTATAATGATTACGTAAAAGATTAAATGAAAAATAATAATTTAAAACTGAAGGACGAAGTGGTTGAAGAGAAAAGACATTGGGTCAGAATTACTAGCGCGTGCAATAATAATTGTCTTTTTTGTTTGGATAGCGAGAATCATAATGGAAAAATTATTCCATTTAAAGAAGTGGTTAAGGACTTGAAAGCGGGCATAGAATCCGGCTGTGTGCGAGCAATAATTTCCGGTGGAGAACCGTCAATCCATTCGGATATCTTCAAGATAATAAAATATGCCAAAAAGATTGGTTACAGTCATGTGCAGATGATAAGTAACGGTCGCATGTTTGCTTATGAGGAATTTACGCGTTCTGCCAAGACTGCCGGGCTGGACGAGATAACTTTTTCACTGCACAGTCATCTGAAAGAACAACTGGAAGAGATGACACGAGTGAAAGGGAGCTATCTGCAGGCCATGAAAGGTCTTTCTAATGCCTTAAAATATAGTTTCATCATAAGCATAGATATTGTCATTAGCAAGATAAATTACAAAAATTTGAGGGAAACAATGTTATTTTTTATTG
>JAHFOP010000011.1:12648-23765 GCA_023261605.1 Candidatus Moraniibacteriota bacterium
AGAGTTCGACCTGCTTTATCTTATTCCTTTTGGCAGTGCCTGGGAAAATAGAGGGCGGCTATTTATCGAACCAGCCAAAGTGGGTAAATATCTAAAAGAAGCGCTAGCCTTATCATCCAATCACGATTTGTTCATCTGGACCAATCGTTTGCCGGCAGAATTGCTCGAAGGATATGAACAGTTCATTCAAAATCCGGTAAAATTGCAAAGCGAATTGCACGGCATGCGGAGCCAATTCGAGAGCTATATTAAAAATGGCAATCTGATGAGTTGCTATGGCGAGCGTTGCCAGTATTGTTTCATGCGTGGTTTTTGCACTGATTTGATAACTTTGAAAAAAACTGGTCAACTGGAGTCTAAACCGACTCCGCTATGCCTGCCAAAAATTAAGAAGAAAAATAAATTATTCAAATTTGACGAGAGGCTTGATATACATAAGTTTTTGGATTTTTACATAAAACATAGATACTTTATAAAAAGTGTAAAATGTCGAAAATGTAAATATGATAAAAATTGTTCTGGGGCACGGATAAATAAAATCCGCGAAAGTGGTTTTAAAATATTGAAACTATTGGAATTGAAACAATAATAAATTTTATGGCAAAAATAGGTTATATTCAAGTGATTAGAGATTGCAATCAGAATTGCATCATTTGTTCCAATCCGACCAATGAAAAAACTTTAAGTTTAAAAGAGGCCAAGATAAAGATAGATGAGCTGAAAGCGCAAGGCTATACTGGCGTAATTTTGACCGGTGGTGAGCCAACGCTGTATGTCCAATTGCCCGCACTAATTGCTTATGCTATCAAGCAGAAAATTTCTCCTCGCATTATAACTAATGGTCAAAAAATTGCGGATAAAAAATATTTGCAAACTTTACACGCGGCCGGGCTTAGACATTTACATTTGTCTGTTTTTTCGTTGCAAGAAAAAGTGCAAGTCAAGATAGCGCGCTATTCGCCGTCGTTTCAAAATATCAAAAAAGCATTGGATAATCTGAAAGAAGCGGGAGACATTACCGTAGATATAAATACAGCTATTAGTAAATATAATGCGGATCATCTGTCGAAAACTGTCGCTTGGATCGTACAAAAATATCCTTTCATCAAACATTTCGTGTTTAATAATCTTGATCCATATATGAATCGTGTTTCAGAAAACCCAGAAGTTGTTCCGAATTTCAATGATTTTGAATTGGAATTGCACCGCGCTTTGGAATATCTGGAAAAAAACAACAAAACCTTCCGAGTGGAGCGTGTGCCACTTTGCTATTTGACCGACTTCGAACATGTTTCGACGGAAACGAGAAAGATTGTCAAAGAAGAAGGCCGCACAGTTTGCTTTTTGGATGATAAGGGGACAATTACCCAAGATGACTGGTTTTATAAGAAAACGGACACGTGCCAAAAATGTTCTTTGAAGAAAATTTGCGCTGGCCTTTATGCACAAGGGGGATTCTACAAAGAGAGTGAACTCTATGCCGTATTCATTAATCAGCGAAAAATAATTGAAAAAATTAAAAAAGACTGATGTTATTCTATTATTTATTTTTGGGGATAATTTTTATTTTGAGCCTGATAATCTGCTGGGAAGATGTCAGGCATAAAAAAATTAGAAATAATGTTGTGGTAGCTGGATTTATCCTAGGCGCGTTATTATTTATCATCTCTTTTGCGTTCGACTTGGTAAATTTCGATTATATGAAACAAGTAATAGCAAATACCGTGAGTGCTCTGGTGGTGGCTCTTGTGATTTGGAAGGCGGGTTTTTGGCCAGCCGGAGACAGTAAATATTTTGTGCTGATGGTTTTTCTCTTGCCTCTGCAATATTATAGTAGGACCTATCTCAACTACTTTCCCGCTTTTGTGCTTTTGGTGAATATTTTCATGGTGTTTTTGCTTTTTTTAATTTGCAAAGCGTTATTCTTGGCTTTGAAAGATTTAATTATATTTTTATTTAAAACCAGTGCAGGAGAAAAAATAAAAAGGCTGAGGGTTTGGGCAGGCAGTGTTCTACGCAGAAAGTATTCTTTAGCGGGAATAGGAAGGGTTTTACTGAGTATGATTTTTGCGCTAGCTATCTCTTTTATTTTGGGCAAGTTTTATTTCAAAAGTCATTTCAGCTTATTAACGTTTATCCAGTCGATGATTTTTTTCGGCTTAATGGGTGTGCTAGTAGAATATTATATTAGCAATTTTGTCGAGGAGTCAATTTTGCCGGTGGCATTGCCCGTCCATTCTAATTTGGCGTTGGAAACCAAACAACTCATTGAAAAGGATAAAATCTTGGCCAGAGAAATGGGGGAGCTAAGGCCGGACGGATTAGATATACGTCAGGTAGATGTTCTACAAGAATATTCCATAAAAAATAATTTACAAAAACTGTTCATTTACAAAACTATTCCTTTTTCGTTGTGGATTTTCATCGGAACTATCGTCACGATTTTTTTGCAAGGTAATATTTTACAAATTTTTAGAAAATAAAAAGCCCATCGAGTCTCTAGGTCGATGGGTTTATGCTGCTAATTCTGCGAAAGCAGTTTTTGATCTTCGGAAAACAATAACTTTTTTATTTTATCCGCCACCTCTCTTCTGATAAGAATGTCGGTGTGTGGATCTTTGTCGCCGTTTCTAGGCAACTCAACCGCGTGAGCCCTTATTACATGGAAATTACTTTTAATTATTTCCGGGCTTTTTTCATTTGGAATGAATTCATCTCCTTCTTCGAAGAAAATCGATACGTGTTTCACTCTCCTTTCAAAGAGCGAGAACTTTGAAATTAATTTTGGTATGATCGGGCCGTTTGGATCTTCTGAAATAGCTATATTTCTGAAATCCTTAATCGGAGAAATCATCCACATCCAGAATTGATAGAATGGTTCGCTTTTATTAAGCGCTCCTTCTACTCCGAATATAACTGGCGACAAGAGTAGGTTCGCTTTTATTAAGCGCTCCTTCTACTCCGAATATAACTGGCGACAAGAGTACTATTGTGGTATTCTTAAAATTATCACCGTCATCTTTTTGAATAGCTGCCACAACTACACAGCATCCATAGCTATGAGCCACTATGATTATTGTGTTATTTGGATGGCCCTCTCTGAATTCAATGAAGGCTTTCAGGAGCTCTTCACTATTTGTATCGGTTCCGTCTAAATAATCATATTGGAACTGAATAAAAGTTGTGTTTATTCCTGGGATTGCATTGTGCTCATTGCCATCTCCGGCTCCATGTACAAAAAAAACTATTGGGTCGGTGTTGCTACCATTGCTTATCATGTGTGAGGGTAGCACAGGGTTATCGTGAAAGTTGGCGCAGCCGTTAAGCAGTAGGACTGCGAAAAACAACACCATGAGAGATTTAATCTGAGTCATTTGTTTCGAGCCTCCTGCTCTAGTATTAGGTTTTAAAAGAAAAGGTTTATTACTATGATAATAGCATGCTATCTCACAGTAACCTACAAGCATAGCACCTCTTGACTATTTTGTCAATAGATTACGCTTGATTTTCTCCTGCCTCTGGAGGCGTTTCACTAGAAGCTCTTTTTTGCTGAGGGCAGTTAACTGGTTTAAACTTTTCACAATAAAATTTTTGATATTTTCCGCCAGGATTTTTTTGTTAGAAGAATGGGGAATGATTTCGTCGATGAGTCCGTAGTGAAACTGGCCTTTAGCTGTGGCGTCTTGTAACATATCTAAAAGTTTTTTTTGTGCATGACTAGTGAGATGATCATTTCCGCTCAGGATGGTGCCTTGCACGCGGATGTCGGAAACCATTTTGAGGCTGCGTTCTAGTGCTGCCGCGGCATCAGCCAAGTTTACGAAAGGCAAACCACCGCCACTGCCACAAAGACCGAGATTGATACTTATAATCGGCACGGACAATTTTGTTTGTTCCAGGAGGGCTTGTGAAATTTCATGGCTCACGCCGGCATATTCTGAATCCAGAGAGGCATCAGCGCCATTAGTGTCTCCCAAAAGGATGATGGGCACATCCAATTTTTCAGCCAGTTGCATTTTGCGTCGCATCCACTTGAAATCTTTAGCGCTCGGACTTAATATATTTCCATTTTTTCCAATACTTTGTTGCCCGATAATCATGACTCTATGTTTACCAATGCGCGCCAGAGCACCCATGATTGGCAAATAGACTAGATTATCAGGCGAAGCAAAATTACTAAGTGGTTTTATGTCGCTAAAAATGCCTGTTTTAGGATTTATGATATCTGCAAATCTTAATCTTTTAGGATTGTTCAAATATTTCAAGCAGGCACTGACGGACATGGATTTTGTTTTTTGGGGAGCCAATGGTATTTTTTTTTGGGACAACTTTTCAATCTCACTTTTATCGCAGACAAACCTGCATAGTCCGAAGGCGCTTTCGCAAGCAGAATATAAATCGGGGAAAAGTTCGTCGATATTCCTAGCAGTGTAATGCTCTTGGGCGCCTTGGGCGCCGAGTGGTAATGTTTCTCCATCGGACATAATTGCTGCCAAAAATTTCGGTCCGGTCAGGCCGATTTTGGCTGTGGCTGTGGCGATTTTTATGTCGGCCAGTCCTGTGAGGCTGGCGTTCAAGCCGCCAAAATTTTCTTGGTCAAAAATATTTATGAAAAAAGGTCGGCCATTTTTTTCATAAGCGTGCAGAATATATTGCATCATGGCGAGTGCCAAAGTGTTTTCTTGTTGACGGGCGCCGCCACTGCGGGTACTCATCACTAGTGGTAGCTTTTTTTTGCGTGCTAGCGCGAAACATTTTTCCAAAGCTAGCGTTTCATCCACGCCCAAAGTTCCGCCGAAGTAGGAGAAGTCCCACCACGCAAAAATGACAGGCAATTTATCGCGGTGAAAAATTCCAAAACGAAAAGCGGTTTTTTGGGGAGAATCAGCATGTTTCGAATTAAGTTCAGCCAGATAATTTCTTTGCACACCATTTCTGGAATATTTTAAAGTATTGATCAATTTTTGCGGGTTGATTTTTTCAGTAGAAATAACTTCTTGAAAAATTCCGGTGGCGAGAAATTTTCTTTTATCATCCTGAAGATAGCTCAAATGTTTTTGCCAAGCGCTTTCAATGAAATCTTGCGTTAGGGTTTTGTTTTTAAATTCTTTTTGTGCCAAGAGCCAAAGCAAAAGATCTTTATTGGTAGTAACGCCGTTTATTTGTAGGGCCTGCAAAGCTTGTTTCAATTTTTGCAAAGCTGATGCCCTGTTTCGTGCCGAACTGACAACTTTCAAAAGCAGTGGATCATAAAAATTTGAGATAACATCGCCGACTTGATAGCCAGTATGATAAGTGATGCTATTGATTTTCGCAGTCTTGAAAAGATTTATCATTCCAACGCTTTGTGCGAAATGATCATATGGATCTCTAGCATAAACTCTGGCTTCAATCGCATATTTTTTTTCAGTCGAATATTCTTTGCGTAAAGCTGTCCCATCATCTTGAGCTAGGGTGAATTGGGTGGCCACCAGATCGATGTCAAACAACTCTTCCGTGACAGGGGATTCAACTTGGATGCGCGGATTTATTTCTAGAAAATAGAACTTGTTTTCTTTTGGAGCATAAACGAATTCAGCCGTGCCAAGTCCGCGATATTTCAAATCTAATAAAAGGGGCGTGAGTCTGTTTTCCAATGTAGCTAGTTGACTTTTTTCTATGTTTGCCGGACCTTCTTCGAGTATTTTTTGAAACTTGATCTGGCAGCTGCAGTCCCGAGTTCCAAGATATTTCACTTGGCATCCGTTGGCTACGAATTGCAATTCAATGTGGCGACCGGAAACATATTTTTCCGCATAATAATTTTTTGTTCGCGTGTCTATTTTTGTCAAATTGTTCTCCAAATCACGCGCGTCAGATATGATATTGTTGCCTCGACCGCCACCAGAGGCAAAAGTTTTCATCATGAAGGGGAAAGTTATTTTTCCATTCTGACAATTTTTCAATAATTGTTTTTTGGAGATGATCAAAAAAGCGTCAAAAACATCTAGATTGTATTTTTTGGCCAATTCTCGAGTGGCGTATCTATGGCTGAAAAGCTTAATAACATTGGTACTTGGGCCAATCCAAAGCAGGCCGGCGCGGGTGATTTTTTCGACCGCCACATGATTTTCTGATAGGATATTGTATCCTGGATAGACGGCGTCACATTTCCAGAGTTGCGCGGTAGCAATTATTTTCGTCACATTACCATAGCTGTCATGCAAATCTTCACCGAGATAGCTGAGGCCACTCTTTTGGTTTGTGGCACAGTACGCCCTGGCTTTTTTGACTAGCACGGAAGTGCTATCTGAGCCAGAAAAGCCGACGACAAAATTAATCTTCATTTTCACGCATATTTCCAAGGCGCGCAGTCCCATTTCATTTCTTTCTATGATTAGTACTTTTTTTATTTTGCGCATAAAATTCAGGCGTCTAAATGGAATAATATAGTTTTACTTTTTCTAATGGGAAGGCCATGCTCTAAATTGGCATTTTCATCGGGGAAATAAATATGGCCACTTTCTGGCGCGCTCAAAAGGAATTGTTCATTTTTGTTCACGAAGATGATTCCCAGTGGAGTACCGGCTTTGATTTTTTGACCGTTTTTGACGTAGGGTTTTTTCTTCAGGTGTGGGATACGATAAAAATAGCCATTCCAGTTGGAATAATATGGTGTGCCAATGATTGTTTTTGTTTTCAGCGCGTCTTTCACAAAAACTTTGATTTTTCCTGCGCCATCTTGATTCAAAAAAGACAGCCTGATTTCATTTTTTCCGATCGTAATGACCAATTCGGCTGATTTTAAGGCATGTGATTTAATGCTATTGGCAACTGACTCTACTAATTTTTTATACCGCGGATATTTTTTGATAGTAGTTTCCAAAGACGTATCATTGGTTGGATTTTTTCCTCGAATCAACTTGTAGCTGTTGTCCATATGTTTAGTTATTTATAATGATGCTTCCCGGTAAATAGTCGCCAAGCTTGATTTTTATAGTTCTACCCTGAGCTTTTATTGTTAGTCCTCCGCCAAGCGGTGTTGATTTGACTTCCCCTGAGACTTGTCGGACATCATCTTGGAGGAGTTGAATATTTCTACCTATCAGCGATGACTTATTCGTCCAGAGCTTAGTATAGCTAGCGCAATCATTATTTTTCCATTTTTTTTCAAAGCTTTTTTTGTCTTTTTTCCAGCCGGCTAAAATATCTCCAATTAGGTTGGCTCGATCCAGCTCTTTTTCTGAGAGACTTTGCAAAAATGACGAATTTTTCACATGACTGTCGCGCACATTCAAACCGAGGCTGATCAGCGTTGCATCTTTCCTGCTGGCACAATCAGTCAAAACTCCGCCTAATTTTTTGTCATCAATGACCAGATCATTGGGCCATTTGATTTTTATATTTTTATTTTTTGTTATTCGGCCGAGAGTTAGGCAACAGGACAACACAAATAGCTGCGCCAATAGTGCGGGTGTTATTTTTTTGAAAAAATAATCATTTTCAATTATGGTCATTAAAATTGACCCGCCTTTTTTGTCGTGCCAAGTGTGGCCATATCTGCCCACTCCTCTTGTTTGATGAGCAGCGATGATTGCGCAAGGAATGTTCTTGTTGTTTATTCCGGCCGCCAGATCAATCGTACTGGGTACATTTTTTTTGTAAACCAAAAAATAGCCAAGACGCGATAATTTAAGCTGCAGATTTTTCTCGAGACTGGACTCCATAAAATAGCTTTATTATTATAAGTATAGCATAAAGAGGGTACTTCTTGGTAACAACTCAGTTTTTATGGTAAAATTATCATGGTATGGAAGATAATGAGGTTTTTCGCATCAAAAAGTTTATGGATATAATTAAATTTATTTGCGTGGTGATGTTGATTCTCATTCACGCACATATGGCCTTAGTAACTAATCAATACTCGTTTTTTGATACTAGCGCATTATCCTATGAAATGACTAGTAGATTTATGTTTATTGGACTTTTCATAACTATTTTACCGGCTTTAGCGGGGTATGTATTCGGTCTGCAGAAAAAGATAGACATTAAAAAAACCATTACTTTGTTTTTGTTGTTTTTATGCGTTGGTTTTTTTATGAATGTCATTACTTGGGGTTGGGCGTATATTTTTTCCTGGAATGTCTTGCAATTTGTGGGGTTGTCTTTCTTGGTCATCGCCATTTTGATGAAATTTCTTACCGAATACGAAGTTTTTTTGTTGAGCGTAATAACAATTATGGCCGCCGCTTTCTTGAGCAATATTCTGGCACCTTATAATCCTAATAATTGGGTAGCCATCTTTGTTGGCGGGAGGAATGAGTTTGTACTTTGGCCATTTTTCCCATGGTTCGGAGTGGTGGGTAGCGGATTTCTTTATGCTAAATATCGGGTGAAGTATGGTGGCCGAAAATGGTTTAATGCAATATCATTGGTTGGCGGATTATTTTTTATGGCAGTTGCTATTTTGAGGGGTGAGATTTCGGCGCGGATTGATCCAGATTATGTCTGGGGTCCGAGCATTTTGACTCCGACACTAGGGTGGATATTGGCTACATTAGGATTATTCCTGATTTTGGTAGTTTTGGGGAGCTTATTTTCTGAAAAAATAAAATTAAGAAAGTATGGTATTATAAATAGCTATAGCAAAGGTATTATGTGGATTTATGTAGCGCAGATGTTTGTTAGTTTTAGAATGGCTATCTTTGCAAAAAAATTTTTTGAAACAGATAACCCATCTATTGGATATTTTTTATTTATGATTGTGATGTTAGTGATTGGATGGCTGGTTGGAGTCATAAGTATCAAACTGTTTCAAGAAAAAAAAATGGTAATTTTTCTAAAAAAATATAATGGAGAATAATTTTTATTATAATAATGATGTTTGTATCGTAGGTGTTGGTTGTGTTTTGCCGGAAGCGAATAATCCACAAGAGTTTTGGAAAAATATCACAAAAGGACACTGCTCAATACGCAAAATGCCAGAAGCGCGCTTTAGCAGCGATCTTTATCTAGACAAAACCGGTGAATTTGAAGATAAAGTCTACTCTAATGAAGCTGCTTTTGTAGAGAGTGGGATATTTAACGGGACGGAGAATAATACTCGACTTAGCTTACTAGCTCTTGAGGCTACTAAGCAAGCCATAGCTTGTCTAAAAGATAAATCGCTGGATAAGTATAAAAAGAAGACGGCTGTTTTTTTAGGATGCATGAGTATTGATGAAACATTAAATTTGCAAAAATTATATATACATAACAAGGAGTCTCTTGAAAAATATATAGAGGGCAGCTATCTGAAGAATAAAGATAAGATAATAAGAGACATGAGGAATTATTTTTGCGGTCATACTTCCAGTAAGGAAGAGCTGATTGCTTCTACGATTGCAAATTATACCACTGGTTTTGTTAAGAAGCAGTTTGATATATCAGGGCAAGGCTGTCTAGTAGACGCCGCTTGCGCTTCTTCCATGGCTGCTTTAGATATTTCTGTAGAAGCATTGAAAAATTATGAAACTGACACAGTGATAACAGGCGGAGTGGAAAGCAACCTTGATCCTGGCACGTTTGTACTGTTTGGAAAAGTAGGTGCCTTATCGAAAGGGGCGGGACGTCCTTTCGATAAGGATACGGATGGTTTGTCGCAAGGAGAAGGGGCTGTTATTTTTATCTTACAGAGAATGGAGGATGCTATTCGTGATAAGAACAGAATTTATGGGGTTATAAAATCAATAGGTTCATCAAGCGATGGAAGGAGCTCTAGTCTATTTTCGCCATCTTCAACTGGGCAAGTCCTGGCTCTGGAAAAAGCCTATGCCGGTATAGATAAGACATTGATTGACTATATTGAATGTCACGGCACTGGCACAAAAGTTGGGGATGGAATAGAGGTAAAAGCATTAAATGAGTTTTTTTCGGGAAGTCGCATCCCAATCGGATCGGTCAAAGCGTTAATAGGGCATACTAAAGGTGCGGCGGGTGCGGCGGGTGTGTTGAAATGTATTCTAAGTATGGAAGTTAAAATTATTCCAGCGTCACCTTATATCAACAATTCTATTGCTCCTGATGATGGTGCAGTTTATATAAACAAAAAAAATATCACAGTGTCGGGTGACAAAAAGACATCCATGCGTTTTGGAATTTCTTCTTTCGGTTTCGGAAATATAAATTATCATGTTGTATTGGATGAATTTAGGAAAGATTATTCTATCCATAAAAGAGTAGCGCATGAAGCCAGTGCTGATAAGGAAATGGTTGTGATTATTGGTCGCGGGCAAGCGCTGCTGAATAAATTTAATGAGGAAGATATAATTGAAAAATTTAAAATTCCGCCACGTGGGATTGAACAGACTGACAAAACGCAGCTTCTTAGTCTTAAGGCTGTAGCGGATGCTTTTGAAAGGTCTAATATTGAGATAGACATGTTGGACAAGAATAAAGTGGTGGTTATTTCGGCCAGTACTTTGTGTTTGGATGCAGCAATTGATTTTGACGAAAGAGTTAGGCATTTTGAATTGAAAAAGGCACTGCCTTTTCTCAGTGGGGATGATCTCGGATTCATAATAAGACACAAGGAAAAATTTCCCAAAATTACCGAAGACACTAGCTCGGGAATTTTAAATAATGTTATTTCTGGAAAAATTTGCAATACATTTGATTTTAAAGGAAAAAATTTCAACATTGATTCTGACTTTAATTCCGCTTCCATCGCCATGGATGTTATTCAGAGAGAATTGCGGAAAGAAGAGAGTGCTGTTGTTATCTTGGTTTTTTTTGATGAAAAATTAAATGAAAAATATATGAGAATTGAAAGAGGGGATGCAACGTGCCTTATATTTTCGACATTAAACTATGCATTGGAAAAGAACTTTCCGATTCGAGAAACTTTAAAAAAAATAAATTATCATGATTAAAAGTAAAGGACGTTATTTTGGGGAATATGAAATTATAATCGATAAATATTCAGGGAAAGATTTTTCTCAAAGGTGTTTTGTGTTTCCCGGTCAAGGAGTGGCGTATCCTGGCATGGCGCAGGAGATTTATGCTCAATCAAAAATTATTCAGGATAAATTTTTAGAAGCGGATAACTTTGCGAAGAAAGTTGGTTTGCAAAAAATATCTGATTATATTTTGAATCCGGA
>JAHFOP010000012.1:0-17773 GCA_023261605.1 Candidatus Moraniibacteriota bacterium
CATTGTCATTCCGGCATACAATGAGGAAGAAATCATTGGAAGCGTGATTGCCGAAATCAGGCAGAGTGGCTATGAAAATCTCATCATCGTTGATGACGGAAGTTCAGACAATACACAACAAGTGGCCAAAAGCGCCGGCATAGTGGCCTTGCGACACAAGATCAATCGTGGCAAAGGTGCCGCCACCAAAACTGGCATTGAAGCGGCTAAAATGCTGGACGCGGACATCATTGTGACGCTCGACGGCGACGGCCAACATGATCCACAAGATATTGCACGTCTCATTGCGCCGATTGTTACAGAAAAATTCGACGTTGTCCTGGGCACTCGGTTGCTCAATCCGATCGGTATGCCCCGCCACAAGATCATCGCCAACAAGATCGGCAACTTCTGCACCTGGTACCTTTACGGCCTGTGGGTGACTGATTCCCAATCCGGTTTTCGCGCCTATTCCCGTCACGCCGCCGAAGTCATCAACACCAAAAGCGACCGCTATGAATATGACTCCGAAATCATCCACGAAATCAAAAAATATCGCTTGCGTTTCACCGAAGTGCCCATCACTGTCCGCTATACCGCCTATTCCATGGGCAAAGTGCAAAAACAAGGATTTTTGAACGGCCTCAAGACACTGTATAAAATGGTCTGGAATATAATAAGTTAATTATAAATTTTATGAATTCGCTTCACCTATATCAAATCGCTATAACCGTCCTCGCCGCACTCATGATTTTTCAAGGCACGAAAAAATTCATCCAAGGCAAACAAGGTCAAACATTTCTTAAGCTTTTTGTTAGGATTGTTGTTTGGGGTGGTATGGCGCTCATTGCCCTCTTTCCCGACCTCAGCAACTTCTTAGCGCAAATCATCGGACTACAAGGCAACATTAACGCTGTCATCATGGTCGGATTCATTTTCATATTTCTCATAATCTTCAAACTGCTTTCTGCCATTGAAAGATTGGAACAGCAACTTTCAGAGCTGACGCGCAAAGATTCATTAGAAGAAATAAAAAATTAAAATACACCCACATGAAAAAGGCCTTAATAACCGGCATCACTGGACAAGACGGGTCATATTTAACAGAATTATTACTGGAAAAAGGCTATGAAGTTCACGGAATAATTCGTCGATCAAGTTCATTCAACACCGGCCGCATTGAACACCTCTATCAAGATCCACACGTCAATAATGTGAAATTGTTTTTGCATTATGGCGATTTGTCCGACAGCTCCAGCATCTCCCGCTTGATTGAAAAAATAAAACCGGATGAAATATACAATCTCGCCGCGCAAAGCCATGTCAAAGTGAGTTTCGATAATCCGGAATATACTGCAGATGTCACCGGCCTTGGCACAGTTCGCATCCTTGACGCCATCAAAGATACCGGAATCAAAACCAAATTCTATCAAGCCTCGACCAGTGAACTTTTCGGCTTGGTTCAAGAAACACCGCAAAAGGAAACCACGCCTTTCTACCCCCGCTCTCCCTATGGCTGCGCCAAGATGTATTCCTATTGGATCACAATCAATTACCGCGAAAGTTATGGCATCTATGCTTGCAATGGCATTCTTTTCAATCACGAATCACCTCGACGCGGCGAAACTTTTGTCACTAAAAAAATAACTCGCGGTCTGGCGCGGATTTTAGCCGGCAAAGATGAACATTTATATCTGGGCAATTTGGACTCCAAGCGAGATTGGGGTTTCGCCAAAGATTATGTTGAAGGCATGTGGCGCATGTTGCAACAAAAAAAACCGGGTGATTTCATTTTGGCCACCGGAGAAACCCATTCTGTGCGGGAATTTGTCGAAGAAGCTTGCAAAGTCGCCGGGATAGATTTGATGTGGCAAGGCAAAAAAGAAAAAGAAATTGGCATTGATAGGAAAACCCAAAAAACGATTATCCGAATTGATCCACGTTATTATCGTCCATCGGAAGTCGATATATTATTAGGCGATCCAACCAAAGCCAAAAAATTGCTGAAATGGGTACCTAAAACCAAATTCAAAGAATTGGTGAAAATTATGATGCAAAATGATTTGGAGAAAGAAGGAGTCACTCTAAAAATTTCACGAAATCCATAGTCTTATGAACCTATCTTCCAAAATATATATTGCCGGCCACAGAGGGCTGGTTGGCTCAGCTCTTGTCAGAAATCTGGAGGCGCAAGGTTTTGCAAACATAATTTGCAAAACCAGAGATGAACTTGATCTGTTGAATCCACTTGCCGTGGCTGATTTTTTCGTCGCCGAAAAACCGGACCATGTTTTTCTGGCAGCCGCTAAAGTCGGTGGCATCCTCGCCAACAATGAGCATCCGGCCGAATTTATTTTTGAAAATTTACAGATCCAAAACAACATCATCCACAATGCCTACTTACAAAAAACCAAGAAACTGCTTTTTCTCGGAAGCTCCTGCATTTACCCGCGCGATTGTCCGCAACCAATCAAGGAAGAATATCTCCTCACTGGACCATTGGAAAAAACCAACGAGGCCTATGCCGTTGCCAAAATTGCCGGCATCAAGATGTGCCAAGCCTACAACAAGCAATATGACACGCAATTTATTTCCGTGATGCCCACCAATCTCTATGGCCAAAATGATAATTTCGATTTGGAAAGCTCTCATGTCCTCCCCGCCCTCCTGCGCAAATTCCATGAAGCCAAAATTGAAGGCAAAAAAGAAGTGGTCATGTGGGGCACCGGCGCACCGATGCGTGAATTTTTGCATGTCGATGATTTGGCTGACGCTTGTATTTTTCTAATGAACAACTATTCCGATAACGAGATTGTCAATATCGGCACCGGTGAAGATCTAGCTATTCAAGATTTAGCCTTGCTCATTAAAAAAACCACAGGGTTTGAAGGTGAAATCATAAACGACACTTCCAAGCCGGATGGAACGCCCAAAAAATTGCTGGATGTTTCGCGTTTGCATTCCCTTGGGTGGCAGCATAAAATAAATTTAGAAGATGGAATCGCCATGACTTATGCTTGGTTTTTAGAAAATTACACAAAATGAAAATGTCAATCATCACTCCTTCTTTCAACCAAGCCGCTTTCATTGAGCGCACGATTCAAAGCGTCCTCTCGCAGAATTATCCGGATTTGGAATACATCGTGATGGACGGCGGTTCGACTGACGGCACGGTGGAAATTTTGCAAAAATATTCTGACCGCATCATCTGGAAATCAGAAAAAGACAATGGCCAATCTGATGCCATCAACAAAGGGTTGCAAATAGCGACGGGTGAAATCGTGGCCTATCTCAATTCTGATGACACCTATGAACCCGATGCATTGCAAAAAGTGGCAGATTTTTTTGAAAAAAATCCTGACAAAAAATGGGTCTATGGAAAATGCAAAATCATCGATGCCGAGGATCACGAAATCAGAAAGCCTATTACAACCTATAAAAATATTTTACTCAGAAAATACAGCTACGCTAAATTACTTAGCGAGAACTTCATTTCACAGCCAGCAACCTTCTGGAAGGCTCAAATTCACTCTGAGATAGGCTTTTTCAATGAAATGGAGCACTACTGCATGGACTATGAGTTTTGGCTCAGAATCGGGCAACTTCATCCCGCCGGTGTCATCGATTCATATCTGGCCAATTTTCGCTATTATACCAATTCTAAAAGTGGCAGCGTGAACAAAAAACAATTCCAAGACGAATTTAGGCTTGCAAAAAAATTCGGAGCTAATCATCCTGTCTCGGTTTTTCTGCATAAAGTTAATTATTATAAGATAACTGGCATATATCAAATTTTAAGTTTGTTTAAATAAATGAAAATTCTTTTTCTGTTCCCCCATTTCTCGCTCCCAGGTGGTGCGGCGGATGTTACAAAAAAATTTGCTCGTGCCTTGCAAGGAAAAGGTCACGTTGTTGAAATTCTTTGTGCTGATGCCTCAACTGATTTTTTGACAGAAAATTCTGACTTGAAAATTTCCCGACTCCGCATTCCCAAAAGCGATTCTTTTTTCTATTGGCTACTCTTCCCCTATTGGCAAATCAGGATCAATCGAGCACTGACAAAATATGCGGATTACATTTTATTTCCGCAAGTCCTGCCTTCCAATTGGTGGGCTTGGATTTTCAAATTGACACACAGAAAACAAAAAATTATCTGGTATTGCAACGAACCCAGCGCCTTCATCCATTCCAAAAAATGGATCGACGCTATCCAAAATCCCCTGATGAGAATCGGAGCCAAAATCGCCAATCCTTTTCTCAAATACATTGATATCCGATTGGAAAAACAAAATAACTTCGTAATTTGCAACAGTCAATTCACAGCCACAGAATATGAGAGATGCTACAACAGAAAAGCTGGCGACATCATCTATCCGCCATTTGAAATAGTTAGCGAAGAGATTCTGCAAAAAAAGGACAAATTTTTCTTGTCTGTCGGCAGAATATCGAAATTCAAAAATATCGACCTATTGATTAATGCCTTTGAAAAAATTTCAAAAAATCATCCTGCCTACACCCTGATTATAGCCGGAGATGGAGAAGAAAAAGAAAATCTTGAGAAATTGGTTGCCAAAAAAGACATTGCGGACAAGATCACCTTTCTTGGCAAAATCAGCGATGAAAAAAAGAATGAATTATATAAAAAAGCCAGAGCAACTATGCTCTGTTCAGAAAATGAACCTTTTGGCATCGTACCCGTTGAATCCATGATGCACGGCACGCCAGTCATCGCACACAACAGCGGCGGACCAAAAGAAACAATTAAAAATAATGAAACGGGCTTTCTTTTCAAAGATAGGAATGATTTGGTGGATTGTATGAAAAATATGATTGAAATGGATGAAGATAATTATTTGGAAATGCAAAAATCAGCGCAGGCTCGAACAAAAGAATTTGATATTTCCAAATCAACGGCAAAACTTGAAGAAATTTTTAACAAAATATAGATATGAAACTATCCATCGTCACTCCAAGTTATAACCAAGGAAAATTTATCCGAGACACTTTCGAAAGCATTCTCAATCAAAAGATTGATTTTCCACTTGAATACATCCTCGTGGATGCGGTTTCGACAGATGAAACACCGAGAGTTGTGGCGGAGTTCATTCCAAAATTCAAAGCAGCAGGAATCGAATTTATTTACATTTGCGAAAAAGACAGTGGCCAATCAAACGCCATCAACAAAGGTTGGCGCATGGCCACAGGTGATTTAATAGCCTATATAAATTCAGATGATTATTATGAGCCTAATGTCTTTCAAGGAATAATGAATTACTTCATTGACAATCCGGCTATTAAATGGGCTTATGGTGGCTGGAATTTGGTAAATGAAAAAGGAATTATCTATAAAAAATTGCAACCGACAATTTTTAGAAAACAAAAATTATTGAATTATTGCAATATTGGACAACCAAGCTGCTTTTTCAGAAAAGAGCTAATAGAAGAATTCGGAATGCTTAATGAAAAATTGCATTTGACGATGGATTATGATTTATGGCTGAGATTTTCCGTGAAATATTCTGCAGGAATTATGAATTTTGTTATCTCAAATATGCGTTACTATGCAGAAGCCAAGAGCGGCAACAAGACCAAGGAACAGTTGCTAGAAGGCCTGAATTTATCCTGCAGATATTCAACTTTATTTTCTTTTAGAAGAATGGCGCAGTATTTTTATTTTTTAAGGGGATCTGCCGTACTTTTTTTAAGAATAGATATTACGCGAAGAATCAATAATCACACAAGGTAATGTTTATGGCGACAATATTCGTATTGGGATTGATTTTTTCATTTGCTATTTCAATTTTTTCCCTTCTGACAAAAGTTTCCAAAATAGCAACACTAAACAATATTCTTCTGAGTATTTTTTTCAGCCCATTGATTCTTGGGTTATTTTTATACTTCTTGTTTTATATCTCACCTAGTCACACTGGTTTCTTTTATATAACTAGTTTAATTGTTTTCATTGGTATAACTTTTATTTCCTCGAAAAATAACCTAGGCGATAGCTGGGTTTACATAAAAGCGTTTCTATCTAGACGCAGTAATTTTAAAAATTCAAGCGTATTCTTGAGATATCTGCTCTTTGTAATTGGATGCATCTCTTTTCTGGTTTTCTTGCGCACTGTTTTTTGGCCACCCACTTGGGATGACCAGCTATATTACATTGAGCAAGCATACGTAACAGCTCAAACACACAGCATTCAAGGATTTTTCACCAATAATGTTTTCGCCAATCAACATCTAGTCTATGAAAATAATGTAAACATTCGTCCGGGCTTACCCATGATTTTCTCATTAGTTCCACTATTGACTGATTCACTTACGGAAACTAAGTATTTTTCCCAAATCGTGATTTTTTATTTTTTCATCCTAGCCTGTGCGCTTGTTTTTATCATTGCCTACAGAACAGCCAGAGATAACAAAAATGAAACTGGATTATTAGCATTATTTTTCACTCTAAGCTCTTTCTATTTTATAGACCACTCTATTTCCGGCTTTAAGGAGCTGCTTATTATCTCAGGAATTTTACTTTTCTTTTTATTATTGCAAGAGCCAGGGAAACGAGAAAATATAATCGAGCATGCCAAGATTGGGATACTTTTAGGCTTGATAGCTTTTATCAACTATAGCGGCCTTCTTATTACTTCGTTTCTGATGTTAATATTAATCTTTCGATCGAGAAATGGAATCAAGCAAGCATTTTTTAAATTAGCCGTTATTTCCTTATTGATTATGCTTTTTAGCGGTTTTGAGATTTTCGCTTTTTTAAGACTAATGGAGTTTACTCCTTCGCCTATTGCAGAAAAACAAACCAACACACTCACAACCACAATAAATATTAGTACTCCTATTATCGCTGCCAACAAAAAAGATGACTCCTTATTTAATAAATTAAGCGTGCAAGGCGGTAATGAATTTGCCGGCTACAACATAACCAACACTAAAGATATCTACACAAAAGGAAAACTCCAAGGATTTTTTCAAATTCAGTTTTATGGTTTCGTATTTTGGTTATTTCTAATCATTTTAATCTTTAGATTCAAAGAGAATTTCAGAGAATACACTTCTACCAATATACTAACCTTCTTGGCTATATATTCGTTCATATTTTTTGATCCAATGAATCTCAACAATCATCCCTTCGCCTATGTTTTAGCCATAAGCCATAAATATACAGTCCTTATCATTCCGTTAATTGCGATAATAATAAGTTTGAATTACAACTGGCTACGCAAATTATTCAATCGCATAAAACCCCGAACGCTTTCCGCATTACTAATAACATTAACCTTGGTAGATTTTTTCTTTATCAGAAACAATCTAAAATCTGTTCTCGCTATAATCAAGCAAATAATGCCAGTATACTATCCCGACAGCTACTATCTAAATCTTCTCTCTTTTGGAAATAATTCTGTCATGATTTTCTTTATTATCATAATATTATTCGTGGAAAGTCTTATTTTCTTCAAGGGAAGAACTGATTTGAATGAGTTTTGGAAAAAAGAAAATATTTCTTTTATACTTTTTCTAACCTTCTTTTTTCTGGCTCCATTTTTGTTTTTCTTTAATTCTAATTACGGGATTAAAGAAACAGCCCTATCTTCCTTTTCGTCCACAAACGTAAAACTGCAGCAAATAAAAGGAAGGAACCTTTATTTTATGATTGGATATTTGCAAAATATTAATGCATCTGGAAATATTCTGCTTGTAGACGAAAACAAAGTTTTCTCCCAATTATATTTTCCCTCAACAAAGCTGTTTACCCCAAGAGAAATCGAGCGGTATAAATCAATTCATGACACATTAAAAGGGCGCAATATTCAATACATCTTAGCTAAAAAAAACTCTCTCTTGGAAAAAGAGCCTATAAGCCAAATTTCTTCTCTCAAATTAGAACTGGTTAAAGGTGAAGATGAACTTTACAAAAATATCAATTTTTAGTTCCTAGTTATTCGCCTCCGTCTTCAATAATTTACTGTGTCTGTATTTATCAATTGATTCTTGTATAAACTTATTTAAAAGTAAGCTCAAAATAATGGACAGCGCAAAACTGATTGGTCCCAATAAATTACCATTTAAATTCAAATGATTAAAGATTACCGGATAAATTGCGGCTAGGATTAAGATGTGCGTGATATATACGGGATAAGATAATTCTCCGATTTTTCTATCTATTAAACTTTTTTGGGACAAAATAAAGATGAACGGAAGAGAGAAAATAAACACCAGATAAAATAAAATTTCTTTGGGAGGAATTATGCTTAATAATTTAATACCTGCAGGCACGTTAAAACTCATATAGTTATATCCAGCCAAATATGCAATCATGCACATCGACAAAGCAAGGGCAATTTTCTTACATACACTAACGTCCAGTTTGATTTTTTTATATAATCGATACGCTAAAATTCCCGAAGCAAAGAAAATGAATTCTGAAGGGAAAAACATATAGTTCCAATTGGTTCCGCCAAGGCCAAGGTTCAAAATTGTTTGCCTAATTGCGACGCTTGCCACCATTAACGCGAAAATAAAAATCGTTTTTCTTTTTATTATCAGCGGAACAACCAGATAGAACAACACCTCCAAAATGACCGTCCAGGCTTGAGGAATCAACAGGAAGAACTGCGCGGGAACACTCGCAAAACCATCTGTGTTATAAACGAAAAATCCAGTTGATGGATTCAGATTTAGAAACATCAGAAAGTCCCTTCCAAAAACAAAAACATTTGACACGATTACCCATAAAAAAGAAATTGCATTCAACTCCCTGAAATGAGTAACCAGCGCCTGCATTTCGCCCCATGAACCGCCGAGCAGATGCATCGCCACGGAGAATAAAACTGTCAAAATTAAAACGATAAAATATAAGGGATATATTCTCAAAAATCGACTGACTATAAAAGATTTGTAGCTGGTATATTTTTTTTCTAAAATCAACGCCATATAGAAACCAGAGATGATGAAAAAAGCTCTAACGGCGACGACTGGATTACCAAAAAAATATCCAAATATCGGTTTGGAGTGGGTCAAGACAACAGTAAAAGCGAACAAGAGACGAAAAAATCCCATTGTTATTCTGTTAGTGTGTTAACCAATTTTTCTGCGAATGATCCGATAAACTTATTTTCAATTGCAGCTCGAGCGTTTTTTCCAATCTGATCAATATCAATCTTTCCATTTTTAATATTCAGAATTATTTCAGCCATTTTTTTTGTATCATAATTATCCACCAGAAAACCATTTTTTCCATTTTCAATAATTTCCGTTGCAATTCCAACTTTAAAAGAAATTACCGTAATTCCAGCCGCCATCGCCTCTATCGCCACCATACCAAAGGTTTCAAACCGAGAAGTCACCAGAACCACGTCCACTTCTTGCAATATAATCTCTATATCTTTATACATTTCAAACTCAATGATGTTTGCTAATTTTTCATCATTAATGAATTCTTTAATCTTAGTAAAAAATTGTCTGTCTAAAATATCGCCATATACTTTAAAATTTATACCTCCCTCAAAAGAAACCTCCCTGGCAATCTGCACAAGAAAATCAGTTCCTTTTGTTCTATATATCTTGCCAATTTGACCAATCGTCAAAATTTTTCTTTGTTTTCTTTTTATGGCAGTCAGTTTATTAAATTTATCTCTGTGCAGACCTATCGTGATAACTTCAGCTTTTTTGGATTTAAGAAATTTAGCGAGAAGAAATTTAGAGTTAAAAATCAATCTGTCGCAACAGATATCATTTATCCTAAAAACTACATTTCTCAAAAAAACATTCTCGATCATTTCGTGAAAAATTGTGAGCATCTTTTTGCCGCAAACTTTAGCCGCCAAGCCCGGATAGATAATCGTGCTCGAATTGCCGATAACCAAATCAATGTTTTCTTTTTTTATGATGTAGCAAGTTAGAAAAAAATTTTTAATCAATCCGACAGGAAATAGCAATAGATTCAGAAGGTCAATATTTATTTCTAAAGCACCATTAAAAAGTTTTGTAATATAAACATGTTTAACTTTTCGATTGTCAGTTAGGAGATTATTTTCCCCTCTATGAGTCAACAAATAGACATCAAATTGATTGGACAAAGTATCAATCATCTCAAGCAAAATGCTCTCGGCTCCTCCCCGACCGCTTGAAGGTGAAATCAGAAGAATCTTTTTTTGGGGAACAGCCATCATATTTTCTGATAAAATTTAGAGAAGCGATTGAATTTTGAAATCAATTTCAAATACACAATTTTTGGAAAACTATAATACAAAGAAATGATTTCTTGGTGCTCTTTTTTGTATCTTATTTCATCCGAACTAAACCCTCCAAGAATATAGTCAGCCACAACAATGTCAGCATGCTTAAAATTAACTTTAAATTTTCTAATAACACGGAGAAACCACTCAAGGTCAGCCGCTAATTTGTATTTCAGATTAAATAATCCGTATTGATTGAAAAGTTTCACCTTTACGAACATAGACTGATGACAAATTGAATCATTCATTAGAAAAGAATCGTCTATAAATTTTTGTCTTTTAATTGCAACAGCCTTTCCCTCGCTATCAATCAGACATACATCTCCAAATATCCCCTCCACATCAGCACTTTCAAAACATTCCACTATTTTTTCCACAACATTTTTTGAATGAAATTTGTCTCCGGCATTCATAAAACAAATAATCTCGCCAGTTGCAAGTCCAATCCCCTTATTCATGGCGTCATAAATTCCCAGATCTTGCTCGGAAACAAATTTAGCGATTTTATTCCCATATTGATTGATCATTCCAATCGTTCCGTCGGTTGATTTTCCATCAATAATTATATATTCTATATCTTTATAAGTTTGAGCTAAGACACTTTTGATAGTTTGCCCCATCAAATTCTCAGCATTTTTGCATATCGTAACGATGGTTACTTTTTTTTTACTTGTCTCCATACTAAATAATCAACGTTATACTTTTTTTATTATTGACTTATATAATTCTAAATACTTATCCACCATAATTTTCATAGAAAAATTGTCCTTCACTTTCTGAGCAGATTGATCAGACATTTCCTGAAGTTCATTAGTGGGTAACGAAAAAATATACTCAACTCCGCGAATAAGATCGTCCGCATTTTTATATTCCGCAATATATCCATTTTTTTTGTGAGTGACCACCTCTTTCACTCCTCCCACATCGAAACTCACTACGGGTGTTCCCGCTCCCATTGCTTCCAAAACCACTAATGGCAAGTTCTCCGCAATCGATGTAAACAAAAACACATCAGCACTGGAAAAATATTCAGCTAAAATATTTTTATCCTCAACATAGGGAATGTAGATTATTTCATTGGAAGCTTTCTTTTCCGACTTATCTCCTCCAATACAAACAAGAACACATTCCTCCTTTTTTTGAAAATGCGAAATAACTGCCTCTGTATATTCCCATCCTTTCCACTCATTGTTCTTTCCCCCTGCTGCCACAAAAAGAATAATCTTCTTGTTTTGTGGCAGGTTGTGTTTTTTTCTGCAAGCTGATTTGTCTCGTTTAAAAAAAACAGAAGTGTCTATGCCATTTGGAATCAAATGGATTGGTTTTTCCGAAAGAACACTTTGAGAAACTTTTTCCTTGAGCCATAAGGATGGGACCACAACGTGAAAACTTGAATTATCATAAATGATCCTCTTTTTACGAGATAAATATTTTTCATTGTGCCACAATATTTTTTGATACGTATCCAGACTGGGGCATTGAAAAAATCCTTCTCTAACTTTTCCGTCAAAAGCATGCGCGCAATGAGGCGTTATGGGCCACATATCATGAAATGTCCAAATGACAGGTTTCAATTTTGCCATTTTTTCAAGCGTGGCAAGTTTGAAATAATTCCCATGTAAATTATGACAATGCACAACATCAGCTACCCTAAATTCTTCCATATCTAAAATTTTATCGCTCATCCAAAAATCTATATCAGTAGCGGCAAAATAAGCCAATCTCCCCATAACTCTATTATAGGGAATCACCTTAACCAAATCGTCATCTGAATTTTTTCTACCAACGAGCAAATTTATCAGATGACCTTTTTTTTCAAGCTCAGTCTTGATGCTCCAAGCCACTTCAGCAGCTCCTCCTTTTCTATCTAATGTATTTATGGTAAGAATATTCATTTTATAAACTTTTTATATAATTTTTAAAAGTAGAGATGTCCCAATTCCTGACGATTCTTCTTGGCATAGCAAATAAAGGAGAATTATTTTTAACATTTCCCATAATAGTCGCGCAAGCAACATTAAAGCCAGCCTGTTTCACTATTTTCATTGTTTCATCATTGAAATCTTCCCTCCCTCCGAATGGGTATGAAAAAGAAGTGATTGGTGTGCCAAGAATATTCTCAAGTATTTTTTTGCTTTCCTCTATTTCGTATCTTTGTTTTTCCGTAGCGAGAGTTGCGAGATGCGGATGAGTCATAGTGTGAGCGCCTATTTCTACGAGAGGACTTTTTACAATATTTTTCAACTCTTCTATTGTCATCGCTCTGCCTTGATCTCTTTTATCTGTATTCTTATCCCAATAGAATGGTTCACTTGATCCTATTTTTCCAGCAGTAATGAAAACAGTGACCGGTATTTGTAACTTCTCAAGAATTGGCAACGCATTAACGAAATTATCAACATAGCCGTCATCAAACGTTATCACGATTGAACCCCTCGTCAATCTTTTGCTTTGTAAATCATGAACAAGCTCCTTTAATCTCAATATCTTAAAATTATTCCGCAGATATGTGAGTTGTTTTTCAAAGTTTTCCGGACTCACAGACAAGAGATGTGGATCGTCATTCACTTTCGCAACACGATGATAAAACAAAACAACCGTTGGTTTTAAAAAAAAGTTTCTTAGCCTATTTTTTAATCTGTATAGATTGGTTATTATTTTATAAATCATTTTTTTCTGCAATTATTAGAAAGTTTGAAGGGCTACGGTACAATGGGAATATCTTATCTAGAGCTATGGATAAAATATTCACTAGGAAAATAAGCGGAGTGAAAATTATCATCCTCCTAATGGAAACTGCAGGTTCTTTGTTAAAATTATATTCATTTTTGAGTATCATGGCCATATTTAAAGAAAGTCCCGCCCCAACGAAAAAGTATCCTGCCGTGGAATATTTTAACAATTCAAAACCGTTTCTCTTAAGAATTTTATTAATATACGCAGGGGAAATTCTAAAATTATCATTTGGACCCAATGTTTGCATGAATGGCGATGTCAAAAAAAGTTTTGAGCCTTTTTTTGATAGTTTATTGACATTGGAAAAATATTTTTCCAAACTATCAACTTCCATTATAACCTGGTTTGATAAAATGACATCTGCCTCACCCGTCACTAGGCTGGGGATTGATCCGTCTTCGCAAAGTTTTATTTTTTCAATTCCTGCAGTGTCAATATCCTTATCATAAAAATCAAGCGCTACATATCTGGCAACATCATTTTTTATCAATCCATAATATGGCGACGTTCCCGCTCCATAATCAATAACCACTTTCTTTCTAAAAATTGATAAATTTTCCTTATACCAACCTACTATTTTTCTGACATAGAGCCAATTCCATGAAAAAATCGTCGCATAAGGATGTTGACCATATAAAAATAGGAAGAGATTTTTACTCAAATTTTTCATAAATTTTTTCAAGATTTGAAGTTAGTCTGAGTGAAATATCATTACAAGATTTCTCAATGTTATTATAATTCGTAACCAGCTCATTAAACGAACCTTTGAGTTTTTGCGTGCTCAGCTCATTCCAAGACACCGACAATGACGATGGATAAGCTGCGCCCACTAGTAGATTTTCTATTTTATTCCCCTTCCCCGTATAATCAATTGAGAGGAATGGCAGCCCAAGCGCCAAAGAAAAAATATGCGCATGATATCTGGTGGCCAAAACAAATTTTGATTCATAAATGTTTTCCAGCAGTTCATTCAATCCCATATATCTATGTTCGTGTTTTTCAATTAATTTTTTGTTATCAATATTTTTTATAATCCTTCTATTGAATAAGCGGTCATCAGAACCAATCCATATATTATTCATAGACAAAAAATTTATAGGCCTATCAATTCCAGACAGAAACGTTGCTAAATCCCTTACGTGATTTTCATTTTGACTATTAATTTTATTTTCGCTATCACCCACCAGATATTCCCCCGTATTTGCCCGAATGAGAGTGGCCAATCCATTGCGATCTTTTAATGATGCGCGTTTGTCGCGCCATTTTTTAACAAAATTGAAAGCGGGGTCGCAAGCGTAATAAGGAAGCGGTAAATTTTTAACCAAAGAGGTCGCATAAACAGCCGATTGTTTATCGCGGAAGAACATTTTATCAGAATTGGCGATAATGCTAGCAATAATTTTTTTATACTCCAAGAGGATTGGATCAATTCCGCAGCCGAAAATAAAAGTGCCCTTCCCTCTTTTTCTCGCGTGACGAAAGGCTTTTTCGATATAGACCAGCTCCGCGATTCGCTCCAATGGTCCGCCGCCAATAAAAATAAAGTTGGCTTCCTTAAACTCATCTGATTGGTGAAAGTTTGCAATCGGGATAGTTCCGGCGTATCTCGAAACATCAACCACGCCTGTTTCCCCAAGCTCCTTAATTGTTTTTTCTACCACATATTCCATATCCTCATAGACCGTAAGATAAAATTTCTCCAATTTGGGCGACTTCTTATTGATAAAGTCGATCAACTCTCCTAGGATAGCTTTATCACCTTGAGTTTCCGTGCCCCACCATCCGGTGATTATCATTGTTTTAGCATCTTGCAATTTGGCATAGTCTGTTTTGCTTTTATAGACGGTCGCTGGCAAAAGATTTAAGCATTTAATACCAAAATGAAGTCTGAATATTTTTATAAGTCTGCCGAATCCTTTCCTGAAAAATTCTAAAAGATTCTTAATGGACATTGGCCCAGTTAAATCATGCATGCACTCATCACAAGACTTTTGCTTTATGCTCTCCCTTACCGAAATATTTTTTTTGAATATCTCTGAAGCATCTTCTTTTAAGCAATTTCCAATCATTGGACTTTGAACAGAACAAAAGCTTAACTGGCCTTGCGAATCAAGTGTCACACCTCCGTTGCGCCAATGACAACCGGCAGTCCTTTTTTCTCCATAGGCCAACTGTCGAAATAGGCTGTAATAAAAATAGTTTTTTGTCTGATAATACATCCCTTGAAAAAATTGGACTACATGAAACTTTTCATCTTCGGTGAATCCTTCGTTATTAAAAAACCCTTCATTATTAAGTCTTTTTATATCGACCCCCATTCTAATCTCAAAATAATCAAGTTTATTTTCTTTCGCAAAAATAGCTATGTCATCAGCGGAGAATAAATTTCGTTTGGTTATTGTTCCGCCAATCCAAACATTAAGCCCATTTTTTTTAAGCTTTTTTATAAGAGAAGTGGCGGATGCATAGTTTCCCGCAGTGCCACGATTAAGATCATGAGTAACGTCATCGCCATCAAGGGAAACGGATATATCAAATTTAATTCCATTTTTTTTGAAATATTTATCCAACGCGCTCAAAACTTCAAAAGAGTCCTCTCCTTGTATGCCGTTAGTTATTATATTTACACTTTTAAGCTTCTTTAGCTTAGCCAATAAAACCCTGGCAATTTCAAGCAAATCTTTTCTCATCGTCGGTTCACCACCATTTAGACCAACCGCAGCAACATCTTTTAAAAGCGGATCCGCTAATATTTTTTCATAATCAGCTGGCGTAGCACGATATATCTCTTTATTTTTCCAAATATTGCACATGAAGCAATGCGAGTTGCAAACATCAATGATGGGCATCTGAATAACCGTGATTTTTCGGTACGGCAAAACCTCGTACTTTATTGTATTATAAAGCTTGCTCAAGCTTGAAACGGCAAGTCCTATTATTTTCTTATACATTGGATAATGCTTGTTATTTAAATTTTATTTTTTCAAAATCAACCCGTTCAAACACATCTGTCATGCCTCCTATGCCGGCATTGTAAATCTTCACCCCTTTTTCTTCTGAAAATTTCTTAATTCTCTCCATTTTCGAAAGATAGGTGTAAAGATTAAACGCAAGCTCCTTATTCGAAGCACTAGCTAACACTGGCTTATCTTTATTTTCATAAAAATGAGCCTCGCTTTTGGTCAAAATATGATCAAAATCACAACCAATTAAAAATATTTCTTTGAATCCCATATAGACAGCTAAACCTATGGATGAATAGATAACGCCATCCATAAAAGAGAATGATTTTGTAATATCGCCATTAAGCCGTTTCGACCTCAATATGTCCCTACTAGAATAGCCCAAATAATTCACTTTGTGATCAAGAAATAGATGGTTGTTTTCTATATATTCTTTTGTACCTATTTGAAAAAATAATTCAGCTTTTTCTCCCCTGAGACACTCATCCATTTTGAAGTAGTAGTTTGCAGGATGGAAATAATCTTCCCTTGGTAATGATTCCAGTGTATCAAAAGGCTCAATGTCACTAAAAAAAGAAGGGTTTATTTCTTTTAGCTGAGGATGAATAAAAAAATTGTTAACAACGAATGTATATTCATTCTTGAGATTGCTGAGTTTCATCTTATTCAACGATGACCCATTACCCAAAACAAAACATCTCTCGCCTTTATATTTGTTTTTGAAAACATTATTTCTCTTGAGTATTTTTGGATACAAAAAATTCTTATTATACATCCGCTTCAACAAACGTGTGATTTTTTTGTACATATTATTCTGTCAATGGTTCTCCTGCTTTATAATTTTTGTTAGCCGACTTCTTTAATTGCCCTTCAAAATATTTAGGCTCCAATCCAAAACTTGGCCTGATAACTTTAATGTTTTTTTTGGTAAATTTCTCACCTTTTTTAATATCTTTCGATGCGTAAATTGAACGTTTAAAAATCCGACTATTTCTTTCGGCAGGTAAAACATCATAATTTATTTTCCCCAAAGCCAAAGATGCTCGAGCAGATTCTTCAACTAATAATTTCAACTCTTCCGGCTCTAAGGAAAAAGCACTGTCTACGCCTCCTTCGGCGCGGCTAAGGCAAAAATGCTTTTCAATGACGCTGACACCCAAAGCCACGGCAGCCAATGACACGCCCACCCCCAAGGTGTGATCAGACAAGCCAACTTTGCAATTGAACAATTTCGCCATATGCGGAATTGTCACCAAATTAGTGTCTTCCGGTGTCGCCGGATAAGTGCTTGTGCATTTTAATAATGTCAGATCATTGCAGCCATTCGCTCGCAAAGTTTTTACGGCTTCATCAATTTCAGATAAGGTTGAAGCGCCGGTTGACATAATAACAGGCTTACCAATTTTAGCAATATATTTCAATAGTGGAATGTGATTCACTTCAAAGGAAGCAATTTTATAAATCGGATTTCCCAATTTTTCCAAAAAATCTACCGCCGTTTCATCAAAAGGCGTTGAAAAACAAATCATTCCACGATTTTTAGCTCTCTCAAAAATTGCGTTATGCCATTCCCATGGCGTATGCGCTTCTTGATACAAATCATACAAATCGCGGCTTTTCCATAATGATTTTTTATCAGTTATGGTGTAAACGCCTTTCATTGTTATCGTATCGGCAGTATAAGTTTGTAGTTTTATAGCATGTGCACCAGCATCAGCTGCAGCATCAACAATTGCCAATGCTCTCTCAAGCGACTGATTATGATTTCCTGACATCTCAGCCACAATAAACGGTTTTTTATTCATCTTGTTTTTTATAAATAATAAATTCTACACCATTGATAAGTTT
>JAHFOP010000012.1:17783-22749 GCA_023261605.1 Candidatus Moraniibacteriota bacterium
TCAAACGATCAAATATCTTTTCTGAAGCGATATTCCCCTTCTTGACATATCCAATAAACACGGGATTTTCAACTACCTCGCGAAGATTATCCATTCCTTTCTTCAGTATCGTTGTTCCTAAGCCCTTGCCTCGATGATCCTTGTCAATTGAATAACTAATAATGAAACCTTCCGGACTTTTTTCAAAACGGATAACTCCAGCATCTTTTTGCGCCTCCTTAAAAATGTGCATATAAACAGAATCATCTAATAGTTTGCAATTGAGCCAAGCGACATGTTCGTCCCATGATATCACCTTGGGATTCATGGCATTAGCTCTGGCTTCTGGTTCATTTGCCCAGTCAAATAATAGCTGCGTGTCGTCTTTTGTAACTTTTCTTAAATTAAACATTTTTTCGTGTTTTCCGTGAATAGGCGTTCTTTCCATTGATTTTTAAAATTAAAATTAAGTATTTAGATATCCAATCCCCTGGGCAATTGAAACTAAATCTTTTTTATATTTTTTTATTTTTTCAAATTCTTGCTTGGAAAGCAGTTCAGCTGTCATATCCCGCCCCGCAGGTTTTTTGTTCAAAGCAATAATAGCAGGCTGATTGATTATTTTTCCTTTCCACTCTATATTCTTTGCCTGCTTTAGAAAAGTTAGAAATGCCCGAGGTTGGTAATATGACGATCCGACCAATAGAAGCTTTGACCATTTTTCATCTTTTGCCATTTTCAAGATATGTTGAGCTTGCTCCTTGGTGTTCATTGCTCCGTCATCAATGATTAAATCTTTTTCTTTGACGCCTTTTTTCAGAAGAAAACTTTTCATCTGCGCCAGAGAAATGTTTTTTTCTCCCAATCGCGTCCCGTCACCGATTAAAACATTATTACCGGAAATGATTACCCTTTCGCTCCATCCATTTTTGTACAGTTCAAATACCTTAGACGCTCGATCATATTGATCTCCTTGCAACCAAAGAATAGCATCTGATTTTTGTGCTTTTTCTTTTATTATTAGACCATATAACTCCTTGAATTCTAGCATAATTCCATTATCAGCACTAATTAAGAGGAACAAAGCTTTCATTGATGATTCTCACTGGTCGACCAACACTCGAAATAGCCATTTTTAAATCATATGACGTATAGCGAGTGAAATAAAAAATGCTAGCAGCTCCAACCGCTTCAATGTTAGTCTTCGAAAATAGTTCTTTGAAATGCGCCGGCTCACCAGCACCCCCAGACACCACGATCGGCACTTTTATCAATTTTTCCACCAATTGCACCAATTCAATATCAAAACCACTCATCATTCCATCATTATTAACTGAAGTCAAAATAATTTCTCCAAAATTAAAGGATGCAATTTTATTCAAAAAATCCACCAGAGGTATAGTTTTGCCCAATCGATTATAGAGAAAATAATCAGATCCTTCTTTAATGGCATCAATAGCGAGCGTGATGCATTGATTGCCAAATATATTCGCTGCTTCATTGATAAATTCAGGATTTTTAATAATTTTGCTCTTTATAATCACTTTGTCTGCACCAATAGCTAGCAAATCTTGGATATCTTTAATAGTTGAAATTCCTCCACCTATCGCCACCGGCATAAAACATTCATTTATAATAGACCTCACCATTTGCAAATTAATTTTACGATTTTGATCTGAAGCATATATATCAAGAAATGCCAGCTCATCGACATTCCTGGAATTGAAAACTTTGGCAGCTTGCACTGCATTGCCAACCATACGCGCGTTCCCTGCGAATTTTTTGGTCTTAACTAAAGCCAATCCGCTAAATGTTAGTATTGGAATAATTCTACACTTAAGCATATTGGTCAATTATTTTCTTTAATAGCCGCATTCCTGCATCTTGACTTTTTTCAGGATGGAATTGCATAGCATAAATATTATTCTCTTGCAGCGCAGCTACCATTGGAAAGTCATAAGTCACCATAAGAGTTGCGTCTTTACTGTCCCTTACTACGAAATGATAGCTATGGATGAAATAGTAATCCAGATTATCAAACTCCCGATAGAAATCTTTTTTATTATCAGTAATTTGCACATTATTCCAACCTAAATGTGGGATGCGTAATTTTGATTTTATTTTTTTCACCTCTCCATCTATCCATCCCAGACCATTGCATTTGCATGGTTCGTTACCAAGAGTAGCCAATAATTGCATTCCCAAACATATACCTATAAAAGGCTTTCCTTTTTCAACAACTTCTTGAGTGAGAAAATCAGCCAGTCCTGATTTTTGCAAATTTTCCATTCCTGCCTGAAATGATCCTACCCCTGGAAGAATAATGAGATCAGCTTGACGAATTTCAATGTGGTCATCTGTGATAATGCTATCATATCCCAATTTCTTAAGCGACTTCTGCACTGAAGACACATTGCCCATGCCATATTTTATTATAGCAATTTTCATTTATGTTATTTCAAAATTTCTTATCAGATTTCCTTCGGCATCCTTAATGAATACTCCGTCTTCATCCGTTTTAAATAAAATGGGGTTTGTATAAGAATTTATAACTTCATCTATTTCAGCTTTTGTTAAACCTGAATATTCTACAAAAGCAGCCACGGCTTTATGCGGATATTTTCCATCATACTTTTTAACCAATTCCAATCCTTCATCTCGAGTCAAGCGTTTATTTCTAATATCTATACACGCATGATCCGTCGCGCGTCCAAAGCCATACTTGACGAACTTTAAATAATCATGCAATCCAACTATTTCCTCATCTAGATTTTCATAATTTGTATACGTGCCTTCAATTGGTCCGTCCTCTTTCACACGAAACCCATGCTGTTTTATGATCTCAAGTTGCTTGCGTGCGTCCCAAAAAAAATAATGGCCCAAAAACAAACTTACAATACCAGATTGTTTCAATTCATCATCAGATGGATAAAAATATGGAGTTAAATCCTTTGCAGTCAACCCATCCACCCCAATCATGTCTTGAATACGATTCCCCAATAGTCCGCCAAATTCTTCCAACCATCGCCTAGTCAGCGTATTTTTTTCAATGCTTTCTAATGGTCCGCCATATTCCTGTTGTGGATTTTCCCCCCAAATGATCAAGGGGATCTTGAATTTTGTGGCAATCATGATGGGGATGGTAAATATCCCTATGTGGTTAGGCCACATCTCATCTCCAACACGCCTGAATCCTTCAATAACCATGGACTTGTAAGCATTGTAATTCTTGTGAAAATGTATCACATCTATTCCCATCTTGGAGATATTACTCAGATTTCTACGCCCTAACGCCGTTTCCTTTGTGGTTTCAAAACAGACGCACAAAGGATTCATTCCGCAAATTTCTTTCATAAAATAAGCTTGATAAGTGGAATCCTTGCCTCCACTCACGGGAATCAGACAATCATATCCAACATCTTCTTTTCCAAGACGAAATTTATCTATTATAGAATTGAAATCTTTTTCACGTTGTTTCCAATCTATGCTTTCGTCCTTAGCTTCTGCCGCTATACAAGCCGAACACACCCCACCCTCATTAAAATATAGGTCTGGTTTTGTTTCTGGAAATAAACATTTTTTGCAATAACGAAATTGAATGCTCATTTAAATTTATTTAACTTTTTTTAATAAAAACCAAGTAATGTCATCTTGAGGAAAATTGTTGTCCCGTTTGTAAGAAAAACCATAATCAACCAATTCCAAGTCCTTATATTTGTCAAGCATTTCACCTGCGAAATCACGCTTGAACAGACGATCGCTATGACCACGATATGCGATGCCAACCGGAGACGGATTGTAATATTCACACACTAAGATATATTTTTTTGAGTATTTGTACAATTTTTCATACACCAAACCGAGCTTCTCTGGATTAATATGAATCAAAACACCTTTTATTAAAGTCAAATCAACTTTTTCTTTTGTCTTAAAGTCAAAAATAGAACCTTGAAACACATTTTTATCACCAATAAGTTTTGAAAGTTTTTTTGCCGCGACTTTGTTTATTTCCACACCCTTAAAATTCATTTTAGGATAAAGCAATTTAAATGCTCTGAGATTCATGCCGATATTTGCACCCAGTTCAAGACAGGATGAAATCTTGCTTGCCTGGCGGAGTGCCTTTGAAAAAAAATCCAAATTGGATGCCAGCAACTCTGCACTGTCATTTCTGCCAATATATTCGATGCCAAAATTACCAGCCCAAAAGTTTTCTTGCTCAGTTTTGAACATATTTTTTGTTTTGCTTAATTAATTTGTTTTTTAATTTATACCTCAATTCCGCCAATAACTATGCGCCATTTTTTGGCATTTATATACATTGTATCTCAACTTAAATCAATAGTAAATAGCTTCTTTTTTTACCCAATTTTTGATAAAAAAACCGGCAGTGGTGGTGAAATTCAACCACGCACTGCCGGCACATGCAACTCCCTTTAATCGAGACATGAGGAAGGGACAAAAATCAACTCTCCGGGAACCAGGAAGGGATTTCCTGTAACTGAGTGCCCGTAACGAGTAACAATGGCTGATCCATCGTGCAACAAGGCGATTCCATTGCCATGTACACTGGGAAGCAACATTTTGTCATCTGCAAGGATCCCGAGTTTTCTCGTTTCGCAGGCGCGATAATCAGTTATAGTCAGCAACTGGTTATTTTTGTTGCGCGCTATCCCATATTCCCAGGGTTCGATCTCAACTTCTTCGGTCATGACCATGCCCACATACTTCCTGCCGAACCACGTTTTCAGATCAGGAGCAGATTCAATCGTATTCAGTACTTCGCCTTCCAAAAGCGCAGAGTGAAGCATTCCCTGTCCTAGGAGACGGAATCGATCAGACAAAATCCATTTCCCCAAAGGATCATCGGGTGGTGAGAGGACGAAGAACTCCCGGTCAGCATTGCGTGTGACCAGAAGCGCACCATCAGGAGCGAAGTTCACTGTCTGCATACGGTTGGCATCCCCAGGGCCATAGATATCGGGAA
>JAHFOP010000046.1 GCA_023261605.1 Candidatus Moraniibacteriota bacterium
GCATATTTCGAAATATTCAGCAAAATTCCAATACCCACCAATAAAAATATAATCGAAGTTCCGCCATAGCTGATAAACGGCAAAGGTACGCCGGTGAGTGGCATAATACCTGAGATGGCGGCGATATTCACAAAGGCTTGAAAAATTATCCAAGTAACGATCCCCACCGCCGTCAGTTTGGAAAAATGATCAGGGGCGCTCTTGGCAATCCTGAGACCCAAGATGGCCAGATAAACAAAAAGCGATACCAGCGCCACGCAACCGATAAAGCCCAGCTCTTCTCCTATTATAGCAAAGATTGAATCACCGACCGGTTCCGGCAGATAATTGAATTTTTGCAAGCTGTGCCCCAAACCAACCCCCCAGAATCCGCCACTGCCGATGGCGAGCAAAGCTTGGTTGATCTGATAGCCGATACCGCGCGGATCAAGTTCGGGATGCATAAAAACCAGAAACCGGCTCATGCGGTAGGCTTCCATTTTAACAAGAATTGCCAATGACACAAGGCCTGTTATCCCGATAACACCCATGTGATACAATTTTGCCCCCGAAACGAAAAAAATGGAAATTGAAATAGCGATAATAATCCCTAATGTTCCAATATCCGGCTGTTTAATAAGCAAAAAGCTGACTAGGGCTACCACCGCCAAAAAAGGCATCAGCCCCTCGTAAAAATCTTTCACTCTCTCCCCTCGACTCTCGAGCCAAGCCGCCAAATACAAAATGATTGAAAGTTTCAACATTTCAGACGGCTGGAAAGAAAACGGACCAAGCTTAAGCCAGCGACTGGCTCCGTAAATGCGAGAACCGAAACCAGGCACAAAAACCAAAACAAGAAAAGTTAGACTGACCAAAAAAAGTGGGAAAGATATTTTTTTCCAAAAATTATAATCAATTTTCTGAATAATAAAAAGAATGATGAGCCCGGGAATGACTCCGAAGAAAAATTGATGTTTGAAAAAATAATATGCGTCTCCAAAACGGCTATGTGAATAGGAAATTCCGGCTGAAGCAATCATAATAAGACCAAAAAACAACAACGCAAAAAGAGTATATAATAATCGAGTGTATATTTTATTTCCTTTAGCCATAAACAAATATCAGTGTTTCGCATTTTCTTTCCGCCATTTCTCAATTTCCCCATGATTTCCGCTCAAAAGGACTTCCGGCACTTTCCAGCCCTGTCCGCCAGAGGCGGATTCCCCTTCAGGAAAAAATTCTTCCGGCTTGGAATATTGCGGATGCTCCAGATAGCCCTTCTTTTGATGAGACTCCTTTTGAGAGCTTTCTTCATTGCCCAAAACTCCGGGTATGAGTCGCGACACGCTGTCTACCAGCACCATCACTGGAATCTCTCCGCCAGTAAGGACATATTCCCCAATAGAAATTTCCTCGTCTGCCACATACTCCGCCACCCGCTCATCCACACCCTCATATCGCCCGCAGATTAAAATCAACTTATCATATTTCGCCAACCGTCGCGCGTCTTCTTGGGTGTATCGCTTGCCCTTGGCCGAAAAAAGAATTACTCTACTTTTTGATTTTGCAGATTTAATTGACTCGACTGCTTTATAAATCGGTTCAATCTTCATCACCATCCCCGCTCCGCCGCCATAAGGAGTGTCGTCAGTCGTGTGATGTTTATCCAATGCCCAGTCGCGCAAATCGTGCACTTTAACATCAATTAGCTTATTTTTCCGCGCGCGCTTCAAAATCGACTCATTGAAATATGAATCAAAAATACTCGGAAAAATTGTAATAATATCAAATCGCATCAACTATATGATATCACATTTCAAATGAATAAAAAAGGCCTCGCTTACGCGAAACCTTTTTAAAAAACTTGATTTCTAGACATTAATATCACCCACTACTTCATCAATACTCTTTCTTTCTGGAGCTCTGCGTTCGCTGCCTTCCGGTTCGTTGATCTTGAGATTAACTCGGGCGTTATTACGCGCTCCAATAACTCGGAGCAGGGTTCGAAGAGCTTTGGCAGTCGCCCCTTCTCGTCCAATGATCATACCCATATCTTCAGCATGCACGTCCAATGTAATGAGCACTCCCATTTCGTCAATCTTTCTTTCCACTTTAACATCTTCAGGATGGTTAACAATTTGTTTCACAACATATTCCACAAAATCTCTGTCGGTTGCTTTTTCTTCTGTCATACTTTTGAAATCTGATTTAAGGATTACGCCCCGCCAATGAGGCGGGAAAATTTCGTCTATCACTCCACTTGAAAATGAAGTTTATCCAAAGCCGAGAGCCAGGAAGATCGACCATATCATCCCCTCTTGCGAAAACCCGAAAATTCGACTATTGCGCAAGTGATCCTCGTCTTTCTTTTTATATTATAATTTATAATCTACAGCTTGTCAAAAATAAAAACTTTACTAAGTCTTTCTGCCTTTCAGTTATAGAAGTTTTATCGCGTCAGCTACTGTCATTATGCCCAGTAGTACATTTTTTTCATCCACAACGCAATATGAATTGAAACTTTTTTCTTTGATCAATTTGACAAAATCCGCCAACTCCAATTCCGGAGAAATATTCTCACATTTGATTGTCATAATATCTTTCGCTTTGGCATCAATTACCTTTGATACCGTATCGCCTTCTTTTTCTTTATAATCGATTTTACCACTTTTGACAAAATCGATCAGTGACGGCATATAAATCATACTGGCATCCCCCTTGGTGAAAAAATCCGTTTCGGTGATTATTCCTAAAACTTTACGCTCCCCATCGACAACCGGCACAGCATGAATCTTATTTTCAGAAACAATTTTGGCCACTTCAGTAACCGACATATATTCTCCCACCGTAATCACATCCGTTGTCATAATTTCCTTTATTTTCATATGTTATATCAATTGTTATTTTGTTAGCATTTCATTATTATACATTTATTGACCCAATTTTTGTTTGGCCACTTTATATTGTTCTTCTGTTATTTGCCCCGCGGCTTTCATCTGCTCCATAACAGCGAGCATCTTCTTTTTGTTTTCCGGCTTGAACGCCTCCTGCATCATTTTTTTCTGTTCTTGCGGACTCATATTTTGCAATTTCTTGGCCGCCACTTTCTGCAGCATACCCATGGCCGTAGAGCTCATGGCTGATTTAGCTTTTTTGAATGGATTGAACATAATTTATGCTTTTTTTATTTGAAATTTATAAATCGTGACCAAAAGTGCCGACGCGACATAAATCGATGAATACGTTCCGAACGTTACGCCGAAAAGCAGCGCCACGGAAAAATAGCGAATAGATTCTCCGCCAAAAAGCACGAGAGCAAAAAGCACCAGAATAACAGTAAGAGAAGTGTTGATGGAACGTGCCAAGGTTTCATTGAGCGAGCGATTCACGATATCCTCAAAATCTTCTTTGGCACCTGCTTTCAAAAGGTTTTCCCGCGTCCGATCGAACACTACAATCGTATCATTAACACTGTAGCCTAAAATCGTGAGCAGTGCCGCGATAAACGGCACGCCAACTTCCACGCCGGCAAATTTTCCCAGAAGAACAAACACGCCCACTGTAATCAGAATATCATGCCCCAAAGCCACCACTGCCCCCAGCCCATACTTCCAAGAAGCCACTGGCCGGGAAACTTTGCGAAAGGCCCATGCAACATAGAGAGCAATGCCGATGATTGCCAAAATCAAAGATTCAACGGCACTGGTTTTCAGTTGCCCCGAAACAGTCGAACCAATAAAGTCCGTGCTGAGTTGCACCGCATTTTTGTCCAATTCCTGAATATGACCAAAGACTTTCGTGTTGATTTGATCACTGGAATTTCTGTAATCAATATTGACCGTGCCATCAGTTGCTTTTTTCACTGCCAGGCTATCCAGCTTCAAATCCTCCAGCTTTGCCACAATCACCGGCGGCGTCGGGACATTTTGGGAGAATTTCACTTTCATTTCCGTCCCACCGGTAAAATCGATACCGAACTTCAAACCCCACATAGCCAAAATGACCAAGCTAATCACCACCAGTGTGCCGGAAACGATATAAAAATATTTTCTTTTATTGATAATCTGCATCATATTTTTAAATTTCTATTTTTTATCGTTCTTAATTTCTATTTTCTTCGTCCGGATGATCAACCATGGTCGATCAACGGCCCATTGGCCTAACGTGAAGCGCAAGATGATTTTCACCAGCACAATAGCAGTGAACATTGACATCATCACTCCCAACATCAGAATGATGGCAAAACCTTTGACAAAACCCGTACCCACCCAAACCAAAATCAATGAAGTCAGAATGGTGGAATAATTTCCATCGCGAATTGATGGCCAAGCGCGTTTGAAACCTTCATCTACCGCTGACATCAATTCGCGCCCACGCCGCAATTCTTCCTTGGTCCGTTCAAAGATCAAAACATTTGCATCCACCGCCATACCAATTGAAAGAATAAAACCCGCAATGCCTGAGAGCGTAAATGTGATACCCCATGGGGTGAGCGGTGACAATTTGAAAATAGCCACCATAAGCGCGGTGTAAATGATAAGGGCTAAAGAAGCGATAAAGCCCAAATAGCGATAATAAATAATCATGAAAAGCAGCACTATGCCGAGTCCGATGGCGCCAGCCTTAAGACTGGCGATGAGAGAAGACTGGCCCAAGGATGCATCCACATGTTGCTCATAAATCGGGTCTCCAATCGGTACTGGCAAAGAGCCTTCATTCAAACTTTTCACCAAGGCTTGCGCGTCTTGCACAGTCTTAAATCCGCCAGAAATCTCGGCTCGACCATCAGTTAACGCTGACCTGACTGTTGGTGCTTCGATGATTTTACCATCTAAAAATATCGCCAGTGGTTTTCCAATGTTGCGCTGTGAGATATCTGTCAAGAGTTTCGTGCCTTCCGCGTCAAACTCCAAATTCACCGTCGGCTCAGAAAGCGCACTACTGCTAAATCCAACTGTCGCATTTTTCAGATTTTTACCAGTTAGACCAGTATCAATATAACTAGTCTTAGGCGTTGGTTGAGTGGCTTTCGCAATCAAAATATGCGCGGCGTGAACAGTCAGAGTGTCTCCGCTGCCAGTTGTCGCAATTTTTTTGATGATGTGCCAACCGAATTGCGACTCCACCAACTTTGGATAAACCGTACCATCTTTGAAATTTGGGTCTGAATCAAAAAGCGCATCATTGAATTCCGGCACCATTGTCCCTTTTTTCACTTCGCCCAAGTCTCCGCCTTGGTCTTTCGAACCAGGATCCTGACTATTGTCTTTGGCCAGTTGTGCGAAATCCGCCCCTGGTGCCAAGGCTTTTTTCAAAAGATCTTCCGCCTTGGTCTTTTGTTGAGCATTCATCTGATCCAAGGTCGATTGTGGAATCTGTTCGGAAGAATCAACTTGTGTTTCCTTAAATTCCAAAAGCGGCGTCTCTTTGATGATTTCTTTCGCCTGATTGATATCTTTCACCCCCGCCAATTCCACCACTAAAATTTCATCGCTGCTTGATTTCTTGATATAGACCAATGGCTCGGATACACCGAAAGCATTGACTCTATGTTCGATGATCGATTGTAAAGCACTCAGGGCGTCCGCTCGCTTCGAAGATTCAACTTGTGACAAATCAACTTTATATTCTAAATGGAATCCACCCTGCAAATCCAAACCTTGTTTTATTTGTAATTTGTTCAGCACGTTATACACCCGTGGAATACGCGCCACCGCGCGCGGATACGAAACCAGCCCGGCGGCCAGAGCCAGAAGCACAACTGCAGCAAATTTTATTTTAAGCTTGTTTTTGAGCGTCAAGAGTTTGGAAATTTATAGCAATTACTTTCTTCCTGATATTCACATTTTCTAGTTTACAGTAAGTTTTCATGAATGGCAAATGTCCAGATATATTTTGACAAAACCACCCTTTACACATACTATAGCTATATACAAAGGATATTTTTTAACTCTTTAACCATTATTATGAAACAATCCGCTCTTTTCACCCGCACCAAAAAAAACGCGCCCAAAGATGAAATCACCATCAATGCCCAACTCTTGACTCGAGCCGGCTATGTCGATAAATTGATGGCCGGGAATTATACCTATTTACCACTCGGTCTACGCGTTTTAAACAAAGTCAGACAAGTTGTGCGCGAAGAAATGAACGCTATCGGTGGCCAGGAAATCGTCATGCCAACTCTTCACCCTTCGGAAAATTGGAAGACGACCGGAGGATGGGATAACATTGATGTGCTGTTTAAAATTAAAAGTCGCACTGAAAAAGATTATGCTCTGGGACAAAGTGAAGAAGAGGTTGTCACGCCGCTAGCTAAAAACTTTATCAATTCCTACAAAGACCTGCCCTTCTCCGTCTATCAAATCCATTGGAAATATCGCGACGAGTTGCGAGCCAAATCAGGCTTGCTTCGCGGCCGGGAGTTTGAAATGAAAGATTTGTACAGTTTTCACACGGATCAAGAAGATTTTGATCGCTATTATCAGATAGCCAAAGAGGCTTATTTGAAAATATACAAAAAACTGGGACTCGATGCTAAGGTGACCGAAGCTTCTGGCGGGAGTTTTACCCAAAAGATTTCTTATGAATTTATGGTGCTCACTTCGGCCGGTGAAGATGACATTTTGTATTGCGATGCGTGTAAATTTTGCGTAAACGTGGAAATTGCCAAAGATCAAGAAGGGGACGCTTGTCCCAAATGCCGGAAAGAAAAACTGAAAAAAGCCCGCGCCTCGGAAGCTGGCAACGTTTTCGATTTGGGTCAAAAATATTGCAAAGATTTTGGCCTGACTTTCACGGATAGGGATGGGGCAAGCAAATATCCGATTATGGGGTGCTATGGCATCGGCATCACCCGCTTAGTTGGCATTATCGTCGAAAAATACCACGACGACCGCGGCATCATCTGGCCGGAAAGCGTAGCGCCTTTCAAGGTTCACTTGATTAGTCTTGGTAAAAATGAAGAAACGCAGAAAATTTATGATGAACTGATAAAAAATAATATTGAAGTTTTATATGACGACCGCGAAGTTTCAGCTGGACAAAAATTCGCCGACTCAGATCTCATCGGCATCCCATGGCGCATAGTGGTGAGTGAAAAATCTTTGGCCTCCGGCGGAGCCGAAATCAAAAAGAGAAACGAGAAAGAAAGTCGAATTGTGAAAATGGAAAACGTATTGAAAGAGTTGAAGTAAAAAAATTATCAATTCACAATTATCCATTTACAATGAATCTACATTTCTCAATTTCTGAATTTTCATTGGATCTTGAAAATTTTAAAAAACCTCCAAGCTTCAA
>JAHFOP010000013.1 GCA_023261605.1 Candidatus Moraniibacteriota bacterium
GAAATTATCCAGTTCCTCGTGGGTGGTTATTTTGGTAATTAAACGGGGCACCGGCAGACCATTTTTTGGCCAGCACTTTTTTGCTCAGCAGTTTGTTATCCGCCAATCTTTTGGCGCGTGACAAATTGAAAGGGCGAATGTATTCAAGATTTCTCGAATTCATCCCCAAAATTTGGCGGCTTATCTTGTGATAGGCATTAATTTTTCTGAAAAAATCAAACATTAACTTAGAAGTGTTTTATAATCTCCTTGAAACGAAAATATTCATTTAGGCGCAGCCCGGTCCATTTTCCAATGGTCACATTGATTGGCACCGTAAGAAGAATGATCCAAGGATATCCGGCAATGAGGCGAATGAGTGTCTCTGAGCTGGCGATAAAAAAACCAATAATAGAAATGAGAAGTGTTTCAATGGCCAACATAACAGCTGCTCGCGTGCCTTTTTCAATTTGCACGGCTACAAATTTTTCAACAATTGTAATCATGATAAGAATGGGGAAAATGGAAACGGCAGCGAGACCAGTGCGGTGCATGTCTCCGCCGAGAACCAAGACGCCCAAGGTCAAAATGGCCACGGCGGTCAGCATTATGGCGACACGTGGCAGATAGAGCAATCGAAAAGGTTTTAGGATGAAACGCATCAGCATCCCGGTGATAATGACCGCCAAAAAAATGGTGATGCCATACTTTAAGCCATTAGTGGCGAGGAAGGCGAAAGTGACAATGAGTGGAGTGTAGATTCCAAAAGCCTTGACCCCTACCACTTGGCGCAGAAAGGCGATGAAAGTGGCGATGACTGGGAGCATCAGGAGCAAAATGACTGTTTCAAAAGGCAAACCTTTTTGGATGAAGAAGATAATAATAGAACTGACGTGCATAAAATTTTAAATTAAAAATTGATTATTCTACTCGCAATGTAATAAATTTATCTTGCGGCTATTAATGTGGCAAAGAGCAATCGCTAAAGCATCTGCCGTGTCATCCGGTTTTGGTAGGGTGGCCAGCTTCATAATACTCTTGGTCATTTCCTGCACCTGTTTCTTATCTGCCCGCCCATAACCCGTAAGAGCTTGCTTGACTTCCAGTGGCGTGTAACCACAAACCTTAACACCTTTTTGCTTCAATGTCAAGAGAATCGCACCACGTGCCTGCGCCACTTGGATGACTGTTTTCTTATTTTTGAAAAAGAAAAGCTCTTCAATAGCGGCTTCCTCTGGAGAATATTTATCAATGATTTTTTTCAAATCATCGGAGATTTCCAAAATCCGCGTGTCGTCCGTTTCAGTTTTTTCCGTGCTAATGTGTCCATAGGCCAGTGGCACAAACTCGCCCTTTCTTTCCACGATAATCGCCCAGCCAGTGGTGGCTGTGCCCGGATCAACCCCTAGCACTTTCAGTTCATTTTCCTGAGTTGTTAAAATATTTTTTTTCATAAGCCTTTATTCTAGTATACTCCGAAAGGGTGATTTTAGATAGAATTTAATTTAAAAATAAAAAGACCGTTAGTGAAAACACTAACGGTCTTTTTAAGCTAATCGACTTTTTCTAAAGATTATCAAAAATCTCATCCACATCATCCAGCTCGTCCAAGACTTCCAAAAGTTTTTCGTATGATTCGCGGTTGGCAGCATCGATTTCGGCCGTGGTTTTTGGTAAGTAGGAAAGATTGGCTTCGGAAATTTTGAGGCCATTTTCCTTGAGTTTGTCTTGGACTTTTTGCAAATCAGTCGGCTCAGTAAAAATGACGAACGCTCCTTCTTCAGTTTTCATATCTTTAGCACCAGCTTCAATGGCGGCCATCTCCAATTCTTCGAGACTAATATCTTCATCGGTTTCAATGATGATGGCACCTACTTGATCAAAATTCCACATAGCTGAGCCGGCCTCACCAAACTTGCCGTTGTTTTTGGTGAGGGCAGTTTTCACTTCGCCAAGCGTGCGATTTTTTTTGTCAGTCGTAGCTTTAATGAGCATCATAACATTGCCCGGCCCCATCGCTTCATAGATCACTTCTTCCATTTTGTCTCCCTTGAGTTCTCCGCTGCCACGCTTTACCGCTCGGTCAATGTTGGCCTTGGGCATGTTATACGCCAAAGCTTTATCAATGGCGGCGCGCAATTGAAAATTGGTGTCCGGGTTGCCACCGCCGGCTTGTGCGGCAATGACGATGGGTTTCGCAAGCACGGTGAAAACTTTGGCGCGCTTAGCGTCATTCACCCCTTTTCGTTGTTTGATTCCTGCCCAATGTGAGTGTCCTGACATAAGAATATTTATTCAAGGATTAACTGCTCTATTGCTGAATGCCTGTTTAGTTTAGCAGTTAAGAAAGAGAAATTCAAGATTAGGCCTTGTTTAGAATTTTGTTTAGACCAGAATTAATTTCTAGCCACAGAGTTTCGAAAAAAGTTGTGACCCAATGTTTTTGATGAATATTTTGGGTGAAGGTGTAATAATTTTCTTGGGTGGAAAGGGTGCGAGCGCCGAGAACGCGCGGTTGGTTTGGTAAAGCTATGATAGGCGTTTTTATTTTAGTATCAAAATTAACCAGTTCAATCTGATAATCTCGTTTTTTCTGCCAGGTGGGATCAATGGAATATTTGCCTAAATCAGCAGTAGGTATTTCCGGTATAGCGGGTATCGATGCAGGTGCAATTGGCTCAGTGGATTTTGCATTCGGGGTGGACACAGGATTCGTCCCTGCAGCGGTCGTCGGTTCAATCCATGCCCAATTGCTACCATCAGTTTTTTGATAAAGGGCTTCTTCTCGGATAGATTTTTTGCCGTGGTCATATTGAATCTTCTGTATCGCTTTGCCGCTTGGGTCGCGCAATTCAAGCTTGTCTTTAGCGTTGGTCAAGGTGAAAGCGCAGATGTCGCGCAAGAGTTTTTTGATTTTTCCGGCGCCGATTTTGAAATCTTCGCGGATTGGATGATTCACCAGATTGTTCCAGCCGGTGGCAATCGACCAGCCTTTCAAATTGATTTTTTTCTTGGAGTTGTTTTCAATTTCCAACCATTCATTTTCCGTGTCAGAACCCTTGGGATTGGGGGAAATTTTCACAATGCGGACTTTGGGCGCAACATATTTTTTCACTTCCACGTCAAAAGAATAGAGGACATCTTCACCGTTACCGGTGATTTTCAGACTGGCTGCATAGGTGCCAGTTTTTTCATATTTATGTCTGGTTTTTTGCAAATAACTCTTGTGTCCATCGCCGAAATCCCAAGTGAACCTCTGGGCGTCGCGGTCAGCTTTGACTTCGAAAGAAGCGTAAATATTCGGATAAATTTTGTCGTCTTTTGAAATTTTCCCGCTGAGAATTTTGTCGAATGCATTTTCTTGCCCCGGAGTGGCTTGCGACGTCCAGCGCCAAATGGAACTGTCGAAAGCATATGCATAGGCGGACTTGGGTGAAGTATAGGCGCGGCTGTCGACTAAATTATTATTGTTGTCATACAAAAAAACCATGTCGCCTCTAGAGTCGTTGTTGAGAGAAAACGTACCGTACAAAACAAAAAAATCTCCTGAATTTTCTTTGGCGGTTATTTTTTTACAACTACCACTCTTGCCTTTATCATCTTCGGTTTTGTCTTTTAGACACCAAGTGGAAAAATTAATTTCTTTCCCACTGTTATTTTTTATTTCCACAAATTCTTCTTCGTTGGCCTTGGTATTGGGAGAGGGATAGATCTCGTGGATAGTTACATGGCCAGTATAGTCTGATTTTGCGGGCGTATCATTCGTGTTGTCATCGCCAGAAGAATTGTCATCATCATTTGATTTGCAATCTTCCTCCGTAGAATTTTTTTGGCCAGGTGAGCCGCCCAGTACGCAACTTTCATGCCAAGTATTTTTTGAGGTGTCTTTTTCTAACGAATAGCCCTTTTGTTTATTTAAAAAGGCATTATAGCTTATATTTTCTTGCCAAGTCTCTTTATTATTATCGCTATAAGCAACAAAAGCATCGGCATTACTAAGGAGATTAAATGATGAAGATAGTTTTAATACTGTAGAGGTGTCAGTATTTATAAAATCATCGGGCTTATTTGTCAATATCAAATAGCCTCCTTTTTTAAAGTGGCATCCGTTTGTAGTTGCATAAACTGGCCAGGTCTGATTGCATGTATTGTCAGAATTTTTCTTTGTGCATAGATAAAAATTTAGTATCTGGCTATTAGACGCTCTCAAGTTGCAAGCTGCATCTTCCATGACATACATTTCTAACCAATCGCCATGATCTTTCTCGGGGGCGTGCATTATTTCAGTTACAGTTAACAGTAGCGGATTTTGTTCATCCGCTTTGCTTATTTTTCCCAAATAAAAAACCGCCATCATTAAAATTGGCAGTATAAAAAACAACCTAAAAATAAAAAAATGATTTTTATTTTTATTTTTCACCCGTACTTAGTCCCCGTTTTTATGTCAAAAAATATAAGACAAAAGATTAGGCTTCATCGCCATCATGGTGGATTTTTTTGCTGAGCATTTCCGTGAATTCCACATCTTCGGTGTGCTCGAATTTCTTTTGCAGTTTCATGATCAGATCTTTGACGGCATAGGGATCTGGAATATTTTTGAAAATAAATTTTTCTTGTTCGGCCGCAGTTTGCACTTCAATGTTGCCATAATTGAGGAAGGTGGGAATGAGGCCACGAACATCAGTTGCGACATCTTGAATTTTTTCTAAGCGTAGCTCGCTGGTCTCTCTGGCGAAAAGACCATTTTGTTCGATGTTGACAATGCGCTGGTCGGTCACAATCCAAACATCGAAATAATAATCGATCCAGATGATGAAAAAAGTGATCCAAGTGAAGATGAAAAACAGATTTCGCATAAAAGCAAAAAGCGGGCGAAGAGACTGGTCATCGAAGCTGCCGTAGAAAAAAGCTGTCAGGCCGTACGAACCGAAAAAAAGCACGAGCATCACAAAGATGATAAAAAATTGGCTCAGAATATCGAACCAATGGCGATGAAGAACAAGCAGGATTTCTTCATCTGATCTTTGCCCGTCAAAATGATATTTAGTAAACAAATGTTCCATATTATTAACTAACGAAAAATTGTGAAAATAGATTGTTCCAGTCTATGGAAAAGAAAAGGATAATATTAGAGAAAAGTAGTAGTGTGGAAATTATAATGAAAAGAGGCAGTAGAATTTTGTTCAGGCTGGCATTTATTGAATATTTGATCAAATGATAGATAATGAAGACATATAAAAGAACAAAGGTAAGAAGAATGATGGCATAGAGAGCGAGGATAATAAAGTAGGGCATAGTAAATAAATTTCAAATGACTAAAATCCAAATGTTCAAAGTAGCTAGGTGATGTGTTTTCAGAACAGGGCGCCATCTTTGGGCGTATATTTAATTCCTAGATGCGCATAAGCAGCTTCTGTCGCCATTCGTCCGCGCGGAGTGCGAGTGAGAAAACCGATTTGGATGAGATAAGGTTCGTAAACTTCCTCGATGGTTTTGATTTCTTCCGAAGTGGCCGCGGCAATCGTGCCAAGACCCACGGGTCCGCCACCGAACTTTTCAATGATAGTGGTGAGAATATGTTTGTCTGCTGGTTCGAGACCGAGGGGATCGACATCAATCATTTCCAAGGCTTCGATGGCAACCGTTGCATTGATTGTAGCATGATTTTTTATTTGTGAAAAATCTCGCACACGTTTCAAAAGTCGATTAGCGACGCGTGGCGTGGCGCGCGCACAGGTGGAAATTTTTTCCAAGCCCGAGTCATCAATGTTCACGTTCAAAATTCGACCGGAGCGCTCCAAGATCCTTTTGATTTCTGAATTGGTGTAAAATTCCAAGCGATGAATGGCACCGAAACGATTGCGCAAAGGATTGGAAAGCGAACCGAGTTTAGTGGTGGCACCAATCAAGGTGAACTTGGGCAGATCCAATTGGATGGTGCGTGCAGACGGTCCTTTTCCGATGATAATGTCCAATTTATAATCTTCCATGGCGGGGTAAAGGATTTCTTCGATGGATTTGTTGAGGCGGTGGATCTCGTCGATAAACAAAATATCGCCGTCTTGCAAATTAGTGAGAATGGAACCGAAATCGCCGACGCGTTCGATGGCCGGACCAGAAGTGGTTTTGATGTTGACATTCAGTTCTTTGGCAATGATGTTGGCCAAAGTGGTTTTGCCTAAACCGGCCGGGCCGTATAGAAGCACATGTTCAATGGCTTCGCCGCGGTGCTTGGCCGCTTGAATCAATATGTCCAAATTTTTTTTGACTTTTTCTTGTCCGACATATTCGCCGAAAGTTTGCGGTCGCAAAGTTTCGTCAAATTGGATGTCATCAGGTTGTTCAATTGAGGTGGTAATCATAGGCGATGTTAATATAGTCCTATTCTAACACCGCTTGACAAAAAAACCAAGCTATGCTATGCTCCAGAGTCATCCAATTTAGCCAATTTTTGGCTGAATAGATGGCTAGCAGTAAATTGCAGGCAATTGGTGACTTCTATCTTTTGTCATCAATATGGGAACTTTTTTCAAGACATGGGTGGCTGGGTTTCGGCTCGACCATTCCTCGATTTTGTTCCTTTTTTCGGGCTCCTAGTTCGATTTTTTGCCTGCAAATTAGTGTGTGTCGGATATGAAATGACGGTGAATAGATTCACTGAAAAATACAACAGAGGAGAATGTTCATGAAAAAAAGAGTAATACTGTTTGTAGCTGTGCTATTGGTGGTACCGTTTTTGTCCAGTTGCAGAGACCATCATTCTTCAAAGGAGGAGGCGCTGTATGTAGTAAGGCAGTGCAAGGACTTTGAATATGTGGTGCAGTATTTTTCTGTACGATCAAAATCCATTGGATGGAACCTTGATCCTCAATTGGACAGCAGTCAGCCGGACATAGTTGCGAATAATAAAGCCGTTGTCCACATCGTTATTTACAAAATTAAGAGTGGTGGCTTGAAATTGGTGCTCCTAGATGATTCAAGGCCACCAGAAATAATTTACCAAAAAAATCTGCAATGATATCTTTGGGCAGAGGGAAGGCATTGCTAGTAATTAGGATGCCTTTTGTAATATCAAACTAAATAACTGCGCTACACAAGGAGAGAAAAAGATGAAGAAATTATGGAGGTGCGTATTTGTTGTTGCAGTATTGCTTTCCAGCTGTGCCACTCAGCCTGCGCATGACAAGTCTGTGCAGGGTGAAAAAAATATTAGCGTTCCGGAAAATATTCCCGAGAATGTGCCAAAATTAAAAGCATATGATAGGTCTTTTGATGAGGCGAGGAAGGCTGTAGGTGTTGCTCTTCGGAAACAGGGATTCTCCGATTTAAGGGAGAATAGATTTGGAGAAATATATACGGAGAATTTAGCTGTTAGAAATCCAAATCCGTCCGATGTTACTGAGGATGTCATCCGGGTCTTAGTGAAGGCGCGTGTAGAGATCTATCCTAACGGAAAAAGTGTTGTCGTTTCGTACAATACTGACTTCAGTAAGATAACGGGCTCGTCATACCAGCCGAAGCTAGCCTGTGCCAAGACCGAAAGCGCCCTTGCCTGGGACTTTTTCAAAGAGGTGGGCGATTTATTGGGTGGAAAATCACCCTGACAACCTCGTTTCTTCTCGAACAAAAAAGGCATTGCCGTTGTATTTACTCGGCAATGCCTTTTTATAATTCTCAAAAATAAAATTTATAAATCCGTCACTCTCTCCACTTCTTCAATGGTTGTTTCACCTTCCAGAACATGAAGGATGCCGTCTTGGGCCATGGTGAGCATGCCGAGTTCTACGGCCTTGTCTTGCAATTCAATCGTGATGGCGCCGCGAATGATGAGTTCTTGGATTTCTCGTGAGAGTTGGAAAACTTCACTCACTGTCATGCGGCCATGGTATCCAATGCCGTTGCACTTGTCACAGCCCTTTGGTTTATAAATATTTTCGATCTTCGGAATCGCCACGCCTGATGCGGGCGAAATGGTTTTGAGAACCGCTTCCATTTTGACTTTTTCTTCGGCGGTGGGAGTGACTTTTTCTTTGCACTCACAAAGTCGGCGAACCAGCCGTTGGGCAACGAAGGCATTCACGGCCGTCGCGATATCTTGATTACTGACCCCCATGTTTTCCATGCGAGCCACGGCTCCCGCGGCATTGTTGGTGTGAATGGTGGAGAGAACGAGGTGCCCCGTCAGGGCGGCTTGCACGGCAGCGTTTGCAGTTTCATCGTCTCGAATTTCACCAATCATCATGATGTCCGGGTTTTGGCGCAAAAGTTGACGAAGAGCCGTGGCAAAGGTGTAGCCGTCTTTGCCATCAGCCGGAGTCTGCAGAATGCCTTCCATTTGATATTCAATCGGATCTTCCACAGTAATGATTTTCACTTCGGGTTTGTTGAGATGTTGTAGGATAGAATAAAGGGTGGTGGTTTTTCCGCTGCCGGTCGGACCAGTGTTGAGAATGATGCCATTGGGCTTGGCAACTTCCGCCATGATGCGCTCCAGATTTTCCTTACGGATGCCGAGCTTGGTAAGATCATATTCCAAGTTAGCCTTAGAAAGAAGCCTGAGAACTACTGTTTCTCCGTATCCACCCAGAATAATGGAAACACGCACATCAACCATTCTTTCGGGAGCATCTTTAATTTCGTCGTCGAATTTTATGGAAAAGCGACTGTCGATCACGCCTTGGCGCACTTGAGACTTGACTCCGGAAAGGATTTTGATTTCTCCCAGAAAGCTCGGATATTCATTTTTGGGAATAAGGGCAGCTGTTTGCAGGATGCCGTCAATACGAAAACGAATTTTCACAACGTCAGCTTCCGGTTCGATATGAATATCCCCCGTACGCAGAATGAGTGCGGCTGCGAAAATTATTCTTGTGACAGCTTGCGTTTTGGAAGAGTCGATGATTTTTTGAAAATCTTTGAAATTTTTTATATTGGAAGCAGCTGCTTCAAAATTATCTTTGCTGATAACGATGGCGCGTCCCAAAGTGGCCGCCATTAGTTTCTCATAAATATTTTCCAAAAATTCTCCCTGCCCTGTAACATGTTCCACTTCATCTATTGAAGTGATGCCCGAAACAGCTTTCAAAATTCCGTCTTGAAGCATGGTGATCATGCCTCCCTCGATGGCGGCCACTGCCAACTCGGTTTCACCGGCCATTTCCAAAATCAATTTTTCGATGTCTTCATTGATGGTCAACACTTCAAAAATTCCGATTCGTCCTTTGTAGCCCAAGTTGTTACATTTTATGCAACCTTTGGGACGGTAGAGTTGCTCAATGTTTTTGGGAATTTCAACTTTGGCTTTAGGGGAAATGATGGATAAAACTTTTTTGATAGATTCGATTGATTCTTTAGCTGGAGCGTAAGCTTCTTTGCAAGTGCAAAGTTTCCGCACTAATCTTTGCCCAATGATGGCGTTGACGGCCGGTGACAAAAGTGTCGGTTTCACCCCCAGTTCAACGAGGCGAGGGATGGCTCCCATGGCGTTATTGGTGTGAAGAGAAGACAGAACCAAATGACCCGTCAGGGCGGAATTGATGGCAATGTCAGCGGTTTCATCATCGCGAATTTCTCCGACGAGAATGATGTCCGGATCTTGCCGCACAATGGCGCGCAGACCCGTAGCAAAGGTGTAACCTTTGGATTTTTCTATCTGCGTTTGTGAAATACCTGTAAGTTCATATTCAATTGGATCTTCCACAGTGATGATTTTAGCATCGGGCGTGTTCAACTTATTGATGATGGCATAAAGTGTTGTAGTCTTACCTGAGCCGGTCGGACCGGTGTTCAAAATCATGCCATTTGGCGCTTCCATTTGTTTTTGCACGATTTCATAAGCCAAGCCTTGCAGACCTAAGCTGTCCACGCTGACAGCAATTGAATCTGGATCGAGGAGTCGCATCACGACCGATTCTCCGAAACTGCTGGGGATGACAGAAACGCGCAACGCAATTTTTTTCTCTGCCAGTTTGATCTCAAAAGTTCCATCTTGGGCAATTTCGCGCAAATTGATTTTCATGCCGGACATCATCTTGATGCGGGAAATGATGCTGTGGAAAACATTGAGGGGTAAATAGGCGACATCTTGCAAGACACCGTCGATGCGATAGCGCAAACGAATTTCCTTTTCTTGTGGTTCAATATGGACGTCGCTTGCACCCAGCTTATATCCGCCTGCCAACATGATGTCTAAAATTTTAGTGGTAGGTAATTCTGTGATACGACTTTTAAGGGTGAGCAAGTCTTTCATTTCATCTTCAAAGCCCGCCAAATCTTCCGCGCTCATGTTCAGGCTCATCCTGTCCAAGATATCCACAAAAACAATTTGTTTATATTTTTCCCAAAGGCGCTCCATGCTGGTGCGAGAAACAACGATCAATTTGATTTTCCAACCATTTTCATCCGTTAGTTTTTCCAAAAAATCCCGAGTGTCTTCACGCGTCGGATCAATGGCGGCCACACTGGCCAGCTTGCCTCTGAAGTGGATGACGGCGATCTCAAATTGGCGAGAATCAGCTTCTTTCAAAATACGGATATCGTCCGTGCTGATAGGAACAAGATTGATGTCGATGTAGGGCAGATTCAATCCGGCGGCATAAGCGGAAGCAATCTCTTCCTCTTCCCTTTTGCGAAAACTTGTCAGAACTTTTTGCGCTTGGATTTCTTTCTCTATTTGACCCGAGTCGATGACCTTATTGGGGAGAATTTTAACCATGTTTTTGAATTTGAAAAGTTTACACCCTTATTTTACCACAAAAATTGGGAATAAAAAAATAAAAAAACAACCCGAATGTGTTGCGGTTGTTTGACTGTTGAATTTGTGACTGCAGGATTAACTTTTAAACTCAAGAGGTATGTTTTTTTCAAATATTTTGCCTATCCTCTCAGTGATGGCTCGGCCGACTTCGCTTAAGTTGGAATTTTGGATTTTGATTTGCAAAAATCCGTGAATGAAAGTGCTTTCAAAATTGGCATATATTTTTTGCGAGGTTTCCGTGTCAGCTGTTTTTATAAGGGCGATGGAAGACTGGGGGGTGTCATTATGCAGGAGCATAAAAATCCTACCATCACTATAATTTTCTTCCAACTTTTCCAAAATCAGCGGTAAATCCTCGAGTTTCGAGCGGCTTTGCACAAAATCTTCCATAGTAATCTCCGCCCAAATCAAATGAATGTTTTTTTCCAAGTTTATCTTAGCCATAGCACGACCCCATAGTTTCAAGATTGGCAATGGCTGAGTTTTGTATAACCAGCGGATAATTTCTTGCTGATTGGCGCCGCGATTCATGAGAGTCGCCGCCAGAGAAAGCGCTTTAGGCGTGGTGTTTTTTCGTTGGAAACTTTCTGTTGCTCCGATGAGCCCGGTCATGAGGCAAGTGGCGATATTCTCATCCAGGAGTTCATCATAGAAAGTTTCCAAAAAGTTAGCTAGGATTTCCGAAGAAGATGATGCTGTAATGTCGATTAAATTGATCTGCCCGAAATTTTCATTGCCACTGTGATGATCGACATTGACTACGGGCACTTCAAAAAACAAATCTGTATTATCGGCATAAAGCTTGCCCAGACCTTCCAAATCAGGTGTGTCCAGCGTTATCACCAAGTCATATTTAAACTTGGCCAGGATGAAAGAAAAGTCACGTGGATCGACAGAACCTTTTTCGGGCGTGACCATAATGTTGAACCGCCCCTCTTTTTCTTCTTGGCGCAGGCTAATGATTTTATTGCGCGTTGTGTCAAAAGACAAAACAAAATCACGCGCGCCGGAAATTTCAGTGAGGATGCGCTCTGGTTTTGCGAGAAAACTGAATTTAGGTGACAAATGATTGGAAAAGGCGATGGTTGGCCGGATGTTCTTTTTTTCCAAGAAATGATAAAGTGCCCAAGATGCGCCGACGGCATCCGCGCTGGGATTTTCTGGAATCAGAAGGAGCACTTCTTTAGAATTTTCCAAGAAATTTTTGAATTGTTCTTGCGGGAGTAGCGACATAGGGTCGAGATAATTGCCTAGAAATGACTTAAATTTAGCAGTCCTTTAAGATAGCAGGCTTGAAGTGAGCTGTCAAATCTAGGCGCAAAAAACTGGACAAAAAGAAAGATGTATTGTAGTATGAATAGTTCCGAAATACAGCAGTTTTTTTAAAAAAGAATATAAATCAATAAATCTATATAGTAACTAGAGGGGGTGAAATATGGCTGGATTACAAGAGGCAATGGTGGCGCTTTTGCGTTATACGCCGGATTCTGTTTTTTTTAAAAGACTTGTAGACGGTGAATTCATTTTTGAGCGGGTTAGTGACGCTAAGGCCAGAAAGTACAGAGACTCATGGGAGGAAATTATTGGGGAAAGTGATTTTAGCCTTTTTTTAAAAAAGGAGGAGGCGCAAAAATGCCATGATGATGAGTTGCGCGTTATGCAGACAGGCGATCCGATTATCAATCAGGAGGAGGAATTAACTCGTTTGGATGGAACCACGGCATGGGTGTCAGTTACTAAATTTCCTTGGATTGATGATGAAAGCGGCGAAATCATCGGGATTATTGGCATCTCTCGCGACATTACCGAGAAAAAAAAGCTAGAACGGCATCTCGAAAGTGTAATTGCGAGACTTTCGCATGATCCACAAAAAAATCTTTTTATTATTGGTGGCACAATAAAAAGTCTCTTAAAGGGTAGGCGCGGAGCAGTGATAAACGAGGCGGCAGGGGAGATGTTAGCGGAGGCTAATCGGTTGGTAACTACGACAAGTAATATGTTGCAAGAATATTTGGCAGAATCTAGTCAGATGATTTCGGCAGGCGGACTAAAGAGAGAGCTTCTGGATTTACGAAACATTTTTGACTCGTTGTTCGAAGAATTTTACCATGAGATGACAGGGAAGGGTGTTTGGGTTGACTATAGTATGGGAGCAATTCCAGTGGGCGCTGTTACCTTTTGGGCGGCTAGAGACATAAAAACAGTCCTGCGAAACCTGATTTCCAATGCTATTCGACATACTTATCCTGATAGGGAAATCGCTTACGGATTCAGAAGGATAGAGGGTGGCTGTTTGATAAATGTTTATAATGTGGGTGACGAGATCCCTTCGGAAATGCGGGAGAAAATTTTCGACATTGGCGAAAGCGGTTCTGGCAGTTCCGGCATGGGACTGTATCTTTGCAGGGAAATTGTTCGCGGATACGGTGGTGAAATCTGGTATGAAGTCACGCCAGATGGCAATTCTAATTTTGTTTTCTTCCTGCCAGAGGAAGATAATATGAAAAAATAAAAACCGGAGAATAAAAAAGGTCTGCAGGAACGAGTTTCCCGCAGGCCTTTATTTTTTTGACCAAAAATGGTCAGTGGGGTTGATTTTTCCAGCCACTCTTGATTTTTAAAAATATTTATGTAATATTAGTATAGTTGTCGAATGGGGCGTGCCCACCAAGTTTGCTTATTTTATTAGAAAGTCCCAACTAAGAATTTAACGGAAATAGTGATAAACAGTTGGGTCAAAATATTAAAGTGAGCAAACTAGGCGGGCGGGTGTCGTATAGTGGCTATTATATCAGCCTTCCAAGCTGAGGAGGGGGGTTCGATTCCCCCTACCCGCTCAGATAAAATAGGAATCCCCGTAGAGGGGATTTTTATTTTGGTAAAAACTGTGGATAACTTTTGGAAAAATACAAAAAATAGCTTATGCGAGCAAAAAAGAAAATTACTTTCGCTAAAATATGAAAAAATAAATGACAAAAAATATGTACACGAAAAAGACCTACGAAAGCAGGTGGGGAGTAAGATAAAATTTGTGATTTAAGAGGCTTATTTAAAGCTAAAAATAAAGAAGAAAAAGGAGCTGTGAAAAAAATGGTTTTTTGCTTAACAAAAGCAATAAAATGTGTTAATATAGAAGTATGATTTAGGTGGGGTGAGATAGCAAACGGCTCGGTTTGTTATCTTTTTCTTTACTTTCTGGATGTTGCACAACAAAAAAACAAAAAAAGAAAAAAGGAGTGTTGAAAAAACCTCCAAAAAATCGATAAAAACAGTTTCCGCCCAAGAGAAACAGCCTTTTGACGTTCCAAAAATCAAAAAAACAAGAAAAACTAGAATTATCACGCCCAGCGCTAAAACTAAAAAAAGAACGCAATCAAATGAGGCAAGTATTCTGAGGACTATTAAAGCTTGGAAATTCTCGGAAAAAAGAGAAGGTGAATTTTTTATAAAACAAACACTTGAGGAGTATGTTTCTTTGGTGCAGGCAGATAAGAAAGAATTGGGCAGTACCTATTCTTGGAATTTGCGTTTAGAAAAAACGATATGCCTCACGAAAAAGGTTCTAAAAAGACTTTTCAAAACGGGCTTTAAATTTTCCTATCGCACGCTTGCGATTGCGGCTATTGCTGCGGTGGTGTATGGTGTTTTTCCAGCAGCTCTTTGTGCTCCCAAGTCAGTCACGGTAACTTCAAAAGCCGATTGGGATCTTGGGCAATTTTCCGGAGTGACTACCCAAAATTCAACTGACTCGATTCAATTGGAACCAAGTGGTACATGGGCTGCTCGCACCTGGGCGCCACCAGAGGATGTCATCAGTTTTGGACACAGTTCTGTTATGGTGGGTGATTATATTTATGTTTTTAGAGGTTATTCTGGGAGTGCTTTTTGGAGATATGATACGCTGAAAAACACTTGGTCTTCAATGGCGACCTTGCCCCAGCCAGCATTTTATGGGGCTGATTTGACGTATCTTACTAGCACTGGAAAAATATATGCAATGTTTGGTGGCTATTCTCAGAAATTTTATAGCTATGATATCGCATCAAATTCATGGACTAAACTGACTGACATGCTTGATACCCCGTGGACAGGCGCGGCTATGGAAGGAAATGGAACAAGTATTTTTGTCGTCAGAGGGAATGGTAGCACGGATTTTTGGGAATATGACACCACTTCCAATAATTGGATAAATCGGCCGCCGATTTCTTTGGCTGTTGGAACAGGAGCAGACATCGTGAATGGACAGGATGGAAATTTATATTTAATCAGGGGTGGTGGTACACAAAATTTTTACCGATATGATATCAACGGGCACAAATGGTATACGACACCGACCCAATTGCCTTCAACTTGTACTGTAGCAGGCAATGCGGCTTGTACTTTTGGGAATGAACAAAGAGGAGTTTATCGAAATGGGAAATTATACTTCATGCGTTCCAATGGAACAAATGATATTTTGGAATATAATATCGTGGGGAATAGTTGGTCGGCGCTGACCGCGGATATGACGCCACAAGCGGTTAACTATGGCTCTCTAACTTTGAATACAACAGACAATTATATCTACGCTTTTAGAGCCAATGGAACAACTGATCTTTGGAAATTCAATCCAGACGCAGTGGCCGGACAAAAATGGGTCGGACCCAAGCAGATGCAAAATACGGCTGGAACACTGATGAATATCGGCACGGGCGGGGACTTGGTTTGGAACCAGAACTATGGCGGAAACAATTATATTTATGCCGTCCAAGGCGGAGCGACAACTGGATTTTCTGTTTATAATTTAGCTAATAATTCTTGGACCACTGGAACAGTACTGCCTATTTCCCCAAATAATGATGTAAAAGGAGCGATTAACCCAGCCAATGGAACACTTTATTATCCTCGCATCGGGGGGGCTAATATCCTTATCTATAGTGGAGGAACAGCGGGGACATGGACTAATATGTCACCGGCGCCGCCAGTCGCTCCAGCCGATGGCGCCAGTGTCGCTTTTCAAGGGACAAATATGTATTACATGCCCGGCAATGGAAGCCAGAATATTTATAGATATAATGGCACAAGTTGGTCGGCGGCGATTCCCATGACAACTGCAGCTGGTGGCACCACTACAACCTATTATATTAATACTGGAGGCAGAATGGTTTCCGATGGAACTAACATTTATGTGATGTTGGGAGATGGTGAAACAACTTTTCTAAAATATGATGGAGCCGCTTGGTCAACTTTGTCTGCCACTCCATTTTCGCAATATTATGGAGATGACATGACATATGATAGCGCTAATGGAAAGATATATGCTTTGGCTGGATTATATAAAAATGAAACATGGGAATATACAATCTCTACAAATATTTGGAGAAGGTTGCCGAACAATCAAAAATACACATTTGATAGAGGGCCATATAATGGCGCTTCAATTGAGTATTCCGGTAGCTCTTCATTATATGCGACAGCTGGACAGACTCTCCCTGATATGTGGAGCTATACCGTTCCTGCTACCAATTTCCCAATAGTTGGAACGTATACATATACCAGCCAAAAGATTGATCTCGGGCAAGTTTCCAGTGGAACGTCATTTACCTTCAATGAAAATAAACCGACCAATACTGCGACAAAATATGAGCTTTGCACTAATTCAGATGGCGGAACTTGTTCTTCTTGGCACGATGTAACCGACGGAGTGATTAGTGATCTGACAATCAATAGATATGCTTGGATAAAGGTTACGCTGGCTACAAGTGACGGAGCGAGTACCCCAACAGTCAATGATTATACTATTTCTTACGCTTCGAGTGATGTGAATCCATCCATTCCAAATTCTCTGGTGTCGAAATCTCAACAAACAAGTGGGTCAGATATAGTAAATAATACGGAATATGCTTATGAACACCCCTATTTTTCTTGGACAGCTGGAGCGGATAATGGTTCCGGAGTGGCTGGATATTATGTTTATTGGGGAAAAAACAGCGCAGCTAATCCGGCTACTGATGGAACGTATCAAACTGCCAACAATTATTCAGTAAATGAGGCGATGTCTTATGATACGAGCCCGGTTAATCCTTTTGGTACATACTACTTAATTGTAAAATCCAAAGATAACAATGGATTAGTGTCAGACGCTTGGTCAGCTTTTACTTATAAATACAAAGGCGTTTCTCCACCACAAACATTAACCAAAACACTACAAGCTGATTTCAACAAAACCGGCGCTGATTTTGATAGTGGGAAAGTGTCATATTCGGCTGTTGATGGATCAATGCGTTTGTCCAATACCTCCGGTTTTTGGAATCAAACTAGATTATCCGCTTCCCCATACTATACCTATACAGGCAGCCAAGAAGCAGTGGCCGGATGTAAGGCAGCAGGACAGTCTCAAATGAGCAGCAATCATTGTATCTATACCTTCCAAGGAAATAATCAGTTAATCTTCATGCGCTATGAAATAGAAACTGATACTTGGCTAAATTCAACGGCTAATCCGACCGAAGTGGCGGCTGCTCCATCGGCAGTAAATAATGGAGGAACGATTGTGGCTGGACCACCGGGATATTTATATGCAACAAAAGGGGTGACCACGCCGACTTTCTGGCGCTATTCCATCGCCAATGCCACATGGACGCAGATTGATGACGCGCCGAAAAATTTCGATTACGGCTCCATCCTTACATATGATGGCAATCGTTACATTTACGCTATGCCGGGGAATGACGATGCTACTTATCGTTATGATACTTGCAACGGACAAGGCGGAGACTGCAGTTCGCAATGGACTCAATTGGCTAACGCTCAATTTGGCAACCCCAATACGGTTGACGGACAAAAGACATACGAAGGAGCGGATGGAATTTATGATGGACGAAACAATATGTATGTAATGCAAGGCAATTACTATCCATATTTTGCTAAATATTCCGTCGAGGATGATGGAGGACATGGCGAAACTCACAATACTTGGACATCTCTTTCGGCGGCGCCAGTAGGGTCTTACGACGGAGGCAGTATGTCCTTCGATGGAGATCATACGATTTATGTTTTGGCGGGAACTTCACGTATGAAATTTATGAAATATGATATCAACACTAATGCGTGGTCGTTTTTGCCGGACGCGCCGGCCACCATCTCCTATGGAGCATCCCTTGCTTTCTATAACGGCTATATGTATGTGACCAGAGGAGGCACATACACTACTTTTTATAGATATAATACAGTGGATAATACCTGGGAAATTCCTAATCATAATTTTTTTGGCAATACGAATGTTAATGGGACGGTATATTTCCCTTACGCAAACGGAGCTTCGATGGCCGATGATGGTGGCGGTAATATATATATAGAAAGAGGAGGCTTTGATAATACTTTTGGCAAATATAATTCTTCGACCGGTGTTTTCACTGCTCTTTCCAAATTACCGATGGGTGCCGGAAATGGAGCAAGCATCTTATACAATGGAACAGAAAATGCTATTTATTATGTTTCCGGCAATACAATTAGAACGAGAAGGACAGGTACGGATACGCAAAATCCATACTTCTTTAAATACGATATCGTTACCAATACTTGGTCACAAATTACCACTGATCGACCATTGGGTCAGGTGTGGCTGGGTTCATCCATGACGTATGATGGTTCCAGATATATTTATTTAACGCAAGGCAATGGAGTGGCCACTTGGTGGAAATATGACACACAAGGAGTGGCTGGTTCACGCTGGAGTGTTATGAGCGTGGTGGGAAGTTGCGCTAGTGGTGACGGTAGTAAGATTCTGTATGTGGGAGGGACAATTTTCAGAACGCAAGGCGCAGGAGCCACGACTAACTGTAAATTTTCCGGAGGGTCATGGTCAACGCTCGGCGTTCTTCCTGGAGGAGCGAATTCAGGCTCCGGTCTGGTCGATGGTAAAGATGGCTATATATACCTAACCAGAGGAGGCAATACCAATAATTATTATCGATATAGCACTTCTCAGAGCGCTCCGGGAGCATGGGAAAATTTATCCAGTGCTAATATTCCGGCCCAAGTGACAACAGGTGGTTGGGGTGTGAGTTCAAATAATAAAAATTGGTTTACTTCTGGTGCTGGTGGTGGAACAACTTTCCCGGATGGATTATATAGTTATATTATTGGCTCAGGTACGAATGCAACCGGCTTTGTTAAAACAGGAACATATACTTCTGAACCTATTGATCTTTTGCAAGCGTATAAATTTGCTAACCTGCAAGTCAATTATACTTTGCCGGTCAATACTGCGCTGGAAATTCAAACCAGAACTTCATCCAATGGATCTACTTGGGGAGATTGGTCAGATGTTTCAGAGGATCATTCTTTGGGAAATACACACACCTTTTCCATGAACTCTTCATCGAACGAATATATTCAAATCAAAATGATTTTTAGTTCTTCTGATCAAATATATTCTCCACGGGTGGATGATTTATCCATAAACTATTATCAAGATGTTTCCGCTCCGGCCAATCCTACGAGCATTTCTGTTTATGATACCAATGCCAAGACTAGCTTACTTGCGGATAATACTTGGTATAATTATTCCACCCCATATTTTGAATGGCCTGCTGCCAATACTGCTGGAGGTGCGGTGGATAATACTGGTGGCTCAGGTGTGGCGGGTTATTACGTTTGTTTTGGAATCGCGGCTGATTGCGTGGATCCATATGCCAACGGAACTTTTCAAACAGGAACGAGCTTTACTCCGACCAGCATGGTTTCTGGTCAAGATTATTATCTGAAAATAAAAGCCGTGGACAACGCGGGTATGTTTCCGGCTGATAATTATGACGCTTTCACTTATAAATTTGATAATACGGCCCCGGCCAATCCTTCTGACATAACAGTTAGCCCTGCAGGGTATTCTTCGGCGGACACGTATATTTTTACCTGGTCCAGTAATGTAAGCGACGCTAATTCGGGCGTGGCCAAATTTCAATACCGGACCGGCGGAGATGCCTCGAATGTGTGGCATGACATTGTGGATCCATTTGCTGTATCGCAATCAGCTGCGCCTTATCAAGCCAATAAAAACACCTTCTATCTGCGCGCGGTGGATAATGCTGGCAATGTTTCAACTCCTATTACGATGGACTATTTCTATTCCGGCGGAGCGGCTTCTCCTCCGCAAAATTTGGTCGCTTCCCCAAATAACACAGACAATCAAGTGAACAGCTTTACGTTCACATGGGATGTGCCGCTTTCTCACGCGGGAGATGCTGATAAGTTGACATACTTTTATTCGGTAAATTATCTGCCGACACCTTTTAATTCCATAGAAACTACAACGCGCGCCGCCGGCCCCGGCCCATTTGCAACGCAGTTTGGGAAAAACACTATGTACGTGGTGGCGATGAACGAAGGAGGGAATAGAACTAACCCGAATGACGTAGACTGGGATCATCCAGCAACTGTGGATTTCTATGCTAAGACCACCGCACCTGGTCCACCAATTAATATGCAAATCTTTGATACTTCTGATAGGGAGGCACAAGAGTATAGCATTGCTATAAAGTGGGGGGTTCCCCAAAGTTATGATAGCGGTAACTTCGCCGGTTATACGATATATCGATCAATAGATGGGGTGAACTTTACTGAAGCCGCGACCACTACTGGATCTGCTTATGTAGATACAGAGTTGGAAAGTAAGCTGTATTATTATTATGTTCGTTCTAGAGATAAGACGAATAATCTTTCTGTTGCGACTTCTACGCTTTCACTGACGCCGACAGGACACTATTCCAGCCCGCCGGTCATCGTATCGCAACCTTCAAGTACTGTGCAATCTTTTGCCGCCTCTTTCGAGTGGACAACCAATCGAGCGGCCAGTTCGTTTGTGTAATATGGCACGGGAATGT